>SVDS01000068.1 GCA_015057715.1 Paenibacillaceae bacterium
TGCAAAGCTACCAGCGTTTTTTCAAAAAGTATGTAACAATGACGCCGGGAGAATACAGAAAGCTTCAGGCTCCCAAAATGCTTTAGCTGGTTACCTCTGCTGGGCGCAAATGTAAGTGCACAACCAAAAATCGGAAGCGCAATGAAAAGCGCTTCCGACATAAAATAAATTCAATTGTTATTTAATGCATCAATCAGCTGCTGTAACATTTCCCGCCTCATCCCAGGAATAAAGCTTAACATCTGGCGAAGCGGCATTGCCTCCATGGTTGCCTGCATCATCTCATCATTGATTGCACCACTGCTGTCCTGTGCCGTCTCCTCCATCTCTTTTGCCTGAGTGCCTGCAAACATCTGTGCCTGTCCAGCTTCAAGAATCGCTTTTCCTCTTGGATTTTTCATGATATCTCCCAGAGTAGTGTTAAGATCATATCTGACAGGTATTACAGTTGTTGATTCCAAGGTAACTGAGCTTGATAATACAAGTTCTCTGACTGATTTTCCAATATGAATTGTGTATTTCCCGCTTAATACATGCCAGTCATGTATTGCGGTGTTCCAATACGCAAAAGATCTCTTATCCAGGGTAAAAGTCACTGTTTTTGTCTCGTTTGGCTCTAATTGAATCTTTTCAAAGCCACGAAGTTCAATAACAGGGCGTAATATATTTCCCAAAGCTGGCGATACATAAAGCTGCACTACTTCTTTTCCTGTAACGGTTCCCGTATTCGTTACATCCACAGAGACTTTAATTGTTTCAGTATCGTTAATGCTATTTTTATCTACCTTCATATTACTGTATGCAAACTGGGTATAAGATAACCCGTATCCAAAAGGAAACTGTACTTCTGCCTTTTTAGATTCGTAATAGCGGTACCCTACAAAAACACCTTCCCGGTATTCTACAACATCACCCTCCCCCTGAAAGAACAAATAAGAAGGATTATCTTCTAACCTGACAGGGAATGTCTCTGGAAGTCTTCCACTTGGATTTACCTTACCATAAAGTACATTTACAACTGCCTCCCCAATCGCCTGCCCTCCAAGATAAGCCTCGACCAACCCTTTCACCTTATGAATCCATGGCATTTCTACTGGTGATCCATTATGTAATACCACAATGGTATTTGGTTGTATATCACATATTTCCTCAATTAACTCATTCTGACAATCTGGCAGACGCATATGTTTTCTGTCATAACCTTCTGATTCAAAATTATCCGGAAGTCCTGCAAAAATAACAGCTACCTCAGCATTCTTAGCGGCACGAACTGCCTTCTGCTTTAATTCTTCTATTGTTTCATCCTTCTGTGTCTGATAACCCTGTTCATAAGTAATGTACTCTAAACCCAGGTTTGACACAGATTCCATTGCAGAAGTCACCTTAAAGCTGTTAATATGTGAACTTCCGCCACCCTGATAACGCGGTTTTTTTGCAAATTCTCCGATAAAAGCGATCTTTTTCTCTTTCGAAACTGGTAATATGTTTTCTTCATTTTTCAATAATACGATTGACTCTTCTGCTGCCTTTCTTGCCAATGCATGATCTTTCTCCAAATCAAATACCGCACTTTTATCTTTATTCTCTAAATAACGATAAGTCACATCCAGAATACGTACACAAGTTTCGTTTAGTACCTTCTCCTCTAGTTCCCCATTCTTTACCGCTTCTACAATGAGAGCATCATTAATTCCGCCACTTCCCGGCATCTCTAAATCCATTCCTGCACTTAGTCCCAGAACTCTGTTATTTACTGCGCCCCAGTCGCTGACGACACAGCCGTCAAATCCCCATTCCTTACGAAGTATGTCTGTTAAATAGACTGGATTCTCTGAGGCATAAGTACCATTTATTTTATTATAAGAACACATAACCGTCCAGGGCTTACCGGATTTTACTGCTCCTTCAAATGCTGCAAGATAAATTTCCCGAAGGGTTCTCTCATCCACTTCAGACGAACTGGTCATTCTTCTATGCTCCTGATTGTTGGCAAGAAAATGCTTGATACTTGTACCAACCTTTTTACTTTGTACTCCCTTAATAAATGCATTCGCTGTCTCTGCGGCTACATAAGGATCCTCTGAATAATATTCAAAATTTCGTCCGCATAAGGGGGAACGTTTAATATTAACAGCAGGCCCCAGCAGGACGCCTACCCCTTCTGCCTGACACTCTTCTCCTATTGCTTCACCGATTGTTGTTAACAATTCTCTGTCAAAGCTTGCAGCAGTCAAACAGCCTGCTGGAAAGCAAACAGCCTTGATGCTCTCATTTACGCCTAAATGATCTGCCTGTGCATCTTGTTTTCTTAATCCATGAGGTCCATCTGAAAGCATTATCTTTTGAATATTAAGTCTTTCTACTTCTTTTGTGTTCCAAAAATTTTCGCCGGAACATAATCCTGCTTTTTCCTCTAATGTCATATTGCTGACCAATTCTTTGATTTGTTCTATTCCCATCTTTTTCTCCTTTATAAACGAATTATGTCAGGCTTAGGATTGATTCAGTGTATTAATAACTGCTTTCAATACCGGCTCTAACGGCTGTGCCTGTGCGAGCAACTCTGTTAAGCTAAGTCCATAAGCGTACTGAATCATTGGTGCATCAAAAAATCCGGGTGTCGCCTGCTCTATAATCTGCCTTGCAACGGGCTCTCCTGCAATTTCTCCTAATGTAGTTTCCATAGTAAACCGTTCTATTTCCAACTTCGTATCTGTATCATATTCATAAGAATAGCTCCCTGATCCTAATTCAATCACTTCATCTTTTTCCGGTAGATAAAGAGAAGCCGTTGTATTTGGGGGAATCTTCACTTTTACGGTAATTCTATTGTTCTTACATTCCCATTCGCTCTGAATACATCCATAAACCGATTCAAAAGATGCTTTTACCCAGGTTATCCCTTTGATAAACATTGGCTTAATATAGAACTTTTTGTACCCTGCTGTTACCGGATTGATACCTGCCAGTTTTTTATACATCCATTCTCCTATGGAACCATAAGCATAATGATTTAAGGAATTCATTCCTGACTCATCAAAATCACCGTCTGGCTTGATGGAATTCCAACGCTCCCAAATAGTAGTCGCACCTTTCTTCACCGCATACAGCCAGGACGGAAAATCTTCCTTCAGAAATAAAGCACCGGCAAGCTCATGCATATTATAATCAGACAATGCATGACAAATATATGGTGTTCCAACAAATCCTGTGCTCAAATGATTTTTGTGTGCTCCAATATTACTTTCAAGCATCTTGGCAATCCGTTGTTTATTTTTTTCCTCTGCTAAATTAAAGTGCAGTGCTAAAGTAAGTGCTGTCTGTGTTTCTCCTACCATTCTTCCTGTAGAGGTGAAATACTCTTTCCGAAATGCATTTAAAATATTGTCATATAAATCACCATACTTTATGGCATCTTCTTTCTTTCCAAGTACCAGAGCCGATTTTTTTACAATATCCATTGAATGGAGATAATATGAATTGGCGATCAGATATCGATCTGTTGCTCCTGTTCGATCTGCAAATTCCTCTTTATCCAAAGCAAGCCAGTCTCCATACTGATAATCGCTCATCCATAATCCGTTATTCTCGGTATGATTCGTAATATAATCAACCCAGCCCTTCATGGATTCATACTGATCTTCTAAAATACGCTTATCTCCATAGGTTTCATAAATCGCCCAGGGAATTATTGTCGCTGCATCGCTCCATGCGGCTGCACTATAACTTCCCAGTACATCAGGAACAACATGGGGTACTCCACCATCTTCGGATTGTTCCGATGCCAGATCATGAAGCCATTTTGTAAAAAATCTTGCTGTATTTCGCAGATATACAGCCGTACCTGAAAACACCTGGGCATCTCCCGTCCAGCCCAGTCTCTCATCTCTTTGGGGACAATCCGTTGGTATATCCACAAAGTTATCACTTTGCCCCCAATAAATATTACTTTGAAGCTGATTTACCATGGCATTGGAGCATAGAAAGCTCCCCGTATCCTCCATATCTGTATGGATAGCACAAGCCGTAAAATCTTCCAGACATATTTCATCTAATCCTTCCACGCAGATATATTGGAACCCATGAAACGTAAAGCTGGGTTTCAATATCTGCTCACTTCCGTCACAAATAAAAATATCTTCTGATATAGCAGCACGAAGGGTATCCGGATAAAAATCCCCATACTTATCCAAGGTCTCAGCATGGCGTATCTTAATTTGCTGCCCCTTCTTTCCCCTAACCTTAAACTCCACAAATCCTGCAATATTCTGTCCAAAGTTAATCACTTTTTCTTTTTTAGGAGTCATAATATATTCCTTTGCAGGAAAGCGTTTTTTAATGCGTACCGGTTCTGATTCCTGTGAAACCAGGCGAGTCTTATCAAATACACCCTCTTCTTTGCAGATTGCTATGGATTTGCCCTGTAATTTCTTTTCTTCCAGGCTGTCATAAGTTTCACCCATATAAAGCTCTGCCCGCTTAACTGCTCCCGTATATACGCTCCATGTCTCATCTGTCAGGATTACTTCCTTACTTCCATCTTCATAAGTAATGTGTACTTCCGCCAAAGCAGCAGTTCTGTCTCCATATTGGTTTGGAGTACAGGTGAACGATAAATAACCTTTATACCAGCCATTTGCTACTGTTATCTCAATTTCGTTTTCTTGCTTTAAGTAGTTATCTGCTTCATAGGTCTGATATTGAATTCTTTTTTTGTAATTTGTCCAGCCAGGTGCCAGGTAGGTATCTCCTACCTTCTTTCCATTTATTTTTATTTCATAAATACCAAGAGCCGTCGCATAGACACGAACCATTTTTACGTTTTTTTCTATCTGGAACTTTTTGTTAAAAACAGCACAGGCTGTTTCATCTTGTGAAAGTTCATGAGTAATCCATTTTGCTCTAAAATTAGTTCCCTTTAAATTTCCGGTTTCAAAAGTACCTTCACCAACTGCCTGATTTCCCTGATTGTCATGTACCCTCACCGTTAAATGATACAGCTTCTCTGGCTCCAGTTCCTTCCCCTCATATGGCACTAAAACAGAGTCTTCCTTTTCTATCCTATGTGTGTTCCATATCTCACCCTCCCTGTCTGATACGATTATCTGATATGCACTTTGCATAACACCTTTATCATCTGATTCTATCTTCCACGAAAATCTGGGTTTTAAAAGATCCATTCCAATTGGATCTCTTTGATACTCTGTTGTTAAGTCATATATGTTCACTGGTAATCCTCCATTCTTAACATTACTATTGCATAATTGTTTTTATTATTATAAAATTGTTGTATCATACTTCATTAATCTATTAAAATAGAAACACCATATAGGAGAGACTTACATGCAAAACATCGAAGCTTTTTGCCAATATTTCTACAGGGATTCACTGATTCCCGTTTATGTCTATAAAAACCACAAATTGACTGGTTCTTTTCCAGAACAAACCTTAATAACGCAACCGCCTGCTTCTTACCTGGATATCTTATGGCAGCAAACCGCTTCCATTTCCTATATTACAACCAGCTTTTATTCATTTTTTGGTTGCATTCAACTCAAAGAAGATGCCAGCATTCAGTTAGTAATTGGTCCTGTCAGCAGCGTTCCTTATTCTCAGGAAATCTTACGTGTGATGTACCGTGAATACTTTATTGTAAAAGAAGACCGGAAAAGCTTTGATACTTATTTTTCAAATATTTCAACAATGACCCTTTCCTCTTTTTGCAATAAGATGCTGTTCTTTCATTATGCTTTAAACCAGATTCCTTTGGCGTTATCCGATATCATTGATATGAACCAGGGACAAGTACCAGATAACATAGCGGCGAGACAAGCTGAAAATATATATATCAACAAAGAAAGTGGTTCTTTTAACAATTCCTACGAAATAGAACAAAAGTTAATTCATATCGTTGAAAGTGGCAATATAGAAGCATTAAAAAATTTCACTGCTGATTCTACAACCATCCACGAAGGTATTATCGCATCAACCCCCATTCGTCAGGCCAAAAATACTGCTATTGTTATGATTACTTTAGCGACCCGTGCGGCAATTCGTGGAGGAATCCCTATGGATAACGCTTTTCAATTGTCAGATTTATATATCCAAAACATAGAACAGTTTACCACCATTGAATCCATTTATAATTTAAATCAAAAAGCATTATTGGACTTTACCTGCCGTGTCTCTGAATCTAAAATTCCTGTTACCAGTGATGATGCGATTCAAAAGGCGATTCATTATGTTATAAAAAATACCAATATACGATTGACTGTTTCAGATGTAGCTTCTCATCTGGGCTTTAGCCGTTCGTATTTCACCCACCGGTTCAAGCAGACTTTAGGCTTTGATCTGAGCACATTTATCGTACGCTGTAAATTGGAAGAATCCAGATATCTGCTTGCATATACCAATAAAAGTATTAGCGATATCAGTAATTATTTATGTTTTTCCAGTCAAAGCCACTTTCAGACTGCCTTTAAAAAGCAATATGGCATCACCCCTTTGGGGTATCGTAAAGATCCACATAACTAAACAGTTTCATCCTTCTCTCTTCTTTCTTTCAGATCTTTTACAATTTGTGGATAGATATTTTCCAAATTATATTTTGAAAATAGAAAGAACATAATAACAAATAAAATCAGCGGAATGTAAATAGAGAATCCGAATATAGCATAAATAGCACTATCCGGCTGCACCATTAACTTTGCATCATAAGAACCTAATGCCAAAAGCCAGCCAATTAAAGCCCCTCCAATTCCTGAACCAATTTTACTTCCAAAGGAACTGGCACTATTGGTCATTCCTACAAGCTTCTTTCCGGACAGCCATTCATTATATTCTACGCAATTATTTACAAGTGCTCCAGATAAACACATAATCGGAATATTGGCAAATGTCATCAATCCTCCTGCAGTTAAACAGGAAATTAAGCTATACGGTGTAAATACTCTGATAATACCGCCCAATACACCAACGCCGCAACAAATCTGACTTGTTTTAGCCATCCCAAATTTTTTAACCATAGGGCCAACTGCTGCAAACCCTAAAAAAGTAGGAATTAATCCAACTGCGCCCATTAATGCAACTAAATTTTCATTTCCTAATATCCATTTTGAAAAATAGGCTCCGCCAGACATACTCAGTCCAGATGAAATATTCAGAAATAAATTAACACCAAGCATAATCACCCAATATTTATTTTTAAACAACAACCGAAGAGATTGGAAAAATGGACTCTTTTCCTCTTTTTCACTTTCCTCTTCAATATTCTCTTCACGGGAAGTTTTATAAAGGAACAATAGGCTAAGTCCTGAAACAACCGCAAAGATCACTCCTAACTTAATCCAAGCCGCCTGATTTCCGCCAAGCATATTAGTAAGAGGTATCAATAATACGCTGACAACCATGCCGACCACATAACCGGAGGCTGCTCTGGCAATTCCTATTTTGCCGCGTTCTTCCACACTTTTCGTACGAGTGGCCATAATTGCTCCATAAGGTATGGCTATTGCTGTATAAACAATACATGTAAGAAATAAATTAGTAATAAGTACATAAATATTTTGCATACTTGGAGATATGTTTTTAGGTACTGTGAAGATCAGAATAATAGCTGCTACCGAGGGAAGGGCCATTCTAAGAAACCATGGGCGGCATTTTCCTTTATCTGATTTTGTGGAATCGACGACTTCTCCCATAAACAGATCTGCAAACGCACCAATAACTTTTACAATCAAAAGCAGCGTTGCCATAATTCCTGCTGCAAGCCCTACTTTATCCGTATAAAAGTAAATCAACTGTCCTACCAGTCCCCCCAATAAATTAAGAGATATCTGTCCGGAACTATCACCCAAATAGTCTAATTTTGTCATGGTCTTTTGTATGCCCATGCTGTCTACGCCTAGTTCTTTCTTTTTTCCAGCCATAATACGTCTCCTCTTCCTTATCCTTTTCAACATTTGTATCCCCCCTGTAATTACAAATCCTGAATGTATGCTTATTATAAATGATACATTGGGTTCTTTATTTTATCTTCGTTCTTTATTTTTCATTTATGTTCTGTCCCATTTTCTATTTTTTCTCATTTTTGTTACTTATTGCTTTTACATATAAAAGCAGAAGAAAGGCAGTTCATTCTTCTGCCTTCCTTCTGCTTTTTACTTTTGGCTTGACCGACTCCTTTTCTTAACGTGCCTATCCTTTTACTGCACCACCTGTTAGTCCCTCCACAATTTGCGTAGAGAAGAGAAAATAAAGGATGACAATGGGTATTAACGTAACAACAACTGCCGCCATGGACTCATTCATATACCTTGTAAACTGTCCAATATATTGATAAATTGCTAAGGTTAATGGCTTAACCCTCTCCCCCCCTAAAAGTACCATTGGCATATAAAAATCATTCCACTGCCCTATACCGGTAATCAGCGCCATTGTAAAAATTACAGGTTTACTGATAGGGCAGATAATCCGGAAAAATATGGTGAAATCACCAGCTCCGTCAAGTCTTGCGGATTCTTCCAAAGCAGCCGGAACAGTTTTGAAAAATTTCTGGAAAATAAAACACGACATGGAAATTCCTGATATATATACAAGGATCAATCCTAACAGATGATTTAATAGCCCTATTTTTTTTAACATTAAAAAGATTGGAAGAACACTTACTTGAACCGGCACCATTAAGCCGATTAAAAAATAACTGGTAATAAAAGCTTTTCCTTTAAACTGGTATCTGGCTATGCCATAAGCCGCCATGGAGGACAGTAGAATACAACCCACTGTTCCACATAATGTTAAAATGGCACTGTTTCTAAAATACAGAAAGAATTGATCATGAAATAAAATTTTCAAATAACCATCCAGCAAAAACTTCGCAGGCCATCCTGTAAAATTAGTAACTAAGTCACTTTTTGATTTAAATGAATCCAATAATGTAACAACAAATACAAATATAGTAAAACAGGTGTAGAGAATTAAAACAAAGGATAGAACCCATCGTATGGTCTTTGCTGTCGGAGATAAAATTTCATGTCTTTTATGCTTTTTGCTCACAAGGAAGCCTCCTAATTTTCGTATTCAAACTTGTTAAGTAACTTATTCTGTATGGCGGTGATTGAAAGCATGACCACAAACATAATAACGCAGATCGAGGCACCAAACCCAAGATTTGACTGTCCGTTATAGGCACTGCCAAAAGTATAACGGTAAAACACCAGATTTACAAAATCAAGGGAACCTTTAATGCCACCGGTTGACCCCCCTAAAATAAATGGCATATCAAAAATTGCTAATGCCCAGATTGTACTCATCGTAATGATTGATGCACAGGAGGGCAGGGTCATTGGAAGAAGAATATGTAGAAATCTTTGTCTTTCTGTACATCCATCAATCCTGCAGGCTTCCATTATATCCAGTGGAACATCCATCATGTTAGAATAGAAAATCATAATACCGGAACCAGCACCCTGCCAGATTATCATTACAATCAATAATTTAAATGCCCAATCAGGATCACCAAACCAGGCACCCTGTAAATGGGACAGTCCGATTCCTGCCAGAAACTGATTTAGATATCCTATATTGGGATCAAAAATCAATGTTGCAAAAAAACTTACAATGGTTGAGCTGATAACGTAAGGTAAAAATACCATAAACTTGATATATTTAAAGAATGGGATTTTTATATAGAATAAATATGCCAGAAAATATTGAAACGGTGTTATTATCAGCCATACACATAAAAGATATTTTAGATTATTAAATATCGCATGTAAAAATGCCGGTGAAATTTTTGAGTCAGTAAAAAGGGTCACAAAATTATCCATTCCACAAAATTTCATAGTGCCAAAACCTGACCATTCAAAGAAACTTAGATAGATCACATAAATGACTGGAACTATTATAAAAAGTGTATATAAAATAAAGCCAGGTGCAATAAAGAGCAAATGTTTCCTTTTATTCTTCATAAAGCCTCCTAAAAATGACTGTTGCAGACATTCTCGTATCCTTTTCATATCCGCAACAGTCTTTGTGTGTTAGTAATCAGGTCACTGCATTACTTCGTTAATTTCTTTTAGAAAATCTTCCACGGGCAATTGTTTGGAAAATAATTTTGGAAAATCAG
Source organism: Paenibacillaceae bacterium (assembly GCA_015057715.1). Taxonomy (GTDB): domain Bacteria; phylum Bacillota; class Clostridia; order Lachnospirales; family Lachnospiraceae; genus Lacrimispora. Next base: position 10,127 of record SVDS01000068.1, read on the forward strand.
TACTGAATAAGGTTGCAGCTTTTCCATCAGTGGAATGAGTACTTAAAACATTCTGCCAGCTTCTGTATGTGTTATCAGTTCCATAGCTGCTTATCTGCTTTGCAATATCTGAGGAAGCCTCAATATCTTTACTGGCTGAAACAGCTCCCTGGGACTGTACCCAGATCTTCTGCCCTTCCAGTGATGCACAATAATTAGCAAATGCAATGGCTGCATCTAAATTTTTTGAAGCTGAATTTACAGAAAAACCATTAGCGGGGGTCCCAACCAAACCTGTTGTTCCATTTTCCGTAGGAATTACAAATGCACCAAATTTCAAATCCGGATTATTTTGGCTTATTGTAGCCGCATCCCATGAACCGGCGATGTCCATTGCAGCCTTACCTGTAGTAAAACCAAGGATCTGCGCATTATTATCAGCCACTCCAAGCCAGTTATCTCCAAAGTAACCCTTATCCGCCCAGTCAAGCATTAAATTTAAACTATCCTTTACTGGCTTATCCGTAACTGATACAGAATAATCGGAAAGACCCTTGGTATACTCTGAATCATAAGCTGCAAGTACAGGTTCAAACGCAAAGAGAAGACAATAGGGATCAGCTGCACATAGCGAAATTGGAGTAATGCCGGTCTTTTTAATCTCACCTAACAATGTCTCAAACTCACTGAACGACTCTGGTATCTTCCAGCCGTTTTCCCTAAACATATCTTCGTTATAATACACTGCTCTGGTATCCAGGGTCAGCCATGGAATGGAATAATTTTTATCCTTGATTTTAGTTAAATCCAGGGCGCTTTTGTCAAATAAGCTGTAATCCACTGAATTTGTCAGATCGTAACAAATACCGTTGGCTACAAAATCAGCCATATTGCTGGAAGAAGTTCCATTTGTCCAGAATAAGTCCGGTCCATCACCTGACTGAATTGCAGTGGATAAAATACTGTAATATTCCTGCCCTGCCTTAATTTCATACTTCACATCAACATTGGGGTATATTTTATTAAATCCCTCAATCACTTTTTTCAGACTGTCTTCATAACTATATTCATGCTCAAATATAGTTATAGTACCAGATATTTTCTGATTGGATTCCCCTTTTACGTCACTACCAGAGGTTGTCTCACTGCTTGTTTCTCTGGTTGATTCACTCCCCTCTGTTTTAATTGGTGTCTCATTCCTGCTGCATCCGGTAAATACCATCCCCACCGTAGCTGCGAAAGATAACATTACCATAAATTTTTTTAATTTCATCATTACCCTCTCCCTTGTTTTTAAATTTTATATTTACAAACCTATTATAAAAAAAGAAAGTCGTCATTTCCATTAACAAACTTCTGTCTTTCATTCAAAATTTTATATTCTTACCTTTATTGGCTTTCACATATTTCATATCTGATATCAATTTTTTTATCATTTTTTTTCCAGTTAACTTTTACTATTCCCCTGGGTATTACAACTTCCCCTTCTGCCCACTCAAAATAACCCGTTATTGGTTTCACTTCAACTGTTTTAAATCCCGGAGATGTGGGACGTACTCCCAGCACCACCGCCGGAAGCTCATAAAGTGCCAGAGCCCCCCATGCATGGCAGTCACTCCGTTCTTCCAAACCATCCTCCACACAAGTAGTCAAGTTCTTTTTCAACATATCACGCCATAGATTCCAGAGCTCATCTGTACGTTCATACATACCAACTTTTTCTAAGGCACGATATAAATAAAACGCCATCGCTACAGAACATTGAGCATACTTCCGCTTATGATTCAAAGTCTCTATCATATTTTTCCTGCCAGTCTCTATATCCAAAACTTCTGTCAGAACTCCAAATACCTGGCAGTGCTGACTATATTCATCTATCCCCGGGCCATCCTGAATCATACCCTGTTGTCCTATACAGTTCTTCTGAACTGCTTTTATGACTTTCTCTGCACGATTCTCATATTCCCGGGCAACGTCTTTTCTGTCAATAAAAACAGCTAATTTTGCCGCATGGGACAACCCCATTACGTATAAAAGACTTTCCATGGTTATTGGCCCTTGTAATATGGCTCTTGGAACTCCCGTCGTTTCTTTCCATTGTGAAGTCCAGTCGATAAAAGACCAATAGGCATCCTTTAAATTCAGACCACCATTTTTTCCCACAAGCCCTTCCTGGGTAAGAGTCCGGTCAAAATAATTAAGTATACCGTCAACTGTAGGCATATGGAATTTAATTAACTCCTCATCCCCAAAATACATCATATGATCATAGAGCATCAGTATATAATATATTGAAAATCCTGGAATAACATTAGGACCATAGTTGGGATAGGAGCAGTTGATCATCCCGTCATATCTTTGAGACCGCTTAAAATCATCGTAGCATTTACGTGCCAGCCTGTCATCAGCAGACACTGCAAATGTATACAGTATCTGAGTTCTGGTGTCCATGGCATATTGCAGCTGCTCATAAAACGGGCAGTCTTCATATGTTTCATGCATACACCTCTTAAGAGTTCTCTCGCTGATATTCCAGACACCCGCCAAGGATTCATCAGATGTCTTTACCCATGATTTTACTTCCAGTGGATACCCTGTTTCCTGATAATCAAAACTTTCTATCAATAAAGGTTCCTTTGCTGTCTGAATTTTTAATTGAATAAAACGGAATGTACGGAACCAGAACGGCTCATAAACTTCAGTCTTTTCCTTTGTTCCACTTCCTAATACATAATAAGTATCTGTAAAACCATGTAAATAGCCATTCTGCAGATCCATACGATCTGTTTTTCTCGGTAAATATGCTTGTACATCATCTGCTGTTTCCTGCTGAACGTAACCTTCTGACTGTAATATCTTAATTGTTGCCCCGGTACCACCAGTTAAGACCAGTTTCAGAAAACCCGTCATCAATTCCCCTGCATTAATCTCAATAATTTCTTCTGTATTCGCCTTTATTGAAACACTTCCATCACCATTTAACATACGATTCCAAGCATATTCCGTGGAATCTGATTTTCTGACAACTGTTACATCTTTAAACTTTTTTTGTATTTTATTCATATAGGGGATTGTTCTGGCTGTTAAATTTCCCGGACTAACGGCTTTGCTTATTGCGGAAGAATCATATACTACTGCATTCTCCCAGTTGGTATCCTTAAAATCATTGTCCATCCAGCCAAAAGAGTCCTTATTTCCCGCAACTTCTTCAAAAATTTGAAGGGGTGCAAATATAGGGGATTCAGATACAATATGTATATGATCTTCCTTATAACATTTCCACGTATTGTCTGAAGACAAATCAATGATTGTTCCATTTTCTTCCTGATACTCACCATTAATAAATAACCCAGGCGTCTCTGTTCTATATATCCCATGATTGCCTTTTCTATGATCCAAGGGATATCGCATAATGATAACAGCCATTATGTTTATTCCTTCTTGTAAATATGGTGCTATATCAACCGTATCATAATACCATATAAATTTGTCCCCTTTACTGGGACCAATTTCAATTAATTGTTTATTAATATAAAGTTTGTACCTGGAATCAGCTGAGATGTTTATTTTTAATTCTGATGGTAACTTTCTTAACTTTATACTTTTTCTGAAATAAACGATTTTTGGCACCTCTTTATCCTCGGCACTCCAGCCAGGAACCCAAATCCAATTCACTTTGTCAATATTAAACAATGTTTTCTCTCACTTTCTATTTATGATATATTACCAGGATATAAATTAATGAAAAATGCTACATTAATATTATAAAAAAAGAAAGCAGTCAATTCTACTAACAGACTTCTTTCTTTCATTCCTATATTTATATTTCATTATATGGTTAACTTTTTATAGATTAAAAATCATATCAGACATTCAAAATTATACATCATCAATATCGGAACGAAAATCTTTTACGGTATGTCCGGTAACCTTTTTAAACACCCGGATCATATAGTTTTCGTTTGAGAATCCGGTTATTTCCGCAATCTGTCCAAGGGAATACCGACGGTCATTCAAATATATTTTAACTCTCTCAATTTTCTGCTGATTAATATATTGTACCAGTGTCATACCAGTTCTTTCTTTAAATTTCTTACAGAAAGTAGGTATGCTCATGCAATTCATATTTGCCATTTCTGACAGCGACAGTTTTTCTGACAGATTACTTTCAATAAAATGAAAAATTTCAGTAAATTCATCTTTACGAAGCTGATACAATAACTCCTCCTGAAATCGGGCTATAACCTTAATAAGATTGTTTTTTAGTATGTCCACATTTTCGGCATAAATAACAGAGGGAATAAACTGATAGACAGAATTCCATTTACTCATCACCTCTTCGTTAAAACGGTATTGGTTTAAGACCTTATAAACAAGAGTATTAACTTCATGAATCAGTATATCATTTAAAATATTTACCCTTACACTGTTCTTTTTACAACTTTTCAGGAAGATTTGCAATTCCTCCATAAAATTTTCAATTCCTTCCTCATCCAAAAAATTCTCAGGTGTAAAATGCAGTTTAGGGGGTACTGTAGAATTTTCAGTGCTATATTTAAATAAAAAGTTTTTTTCATCATAATAACTTAATTCCGCAGCTGCAACAGCATTTTTGTAACAAATCGGTATATCCCTGGAATCTGCCAGTTCCTGGCTTACTCCCATGATTAAGGATTTATTTACATATTGCTCTACGTTTTTCTTTAGCTCCGACACATATTCAAAAATCATATTTTCACGTTCAGACGGTTTTATATCAGCATCAAATCGGAATATAATAAACATATCTTTTTTGTAAGGAGCAAACAGGGTACCCATATGATATTGATTTACTATTTCTTCCAGTAAGTGTACCAACATGTTTTCTTCCACCTGCCCACTAAGGGGGATCTCCTCACCCAGATGGGATTTGCGAAACTTCAGTACACCCACAATATAAATTCCAGCTTGATCAACCATTTTTTCCGGATTATTTTCTTTCTTAATAATATTACGTGATGTATTACTTGCAATTTTGGCATGGACTTTGAATATTTCATCTATTAAGCTCTTTTCATCTACACTATGCTTTAATAAATAACTGTCTGTCCCCAGAGAAATAGCCTCCCTGGCGTATTCAAAGTTATCATGGCAGCTTAGTATGATAATTCCTTCTGCAAGATGATTTTTTCTAATATCCCTGATAAATTCAAGTCCATTCATGTCAGACATCTCAATATCTGTGATTACAATATCTGTCAGGTTAGTTCTTAAATAATCCAGAGCGTCTGAAGCCTTGCTGAATACTCCCCCTATAATTATATCCTCTTTTCCCTCAAGGAACGATTTAATCCCTATTCTTGCGAGCACTTCGTCATCTACAATTATTAACCGAATCATATCTTTTCACCTATGATAATTGGTAATGTATATTCTACTAAAGTTCCTTGTCCAATTTTACTATTAACCTGAATACTATATTTTTCTCCATATTCCAGAGTTATAATTTGTTCTATATTTTTTAATCCAATATTGGTATGATTTTTTGTTTTTATATTATTTTCACTCCATTCTTCCACATTCATACCAACTCCATTATCCTCAACTATAATTTTTAATTCTTCATCGGCCCAAATTCTTATTTTAATCTTGCCATGAATGCTGCTGCCTCTTCCTAATCCATGTATAATGGAATTTTCAACGATTGGCTGAATCAAAAATTTATGAATTTTATAATACAGTACTGATTCATCTGCCTCTATCTCCAAATCAAAATTCATGAATCTGGCTTTCTGAATAACCGCATAGCTTTTGATTAATTCCAATTCATCGGCTATTGTATAATTAAGGTCGTCAACCTTTGCAGCATTCATCAATATCTGGATTAGGGAATCTGTCAGCTTCTGAATATTATCCTGTTTATTTATAACTGCAATCCATCTAATTGTGTTTAAGGAATTATATATGAAATGAGGTGTCAGCTGTGCTACCAAAGACTGCATTTTAAAATTGTTCTTTTCTCTTACTTCATTCTCATTTTTAACCATAAGATTTTTAATTTTGAATGTCATATTATTAAAATGTTTTGATAAACTTGACAATTCTCCTATGGCAATATCAGGCATCTGAATATTCAGGTTTCCTAAAGCAAACTGATCCATGGAACTCTTTAAGACACCTAAAGGACGAAAAACATATTTTTGGAGCGTAAGAAGCATTATAAACAGAAACAGTAAGTATACGATTGATATATAAACACAACTTCTTTTTAAAGGAGAAATAAGTTTCATCATATCCATTTCTCTGATTGTGCTAATAAAATACCAATCCGCTTCAAAAAGATGATAGGATGCTATTAACGTCTCCTGTCCGCCAATTTTACCGATATGATAGCCGCTTATACTTTCCTGTACCAGCTGCTTTGTATCAAATTTCTTTCCAAATTTGGACGTATCAGAGCTATATAATATCATGCCGTTTTTGTCAACAAGGTATTTAACAGAATCCTCCATATTTAACTGGTTTAGTGCATCTGCTATCATTTTATCATTGACTACTAAATAAAGAATTCCGACATTCTTTTTTGTACTGCTGTTTAAGGATCTGGCCATGACATAGTGATTCGTATTAGCTCTACCGAATAATTTACTGGTAGGGTACCAACTGCAACTACCTCCGTCTTCTATGATCTTATTTTGGTATTGCTCCATCTCATCCAAAAGATTAGAATATGATTGATAACTGTGGTATACTCTTCCTTCTGATACAAGATAGGAGGACATAATTCCGTTATAAGAGTAACAAATTGCCGAAAGATTATCTTCTATAGCCTTTTTATCCGTTTCACTTATAGGTCCTGATAATTTCTCTACACCACCATTATAATAAAAGGACATGGTACTTTCCTCATATTTTTCCATAGATGCCATTACCTGGGTTGTGACAGCAGTCAGAGTATCAACCATACTTTCACCGTAACTTTTCCTGGCATACTGTTGAAAGACCGAAAATACAACAATGATTAATATAAAAAATGGTATAATCACTAATGCTGTAAATAATATCAGTATTCTGGTTCTTATACCATATTTCTCAAACTTTATTTTCATACTGGCTCCCAGGCTTATGACATATCTTTATTATAAACAAACAAATATTATTATACATTCATAATTGTAAATTTTTGATTCACTATCCTATTGGTTTTATAAAGTCTATTCTCTGACATCCAGCTCACTTACAATCTTTAAGTATTCTTTCGAAGGCTCATCCTTACTATGAAGGGGATACCAGACCTGTGCAAAAAATGGATTCTTTTTAGCTATCTCATGATAATTCCAGCTCTTTCTTTCACATTCCGGACACCAGTGCCCTCCTTCCAGAATTAATCTGGGACTTCCTTTGAAAGTATGGTTAAATGAACATTTCCAGTTTAAAGGAGTATTCCAGTCTCCCACTACCATATCCTCGGAAAGACATTCACCCCCGCGGAACGCTGCCGCTCCTTTTATATCCTTAATTGTCAATTCCGATTCTGGCCTTGTCTCATCATACCCATGATCTATATGAACCACTTTATCCCAATCGTGAAAATGTTTCATTTGATTCAATTCAGGTAATTTTTCCCAGACCTCCCTGGATATAAAATATGGATCTATATGATCAGTTCTATTATTTTTAATCCAGTTCATGGTTCCTCTGTCTTCCATTAAATTTTTAGCAAATGTCTTTTTAATAATGGCCCCCATAAACTTTTCTCCACCAGGTAATTTATTTACAAATTTGGCGATTGGCGCTATAATTCCCATATTCTTTAAATAAATATCATAAAAATAGGAAAGACCATCACTCCTGAAGTGGAGATAATCATTTAATTTATCACTATCCAGGTAATAGGTTCCATGAAAATTACGAATTGCAAACCAGTTGGCTTCAATTACATTTTCCAAATTTTTAAAACCAAGTGCTCTAAACATTTCCTGAAACATGTTATAGCAGCTTACACGGCAGCTTTCACCGCCTCCAACATTGTATATATGTCCCCAGAAGCTTTCCGGCAGATCATTTTCGCAGCAGTTTACCATCATAATCGCAGAATCTCTATCTGACACATATTCCAGCACGTTGTCCAAACAATTATGAAACATAATCGGATCATTATGCTTTGCCATTTTTTCCGATAGGATTCCGGTTTGCCTTAAAGAAACCCAGTATTTTAATCCAGACTCGATTACTTCTCTTTCTGCTGCTATCTTGGAAACTGCATAATAATCATATACACTTGGCTTAAGTGGATCCCCTATTCTTCCCCAGTGAATCGGAGGCATTCTATCTCCGGTTTCTGCTATTGTTCCAATATTAACGAATCGTATATTCTCCCAGTTCGGCTGCTCTTTCATTGCTTTTATCAGATTTACTGTTGATCCATAATTAATTTTCATCGCTAATTTCGGGTTGTTGTCTGCTGCAGGAGATACCAGGGCTCCTATATGAAGTACAATATCTACACCCTTCATACATGCTAAAACATCTTTGTATACAGTTAAGTCACCATAATAAATTGTCAAATCTTTTTCTTTCTCAAAGGGAGTCATAATTTTCTTATCTGCATCTGAATCCAGCACTAATGCTATGACTTCATATTTTCTGGTTTTTAACAATTCTTTTAATGTTGCTTGTCCCATGGAGCCCGATGCACCTGTCAAAAATACCTTTTTCTTCATTAATCTTTAGCTCCTTTTTGAATTAATTCCAATTTTTTTACACACTTTACAGCAGTGGATTTTGAAAAATAAAACTGAATCTTACCGTACAAAAAACCATAACGATAAGATTCAACTGCCATAATCGTGTAAATATACATCCGGTACAAGTAGAATCTTATTTCATCCGCCTCGGTAAATTCCTTTCTGTCTGCACTTGCTGTTAAATAGCTCTCTAAGAATAAATTTTCTCTTTGCATATTATCAGCCATCAAAAAAGCAGGAGGGAAATCCGCAAATGCATCGCCCCAAAAGGAGCGTTCAAAATCAAGAATGCCTTCTATTACATATTCTTCTCCTGCTTTCTTTACAAATATATTTCCTGGCCATAAATCATAATCCACCAAAGAAGGCATCTTTATTTCCTCTAAATATCCTGCGCTTTCCTGTAATACCTTTTGATATTTATGGTATGGCAATTTAATATTATGCGTTTTCCCATCTGTTAAAATCATATGAAACATATGTAAGAAAGCATCCTTCCACGTTGTGTATTGATGCTTTGGATCGGTTGTAAAGTATCCGAAGTAATTTCCCTTAATCTGATGCAGCTGCGCAAAGTAACCCGCCAGCTCTTTTTTAATTTTTTCCTTATTCTCTTTACTGATTTTCGAGGATACCTTATTCATTGGTTCACCTTCCATTGCAGTCATAAAGAAATAATTGCTATTCAGCTCTTTCCTGCTAAAATCAGACGCCAATATCTTTGGAACCGGTATGGTGGTCTTTTCCATAATTAATTGATATGCTTCAATTTCTGTCTGCATCGTATCTTTTTCATAAGTAAGCAAAGGTGTTCCAGTTGCAGCTGATACTTTTAATACAATCTGATCTTTTTCTTTTATTCTTTCAATTAAATAGGCAGAATTAAACATTCCCCCTTTTAATTCTGTTATTGCACCTGTTTTGCAACTGTCTCCAAAATTAACCTTCACCAGTTTCGTAATCAGTTCTTTTGATAATAAATTTTTCGTTTTACTTTTCATATTAAATGACCTTTCATTATCTTATTTGAAGGGCCTTTTTCGCAACTGCACCTCCATCTCCATATTCAAACAAGGACATACTTCCCCAGTCCTTAAAATCCGGTGCCCAATAACGTATCCCCACCACTCCATGGGATTTTCCCCACGCTATTGTATCCTGATACATGGCTGCCTGCCCATCTTGAGTAAATTCATATCCTTATCCCAGCCTGAATAAGCACCGGTAACTTTACCAGACGGATAAGAAAATTCCGCTATAAACACGGGTAAGTTACATTCTTTGTTTATAGCTGTCACTATTTTTTTATATAGCATTGTGCTGTTCAAATAGGCAGAAGGCGCACTGGGATAAATATTAGAAGAATCTATTCCCATCTCTTCATATGCTTTAGTAATTCCCTTTGCCACTGCACTCATCTGTACCCCATTATAGTTCCACAAATTTTTCTTTAACCATGAATTTCCTAAATAAGGAAGAATATTTTTTTGCCATGAGCTTATTTTTTCTAATTCAGGGTTTACAGCGGTTTTCAACCCAATTCCCACTCCTGCAAATCCAAAATTTGCCTCATTCCCGATATTCCAATTTTCCACAGTACACCCTGTCTTTTAAATCTCAGCTGCCACAAATTTACCATACGCCTCTAAAATAACGCACATTTCATCTATAGACAACTCGTCCCAGGATTTTCCATGTTGCAGCGAATAGATATCTGGATATTCTTTAAAGTCTGGTGCTTGTTGTTTTTCCATATCCATATACGTATAAGCACACATAATTTCAGGATTAATCGGTATATTTCATCATCATTATCCTAATTGGCCTCATTGACATTCGTTTAATTATCACTTATTATATTATCAACACAGTGTCCAATTTACAATACGCAGATGATAAACTATTGCTATATATTGTACATATCTTTTAATTATGTTGTTTTAAAAACATAAATATACAGAATGATGGAGAAAGAGTATGGCATCTAAAAATAACCGCAGAACACAAATAACCAAATTATTATTGAAGACCAGTTTAATTGAATTAATGCATAACAAATCCATTAATCAAATCACAATAAAAGAGTTGTGTGAAAATGCTGATTTGAACCGCTCAACTTTTTACCTGCATTATGCAGATCAGTATGCTTTACTGAAAGAAATTGAAGAAGAAATTATTTTTAAAACACAAGAACATTTAGCTAATATTAATTCTGAAACTAACGTAAATACTATTTTATATGTCACTTCATTTCTTGACTATATAAAGGCAAACAGAGATATATTTTATACCCTCTTATGCAGGCAGGATAATATCTCTTTTCAAACTATATTCCTTAATATCGCAATGGACCGCATTAAGGGTATCATTCCTCTTAATTGTCCAACCGAATATTACAATTATATATTTGATTATGTCATGCATGGAAATATTTGTATTCTGGTAGAGTGGATAAAATCAGACTTTGATCTTTCAAGTCAAAAATTGGCTCAGCTAATGTTCCGCCTGTCCGATCATTCTCTTTCCAGCTTTGATACTTAAGAACCAGTAATTACGATTGGCTGGTTTTACCCGACTCAATAATATCAGTGGGACACGTACCCGTATAAGAACGAAAAACCCGGCTGAAATAAAACTGGTCACGGTAATTCAGAAAACAGATTCGGAAAGTAACATTGGTATAGCTGCCAAAAGACTCTATCAATTATTGGATCAGCATGTAATTGTAGGTGAAGATACAATTGTATTTGTAGAGGATTATCAGGAAAAAGTAATTGAGGTGGATGAAGCAGAAAGAAATCTGCTAAATGAGTTTGATCACTATATGCAGAAGTTGGATTTCTTTAAATCTAAAAGGTCTTTTAAGGCAGTTGTTGCAGGTATGGGGGGATAAAAAACGTCCTGTTTTATGGATGGAACGACAAATTCGCAACATGAATTATACGTTGGAGACTTATGGGAATGGGATAAAATATAATGAAAATTATTTAGAAAATGAATATGCATTGGAGGAGGCTTTCTCCTCCTCAGCGACTTTATCACAGTTAATATCTTATTTTTTCATTGGAATGTGTAGGAAAATAAATATAATGCGATTCCTTCCTGTTTCGGAGCACAGCCTCTACAAGAAAGGTGACAACGCTGCCCTGGCTGGAAAGCCTGTTCAAAAATGCTGTATCAAAAAACTCCGGCTCCATAAGGATGTTTACTAAAACGCTGTCACCTGTGTCCTCTCGTATCCTTTTCCCAATAATCCGCTTATTATATGATGCGGGCTATCTCGGCAGCCTCGGCTGTTGCATTGAGAGCACGGCGGGCACGCACCGCATCCCCGATTATATGGCAAGGTATGCCTGCTTCTATACATTTTTCTTTCAACTGTTCCCAAGAGCGGGACTTTGCACCAACGGCAACCACTACGCTGTCAGCAGATATTTCTTCCGTTGTCCCTTTCACTTCTATTGTTACAGAATGCGTTGAGATGGCCGTACATTTAGCATTGATACGAAGGTTCACTCCATCGGCTGCCAGACGTTCCATAACCGAAATCTTTCGCAGTGCCCCCAGATCCTTTGCAACTTCATCCTGCATTTCCAAAACTGTGATTACATGTTCACGCTCAGAGAGATACTCTGCCACCTCAAGACCTACAAGCCCGCCGCCAATGACGACAACCCGGCCCCTGATGTCCGCTTTTCCGGCTAGTACCGTATGCGAATCCGTAACATGCGGGAGCTCGATTCCAGGTATATTCATACGAATCGGGGAGGCTCCAATGGCAATAATAACTTCATCCGGCTGTAAATCATCAATAAGCTCTGGTGTTACTGAAGTATTCAGACGGATTTCAACACCGGCCCTGCACGCCTTTTCCCCCATCCATTCAGCCGCAGCAGTCATTTCTTCCTTATGGGGTGCGGTTCCTGCAAGAAGGAACTGTCCTCCTAAACGATCTGCTGCCTCGACAACGACAGGGAAATGACCTCGTTCCTTTAAAGTAATGGCAGCTTCCAAGCCAGCCATACCGCCGCCAGCAATCAGTACTTTCTTTGGTTTTGTTGTTGCAACAGGCTTATATTCCTGTTCCCGTCCCAGTGCGGGATTGCGAAGGCAGGTTATAAATGGCATGGAGGGGTCAACAAATCCATCATAGCAGCCTTGATTGCAGCCCACACAGCGCACAATCTCTTCTTCCCGGCCTTCTCTTGCTTTGTTACAGAATTCGGGATCAGCCAGCTGCCCACGGCCAATAACAACCATGTCTGCTTTTTCAGACGTAAGGATTTCCTCTGCCAGTTCCGGATTATTGATGCGCCCGACCGCTATGGTCAGCATGCCTGTTTCCTTGCGGATGCGTGCCGCATTATCAACATTGAATCCCTGTGGCAAATCCACAGGAGGGACCTCATATTTGATGGCAGCAGAGCTAAAATTGCCTCTGGATACATCAAGAACATCCACTCCGGCTTCTCTCGCCATTTTACAAAATTCAATCACCTCTTCAATGGTAAGGCCATTATCCAGATAATCGTCATGAGCATCAATTCGCATAAAAACCGGCATACTCTCCGGAATGTTTTCGCGAATAGCACGGATGCACGCAAGTGGATACCGTGCCCGGTTGGACAGGGAACCGCCATATTCATCAGTGCGGTGATTAAATGCAGCGCTTAAAAAGGAGTGTGGAGAATAGTTATGTCCGCAATGGTACTCTACACAGTCAAAGCCTGCCTCTGCTGCGCGCCGTGCAGCCTTTCCAAAGGATGCGGCCACCTCCTGCAGCAATTCTGGCGTTGCGGCAGGAACGATATATTCAGTTTCAGGTACCGGCATTGGATCAGGAATTACCAGGAGCGCCTGCTGATCTGAACCCACAGCAAGTCCGCCCTGCCAAAGTTGAAGACCTGCTCTGGCTCCCCCTGCATGAATCGCGTCAACAAGTTCCCTCAGCTTTGGAATATACTTATCCTCCGATATAGCCAGAAAATTCTTGGGAGATGATGCCTGATGTACCGAACATACCTCGACCATGTTAAGGCCATTTCCCCCCTGAGCACGTGCGGCATGATAGTCGATAAGCTGCTGTGTCACATACCTGTCCTCAGTGCCCATTTTAGTTCCCATTGCCGGAAAAACCACCCGGTTACGCAAATGCATGCCCCTGATTTGAACTGGGGTAAAAAGATGTTTAAACTTCATGAATAATCGTTCCTTTCTTAAGTGTGTCTATAACAAATTGGATGTAGTTTAACCGAAATTCCCGGTTAGCCATTTGGCCTGTATCAAAGCTAAAATTTGTTCCTAAGCTGACTGGATGTATCACAGCGGAGTAAAGCATACATCTGACCAGCTGCGCAGATTCGCCTTTTACGTGAAAAACATCTTGCAAAACCAAAAGTACCTTTTGCTCATATTGCTCAGCGTCACATAAAAGAAAATCCTTCATCTTGTTAGAACCGGAAGATTGCAGAGCATGGCGCTGCAAGATCTGAATTCCGGGGTACTGCAACGTGTATTCCATAACTTCATTCGCCCAAAGTGCCAGCTTTCGGTCCGGGGGCTCTTCTGTATCCAGAATAGAATATGCGGAAAGATAATTACGAATAAAAAATTCATTTACTTCATGAAGCATATTATCCTTATTTCCAAAATAATAGTTGATGGCGTTTACATTCACGCCAGCTGCTTTTGTAATATCACGAATCGGCACGTCGTAATTCCCACGCATCCCAATGAGGTATAGCGCACGATCTAATATTTTTTCCTGCACGGTTGTAAAATCTCTCAAGTAATCACCTTTTCTCTTCAAATTGTCGATTCGTTAATTTTATCACAAAACCCCAAATTAAGCAATACGTTTTAAACAACATGTTTAATTTACCATTTTTCTAAGATTTCCTTCCAGGTGAGAAACTTTATACCTTACAACAGGCATTTTTAATTACAAAATCCCGGGCAATATGATATGCTCAATAGCCCAGGACTTTGTTTTTTTAAACGGAATTCACATTCATGCGGAAGCTCCAGTTACCAACTGCAGATTCCGACATCTGAATCGTTGTATAATCAAATTCAGTAAATCCATTTTTCAGATAAAACTTTTTATTAGTTTCGGTATTTGTGAAAGTAATAAACGTCTCCGGCTCATCTCCAATACTCTGTTCTTTTATATAAGGGATCAAACATTCATTTATCATCTTACTTCCCAATTGCTGACCTCTGCAAGATCGTTCCACTGCCAGTGATTCTAACTGCCAGGAATGTTCTTTTATACCACTTCCAGGTTTGTGTCCTGTTTCAATAACATTTAAAAACTTCAGGATTCCGGGAAGACTTGCTTTTTTAAACAGTTTAAATGCACCGGCCCGAAAATAATCAAGCAGACTGACGTCTTCGCTGTAAGGGCGTACCATAATGGCAAAGCTTTTTATTCTTCCATTGTCCTCGCCTATAAAGAATTCGCTTTTTTTGTAATATGCTTTTATATAAACATAATAAACCTCACACATAAAATCAAGAAACCGGCCAGGTTCTCTAAATTCTCTTTTTATATCGTTACATATTGGATAGTCAATAAATGTCAAAGCGCACATTCTTGCTATCTCCTTTAATTCTTCCTTTTTTGGTCTTCTATAATTGATCATTTTCTTCTCCTTTATTAATTTAGTTGATAGACGTAAGTACATTTATCTGTACAATTGTATTATATATGAACTACAGTTGCTTTTCTACAATCAATTACTGGCCCAAATGTCTGCTAAGCGATAAAATGTGGTTTAAATGTCGCATTACCAAAATTTAGCTGACTTGAAGAAGAGATAGTATCCTTGTCTGGGGGCATAGGCAAAGAAATATCTGCTGCTTTGCCTCAAATGATATAGAAGGAATCTCAAAAATGGAGAAATAGGACATATATAGGTAAAATATTTTATTGATGCCCCGCAAACTACATAATGGCGGGGCATCCGTAATGAAATGACTGCTGCTTTGCCACAAATAGGGATAGAGAAGATTGGAAAATCAGTGATGTGAGGCAGAGGGGTTAAAAAAGAGTTATCAATGCCTCACTTTATTTGAAATAGTAATGAATAGTTGTTTTAACTATATCTGTGTATTATAATTGTACCAGAGTCGTTTTTTACACAAATATTCAATACGGAAGGATGGAAATCAATGGGTGCTAATGATCAGGATGACAGACGGGTAAGAAAAACAAAAAGAGCGTTGCGGGATGGACTTGCCGAATTAATGGTAACCAAGGATATTCGTAATATAACGGTACGGGAATTAACAGATAAAGTTGATATCCACAGAGCCACTTTTTATGCTCACTATAAGGATATCTATGATCTTTATGAACAGATGGAGAATGCGGTTGCTGCAGAACTCAATGACCTGATTATTCAGAACTATGAGCAGCCGGCCACCTATTTTTATAAATTAATTTTTGAATACATTTTAGAGAACAAACAATTATGCCGTATGCTGTTCAGCACCAATGGAGAAGGCAGCTTTGTTGTACGTCTCAATGATTTGTTTGAGGAGAAATGCATTGAAACATGGTGTAAGGATTGGAAGCATTCCAAAATCAGCGAAGAACTGACCTACCATGTCCGTTACCATGTCCAGGGCTGCCTTGCAATTATCAGCAAATGGGTTAATTCCGGCTTTGCATATCCAGTGGATAAGCTGGTTGAGGTTATATCAGATATTGATAGAAATATGGAATATGCAGTCATGAAAAAGCAAAAAAATAAACTAGAGGCATAGGCCTCTAATTTATTTCCTTTAATTCACCTGTAATCATATAGATGGTTCTTTCACAGATATTGGTGGAATGATCTGCAA
>SVDS01000069.1 GCA_015057715.1 Paenibacillaceae bacterium
CAGGGGTAAAAAGGTTGCAACGATCGGGCATTTCCGTTATGCCGAGGAATATTTAAAGGAAGCCGGTACCTGCATTGTTCTGGAGCGGGATCCGTTAGAAAATGATTATCCCGATACAGCATGTGAGTTTCTGCTTGAGGACATGGAATACGTGTTTATCACCGGATTTACACTGGTAAATAAAACATTGCCAAGATTACTTTGCTTAGCCCGGAATTCCAGAATAATTTTAGTAGGGCCAAGTATTCCCCTGGCACCCGTGCTTTTTACTTTTGGTGTCAGCGAGCTTGCCGGAACTTTAATACGGGACAGAGAAAAGCTGGTAGAACTGGTAAAAAACAAAGAGCGGAAAGCAGTGGTCCGCGCCGGTACTCCGGTTCGTATCACCGAAAAATAATATTGCCTCAAAGGCAGAATGGAGGATTTATGAGAAAGTATAGAATGGGTTTGGTTCTGACAGCGGCACTTTGTACCACGTTCCTGATTTATGGCTGTCAAAAGACAGAAATTAAGGAAACAACAGCTGCGCAGACTGAAATGACTGCCACGGTACCATCATCAGAGAGCACTGGAGAAAAAACACGGGTGTTTACCGATTCTGCAGGGCGAGAGGTAACGCTGCCGGAAGAAATTCAGAAAATTGCGCCATCTGGTCCGCTGGCTCAGATCGTCCTTTATACAGTTGCTCCTGACAAGCTGGCAGGTCTGGCATCCGATTTTTCAGATGGTGCCAGGAAGTACATTGATGAAAAATACTGGGGGCTACCCAAGTTCGGACAATTTTATGGAAAGAATGCCAATCTGAATATGGAAGCTTTAATTGCAGCAAAACCAGATGTAATTATTGACATCGGTGAGGCAAAAAAGACTGTAA
Source organism: Paenibacillaceae bacterium (assembly GCA_015057715.1). GTDB lineage: Bacteria > Bacillota > Clostridia > Lachnospirales > Lachnospiraceae > Lacrimispora. The sequence goes on from SVDS01000069.1 coordinate 875, forward strand.
AGGAAGATATGGATGCATTGTCCCAACAGCTTGGAATACCCGTGGTATTTATTGAGGCAGACTTAAATTCCATGGGCTCAGCCTATCAAATGCTGGGAGAAATCACAGGTGAGACGGCACAGGCTGAAAAACTCGCTGATTACTGTGACAATACATTGAAAAAATCGGAAGAAGTCAAAGCTAACATAGGATCAGATCAAAAGAAATCCGTTTATTTTGCAAGCGGAGACAATGGACTTCACACCAATGCAGAAGGATCCATACATGCCCGTGTAATAGAACAGATCGGAGCTGAGAATGCAGCTAAGGTAGAGAAAGCGTCAAGCGGAGGCGGAAGTGAAGTGTCTATGGAACAGCTTCTTCTCTGGCAGCCGGATATAATTGTGGCAGATTCAAACGCTCTCTATCAGACGATCACAACGGACTCCGTCTGGTCAGAATTAAATGCTGTGAAGGAAGGTCATGTTTATCTCATTCCGTCAGCACCTTACAGCTTCATGAGTAATCCTCCTTCCGTCAACCGAATGATGGGTATTCTCTGGCTGGGCAATCTGGTTTATCCGGAGCAGTATCAGGAAGATATAAAGGCTGACATAAAAGGATTTTATGATCTTTTTTATCATGTACAGCTTACCGATGCCCAGGCAGAGGATATTGTAAAAGCAGGAAATTAATTTAAAAGCTGGTCAATTTCTGTAATTTGTTCCCGGGTGAGCGCGCCAAATTCCATGGCTTTGGCATTTTCCATTATCTGTTTTGGTGTTTTAAAACCAGGGATTGGAATGGTCGCGTTACTTTTTGCCCAGATCCATGCGAGAGACCCCTGTACCAGGGTTCTTCCGTTGCTGGTAAGAATTTCCCGTACTGCATTTAGTTTCTCTAAAACTTCTGGTGCAGGCCTTCCGTTTTTAAAGATATCTTCAGTCCAGGAATGGCCTGCACCTCTTACATCATCAGAGGTAAGGACAGAGTCATGATTAAATTTTCCACTTAAAAAGCCCATGGCAAGAGGACTGCGGTTGATACTTGCAAGATTTCTTTCTTCGCAAAGGCGAAGCATTTCAGGGGCATCCTGAAGAATATTTAACTGATGCTGAATGGCAGAACAATTTAAGTTTTCTGAAAAAAGCCTTGCTCCATTTACTAAATCAGTACTCCATCCGTACGTTCTGATTTTTCCTTTCTCCACCATACGTTCCAGGGTCTCTGCAACACAGTCCATCTCTGACAATCCGATTTCCCAGACATGAAGCTGATATAAATCAATGATATCTGTTTTTAAACGCCTCATGGAGGCTTCACAGGCTCTTTCTATATATCCAGGAGCCACATTATAACCTTTCAGCGTTCGGGTGGCTTCATTTCCCATATAACCGAACTTTGTAGCAAGAACCACCTGATTTCTTCTTTCTTCCAATGCCTTTCCAATTACTGTTTCACTGTGGCCAATCCCATATGCATCCGATGTATCAATAAAATTGATACCAAGATCCAGTGCAGTCTGAATGGCCTTTATGGACGTTTCGTCGTCTGTCTGCCCATAGCCGTCAATTTTTTCATCCATGTAAAACTGACCTCCGATTGCCCAGCTGCCAATTCCCATGGGACTTACCTTAATACCTGATCTTCCTAAAAATCTGTATTCCATTGAATTACCTCCTTGTTAATATACCAAATGGTTGGTAGGTTATATAATAAAAATAAAGGGGTTATTCACCCTTTTATTCCATTCCAAAACACATCAAAGCATAAATCCATTTGACTAAGTCCCTGTTCTAAATTCATTAAACCAGTGGACAATGTGATACAGGTAACCAGATAGTAAAAAGTGGTTGCCATATCAGCCGGATTCAGAGGCTGAAGTTCTCCGTTTTTAATTCCTTTTTCCATAACGGAAGTCAATTCAGTAGTAAAAACATCAAAACTGTCCTGAGTAAAATGTAAAATTTCCTCTTTCATCTGTTCCGGAGGGTAGTAGTAAACCATGTTCCAGAAATCCATCTCTGTATTACCCCAATGATATTCCAGATAGTCTTTATAAAGAGAGGATAGAAGCTGCCTGGAAGGCAAATCCTGATATTTCCGAAAAATGCTGGTTAAATAAGCATAATGTTTTTTTACAATGATATCAAAAAGTTCCCGAAACAGCTGTTCCTTACTTTTAAAATAAAAGTAGAGAGAAGCCTTATTGATTCCTACTTTGGATGCGATTTTTTCCATACGGGCGCCTTCAAAGCCATGAAGAGAAAACTCCTCTAATGCCGCTTGCATAATCCGTTCTTTTGTGTCTGCTCCCTGACCCATGCTTCACATTCCCTTCTAAGTAATTAAACTAACGGTTGGTAGGTAAAATATAACACAATAACTTCATACTGTCAATAGCCATAATAATGCAAGGCCGCTGCTTGCAGGAAAACCCAATCCTGCAAGCAGCGGCCCTGTCAATTATAACTGGCTGCTTTTGTTTCTATTGTAATTAATGAGACAACCGGCTTTCACGATTTCCCGTTCTTCTGGTGTCATATCTGCAATATGAAGCTGGATTTCATGAATTGGATTTCCTTCTTCATTCTTTACCACGAAAGCTGGTATACGATCCATAGCACCGTCAAGAGCAGTACGGATATCTGGTACATAAATAAAGTCACCGATATCAAAGGAAGGATCTTCATCCAGTAAAAATGGCAGCATACCCCAGTTCATTACATTGGAACGGTAACGCTTGGTAGCATACTCGTTAGCAATATTGGCAAGACCGCCAAGAACTCTCTGGCAGCTTGCAGCCTGTTCTCTGGCAGAACCGTCACCCGGCTTCACCGCGTAAATCATACTGCCGATTTCTGTTTCGCTGGCTTTTAAATCAGGCTGCTTTAAATATTCTTTCAGAGCATGGAATGCGCTATCCAGTTCGTGATCTGCCTTAAGCGGGCAGGCACCGGATTTTCTTACCTTTTCAAGCTCATTTACTTCTTTGGAACGTCCTACATATTCCGGATCACGGCGGGATAAGGTAAATTCCGCAAGTCCCAGAGGATTGGAACGATAGGAGGATGTCTCGCCGGAAGGAATCAACTCATCGGTGGTTGTAACAGGGTCCATGATCTTAGAACATACCCGTAATAAAATATTGTCAGTGAGGGCGCTCATGGAAGGCCAGTCTTTGATATTCGGTCCTAAAATTAAGGATTCGTCTTCCTTTGCCTGTTTGTATCCCTGATAAACACGTCTGTCATAGGAAGAAGAGTCAAATTCATAAGCTGGAACGATATAGTCATCTGCAAAGTTTTCGGCTGAAGTAAGATAACCACCGTTTGCAGCAGTGGCTGCTATTGAGCGTGCATCCATTAATGCCACACAGGATATCTGGCCATTACCAGGCTTGGAACCTTCCCGGTTGGGGAAGTTTCTGGTAGTATGGCGGATGCTTAATGCATTGTTTGATGGCGTATCGCCCGCACCGAAGCAGGGACCGCAAAAAGCGGTACGTACTGTGGCACCGGCAGCCATCAGCTGGGAAATGGCACCCTTTTTCACAAGATCCATATAAACCGGCTGAGAAGACGGGTATACGGAAAGGTTAAAGATATCATTGCCGCAATCCTTTCCTGACAGCATATGTGCCGCAATCATTACGTTGGAATAATTACCTCCGGCACAGCCGGCAATGACACCCTGCTGAACCATCAGTTTTCCATCTATGATTTTATCCGTAAGGGAAAGGCTTGCGTTCGCAGTACCCAGAATGTGAGCCGCTTCTTTTTCCACAGTTCTTAAAATATCACCCAGATTATCATTCAGTTCATCAATCTCATAGGTGTTGCTTGGATGGAAGGGAAGAGCAATCATAGGCTTAATGGTACTTAAATCCACATGAACAACGCCATCATAATAAGCAACTTCTCTGGGATTTAACTCTGCATAGTCAGATTCTCTGCCATGAAGTTTTAAATATTCCCTTGTATCCTCATCTGTAATCCAGACAGAAGAAAGGCAGGTTGTTTCCGTAGTCATGACATCCACGCCGTTTCTGTAATCTGTATCCATGGATGAAACACCGGGACCTACAAATTCCATAATTTTATTTTTTACATAACCATTTTTAAACACAGCACCGATAATGGCTAACGCCACATCATGAGGACCTACGTGGGAAGCCGGAGCACCGGTTAAATAAATGGCTACGACTCCAGGATAAGCGACATCATAGGTATCTTTTAACAGCTGTTTTACCAGTTCTCCGCCGCCTTCCCCGATTGCCATGGTACCCAGGGCACCGTAACGGGTATGGCTGTCAGAACCCAGGATCATGCGTCCGCATCCAGCCATCATTTCTCTCATGTACTGATGAATGACCGCGATGTGGGGAGGAACGAAGATTCCTCCGTACTTTTTTGCTGCAGACAGACCAAATACATGGTCATCTTCATTAATAGTTCCGCCAACGGCACACAGGGAGTTGTGGCAGTTGGTCATTACGTATGGAATAGGAAATTCAGTAAGGCCTGATGCACGGGCAGTCTGAATAATTCCTACAAATGTTATGTCATGGGATGCCATGGAGTCAAAACGCAGTTTTAAATGCTCCATGTTTCCGGATGTATTATGTTTTTCTAATATGGAGTATGCAATGGTACCCTTTTTCGCCTCTTCTCTTGTAATGGGAGTACTTCTCTGGGCGTTTACTTTGGACAGTTCCTCTTCAGGAATCAGCTGAGTACCGTTTACAAGATATGCTCCTCCGTCATACAACTTTACCATAAGTTATCGTTCCTCTCTCTTTTTATAGGGAATGGTTTCCCCCACGTATTTTGTAGCCGGACGCATGATTCTTCCGTCGTACATCTTATTCTCAATGTTATGTGCCAGCCAGCCGGCCATACGTGAGCACACAAATAATGGGGTGTACATGTCTTCGGGTATCTGTAACATATTATAAGCGAAGCCGCTATAGAAGTCCACATTGTTTGACAAAGACTTGCCATTTCCAGCGAGACAAGATTTGGCAACCTTTTCAAATTTTGTCAGGAATTCATATTCGTCTTCTCTGTTTTTCTGTTTTGCAAGATTCTCGCAGCAGATTTTTAATAAATCCGCACGGGGATCTGACACGGTATAAACCGCATGGCCAAGACCATATACCAGACCGGAATTATCATAAAAATCCTTTGCCAGTATTCTTTGGATGACTGATTTCATCTGTGCTTCCGTTGCTTTTATTCCAATTTCTTTTTCAATTGCAGTAATCATCTCGCTGCAGCGGATGTTGGCGCCGCCATGCTTGGGACCTTTTAAGGAGCCGATGGAAGCGGAACTGGAGGAGTAAATATCGGTACCGGTAGAGGAAATAACAACATTTGTAAATGTGGAGTTGTTTCCGCCGCCGTGATCCGCATGAATCATCAGCATAATATCCAGAAGATCGGCCTCCTGCTGGGTAAAGGATCCGTCTTTCCTTAACATATAAAGAATGTTCTCAGCCATGGAGAATTCCGGCTTTGGATAATGGATCACAAGACTTTCCCGGTCGTAGTGATGTATCTTGCTCTGATAAGCATAGACAGCAAGAGACGGAAGCTTTGCCAGAATATTAATTCCCTTTAACAGAGTCTGATAGGGGTCCGTGTTATCAGGATCCTCATCATAATCGTAAAGAGCAAGAATGCTTTTCTGGAGGCTGTTCATTAAATTGCGGGAAGGAGTACGCAGCATGTTTTTCTCCAGGAATTCGTCAGCAAGGTTGTAGTGCTCACCAAGCAGGGTGGTAAACTCCCGCAATTCTTTTTTAGATGGAAGATATCCAAAAAGGAGTAAAAATGACGTTTCCTCGAAGCCGAAACGGGAATTGTTTTTTCCGTTTACCAGATCGCTGATTTCAATACCGCGATAATAAAGCTTTCCTGGAACATTTACCTTTTTTCCATCCTCAATTTCATAGCCAACTACGTCGGAAACGCGGGTAAGTCCTACTCGGACTCCGGTACCGTCTTCATTGCGGAGTCCCTTTTTTACGTTGTGTTCTTTGAATAAGTTGTTCGGAATGTCCGTGTAGTTAGAGGATTTACCAAACGTCTGTGCAATGAAAAAGTTGTTCATGAGATAAGTTCTCCTTTTTTCAGATTTAACCACAGGGATTCGTTTAGACAAAAGCAGCGCATAGGGATCTCTCCGGCGCTGCCTTCGTTGGCAATGGAATGTGGTTTTTTATTGTTTCGTAGTTTATCATGTAAAAGCATCAAAGTCAATACCTTGTTGCAATCACAACAAAAATATTGTTACTCACAGTGGAAAACAGAAAAATCACAGTTGTACGTTTGGTTTGCAAAATAAGGCATATTTTTACTGTTTTTTTCACATCATATGAAAGCGATTCAATATTATCAGCAAACAGGAGGTTTTCTTACGTGAAAGAATCTGAAGATAGAAATAACCGTCAGGAAGAGAATGAAGCAGCAAGTGCAGAAGTAAAAAATGCAGAAGGAACCAGAAAAGAAAATCTGGAAGAGAAAAAAACGGAAAAGGATATTGAACAAAAGGAAGATCAGAAGCTGGAAGAATATGGTCAGATGACCCTTGATGATAATGAGGGGAAACGAAAAATTCATCTGCTGACCATTATCGGAGAGATTGAAGGACATGAGAATCTCTCCAGCAACAGCAAAGCCACCAAATACGATCATGTCCTCCCAAAGCTTGCAGAAATAGAAGATGATGACTCAGTGGAAGGTTTATTAGTTCTTTTAAATACTTCAGGAGGCGATGTAGATGCAGGATTAGCCATTGCGGAGATGATTGCATCCTTAAGTATTCCCACAGTCTCACTGGTTCTTGGAGGCAGCCATTCCATCGGAGTTCCTCTGGCAGTAAGCACCAATTATTCCTTTATTGTTCCCACCGGAACTATGATGATTCACCCAGTGAGAATGACCGGTATGGTAATCGGAGCTTCCCAGACCTACGAGTATTTTGAAATGATACAGGACCGGATTTTAAGCTTTGTCTCCAATCATGCAAAGATTGCTTATGACCAGTTAAAAAGGCTTATGCTTAATACGGAAATGCTTACCAGGGACTTAGGTACGGTACTGGTGGGCGAGGAAACAGTGAAGGAAGGTCTGATTGATGAAGTAGGCGGAATTAAAGATGCGTTAAAAAAATTATATGAACTGATGGAAACTGCTTCCTCTTAGCCGTTGCAATTCTCCCGTTTTTTTTGTATACTGATACCAATGGATAGAAGGGGGAAGTATTGTGCCTGAGACAACAAAGAAGAAGACAACAGCTAAAAAAGGGACAAAAACAAAAAACGGGAGAGCAGGAAACACCAGAACAAGGAAGAATGTGGTTTTGCCGGAACCGGAATTTATCCACTCAGAAGTCGTGATTATTATGTCATTTGCCGCTGCGGCCATTTTGTTTTTAAGCAATTTTCATTTATGCGGAATGGTAGGTGATTTTTTCCGCAGCGTGCAGCTTGGTATATTTGGCGGAATTGGATACATTGCACCGGTACTGATGTTTGCAGGAATCGCATTCTATATTTCAAACCAGGGAAACCCGAGAGCAGTATTTAAACTGGTCTCATGTGTTTTGGCGCTGGTTTCTTTGTGCGGATTTTTGCAGCTGCTTTTTGGTGTGAATACAGGAGAGAAAACGGGACTTTTGAATATTTATCTGGAAGCTTCTGTCAGCGGAAAAGGAGGAGGCCTCATCGGCGGTTTACTTGCAGAGGGGCTTGTTTCCATAATCGGAGTGGTGGGAGCTTATCTGGTTACTCTGGTTCTAATCATCATTTCACTGGTCTGCATTACAGAAAAATCCTTTGTGAATATTGTGAAGACAGGAAGCGGAAAGGCGTATCACCATGCGAAAGAGAACGTGGACATGCATATGGAGATTCATGCCCAGCGCCAGGAACTTAGAAAACAGCTGAGAGAAGAACAGAAACTGCGTGGAGTCAATTTAGATGCCACCAGGCTTTCTGCTGTCCAGGAAGAGGAAATTCCGGATAAACCAGATTTTGAGCGGGATCTCTATGAGGAAGAGGAAAATACCGGTATCGGTGATATTGCCGATGAGATTGATTCACAGACTAGTAAGCTGACGGCTGTAACAGCGGTTGAAGCGGAAGAATCAAACCCAGCTGACGTATTCAGAGGAAGTATTTCACCGGAACCAGATGGGGATGACGATGATTCTGTTCCCTTTGAACCAGATGATATTGTGGCTCCGTATAAACGAAGTTCTGATGAGGCTTCTTTCTATATGAAGAAGGATGTGAGAACTCTTAAGGAAATGGAACTTGTGGAGGACGATTTCTATCCGGAAGAGCCAGAGATGGAAGAGCCAGAGACGGGGGAGCCAGTAATCAGAGAGACATTCTCCATACCGGAAGAGCCCAAACAGGTGGTAACTGCTTCCGGCAAGATCATTGAGACAGACACAGAGGCTCTTCAGAAAAAACTGGAGAAGAAACGGGAAGAATCGCAAAAAGACGACGATTTCAATGTAAATAAACAAATTATTCAAAAAAAGGAAATTGTGAAACTGGAATATAAGTTTCCACCTCTTTCGCTGCTTAAAAAAGGCAAAGCAGCGGTTTTTTCTGACCGGGAATACAAAGAAACAGCCATTAAGCTGCAGAAGACACTGCAGAATTTCGGTGTGGGGGTGACTGTGACCAATATCAGCTGCGGCCCTTCCGTAACCAGATACGAACTCCACCCGGAGCAGGGAGTAAAGGTAAGCAAAATCGTTAGTCTTGCTGATGATATTAAGTTAAGTCTTGCAGCGGCGGATATACGTATCGAGGCGCCTATTCCTGGAAAATCAGCAGTGGGAATTGAAGTGCCCAATAAAGAAAATAATATGGTGTATTTAAGAGACATTCTGGAAGCGGACGGCTTTCAGAAGCATTCCTCCAATATTGCTTTTGCAGTGGGCAAGGATATCGGGGGACAGGTAGTCGTAACTGATATTGCCAAGATGCCCCACTTACTGATTGCAGGAGCTACGGGTTCCGGTAAGTCTGTCTGTATTAATACCCTGATTATGAGTATTATTTTTAAAGCGGATCCTGACGATGTGAAGCTGATCATGGTGGACCCTAAAGTGGTGGAATTAAGTGTTTATAACGGAATTCCCCACCTGCTCCTTCCGGTTGTGACTGACCCGAAGAAAGCATCGGGAGCCTTAAACTGGGCGGTTGCGGAGATGACAGACCGTTATAATAAATTTGCCCAGTATAATGTCAGGGAAATTAAAGGCTACAACGCGAAAGTGGAAAGCTTAAAGGACATTGAGGATGAAAACAAACCCCAGAAGATGCCCCAGATCGTAATCATAATCGACGAGCTTGCTGATTTAATGATGGTAGCTCCAGGGGAAGTAGAAGATTCCATCTGCCGTCTTGCCCAGCTTGCCAGAGCAGCAGGCATCCATCTGGTAATTGCAACACAGCGTCCGTCTGTCAACGTTATTACCGGTCTGATAAAAGCGAATGTACCGTCAAGAGTGGCGTTTGCCGTTTCTTCCGGTGTAGATTCCAGAACCATCATTGATATGAATGGTGCGGAGAAGCTTCTTGGAAAGGGTGATATGCTATTTTACCCTGCCGGTTATCCAAAACCCATGCGTGTGCAGGGTGCATTTGTTTCCGATTCAGAAGTTTCCAAGGTTGTGGACTTTTTAACGGAACAGGGAATGACACCGGATTACAATCCGGAAGTGGAAAACATGATTGCCTCTGCGCCAACAGCTGCAGATTCAAAAGGCGGCGGAAGTGACCGGGATGAATATTTTATCCAGGCAGGCAGATTCATCATAGAGAAAGACAAAGCTTCTATCGGCATGCTGCAGAGGATGTATAAAATCGGATTTAACAGGGCTGCTAGAATTATGGATCAGCTTGCGGAAGCCGGCGTGGTAGGTGAAGAAGAAGGGACCAAGCCCCGTAAGGTGCTTATGAGCATGGAAGAATTTGAAGAGTCGTTTTAGCAAAACGGGAGAGTAAAAAACCATTGCTTACATATAAGGAGGATGATACGTATGAAAACAGATATTGAGATCGCACAGGAAGCAACGATGATACCAATTAAGGAAGTGGCAGCATCCTATGGGATTGCAGAGGACGATTTAGAACTTTACGGCAAATACAAAGCAAAGCTTTCCGATGAATTATGGGAGCAGGTAAAAGACCGTCCCGATGGAAAACTGGTTCTTGTTACAGCAATCAATCCCACACCGGCCGGAGAGGGGAAAACTACTACTACAGTTGGGCTTGGACAGGCATTTGGTAAAATCGGCAAAAAGGCGATGATAGCCTTAAGAGAGCCATCCTTGGGACCCTGCTTTGGAATTAAGGGAGGAGCTGCTGGCGGCGGATATGCCCAGGTTGTTCCCATGGAAGATTTAAATCTTCATTTTACCGGAGATTTTCATGCTATTACCTCTGCAAACAATTTGCTTTCTGCCCTTCTTGACAACCACATTCACCAGGGCAATGCTCTTGGAATTGATACAAGGCAGATCCTTTGGAAGAGATGCCTGGATATGAATGACCGTGCATTAAGAAATATTGTGGTAGGACTTGGCTCAAAAGCGGAAGGATTTGTAAGAGAGGATCATTTCGTTATTACGGTGGCTTCTGAAATTATGGCAATTCTCTGCCTTGCAGATGATATGAATGATTTAAAAGAACGGTTGGGACGAATTATTGTTGCATATAATTATTCCGGAGAGCCGGTGACTGCAGCCCAGTTAAATGCAGTAGGTGCCATGGCGGCCCTGCTTAAGGATGCACTGAAACCAAATCTGATTCAGACTCTGGAGCATACCGGTGCAATCGTTCACGGTGGTCCTTTTGCCAATATCGCCCACGGCTGCAACAGCGTGCGTGCGACTAAGACAGCTTTAAAATTAGCAGATGTAGTTGTGACTGAGGCTGGTTTCGGTGCTGATTTAGGTGCAGAAAAGTTTTTGGATATTAAATGCAGGAAAGCTTCCTTAAAACCGGATGCCATTGTTCTGGTAGCAACTGTAAGAGCGTTAAAATACAACGGCGGCGTACCAAAAGACCAGCTGAAAGATGAAAATTTGGATGCTTTGAAAAAAGGTATCGTGAACCTTGAAAAGCACATTGAAAATATGCAAAAGTACGGCGTTCCCGTTGTCGTAACCCTGAATTCATTTGTGACAGATACAGAAAACGAATATCAGTTTATTAAGAATTTCTGTGAGGAGAAAGGCTGCGAATTTGCTTTGTCCCAGGTTTGGGAAAAAGGCGGGGAAGGCGGAATAAAACTTGCAGAAAAGGTTCTTGAAACACTGGAGAACAAACAGAGTCATTTCGCACCCATCTATCCTGACGACATGAGCCTTGAGGATAAGATCAGCACAGTTGCCAGAGAAATTTACGGGGCAGACGGAGTAACTTATGCACCCTCCGCTTTAAAATCAATTCGAAAGTTTGAAGAGATGGGATTTGGCAGCCTGCCGGTATGCATGGCTAAAACACAGTATTCTTTATCTGATGATCAGACAAAACTGGGCCGGCCCCAGGGGTTTGAGATTAATGTACGGGATGCTTACGTCAGCGCCGGTGCTGGATTTGTTGTTGTTTTAACAGGCGCCATTATGACGATGCCTGGTCTGCCGAAGAAACCGGCAGCGGATAGTATTGATGTAAATAATGAGGGAGTAATCACAGGATTATTCTGATTTGGAGGTTTTTATGAAGTTTAGTCAGTGGCTTAAGGATCTGGATTATGAATTATTGCAGGGGAATCCTGATGTGGAAGTGGAAGATGTGGTATATGACTCCAGAAAGGCCAGAAGCGGTGCAGTATTTGTCTGCACCGTAGGCACCAGAGTCGATTCCCATGATTTTATAGCGGAAGTGGTGGAAAAAGGAGTGACTGTTCTTGTTCTGGAACGCAGGGTAAGCGTACCGGAAGGAGTGACTGCCATATTCGTACATAGTGCCAGAGAAGCACTGGCTGTTTTGTCTGCCGCCAGATTTGATTATCCAGCCAGACGTATGGTAACCATTGGGGTAACCGGCACAAAGGGAAAAACTACCACCACTCATATGATAAAGGCTATTTTAGAGGCGTGCGGAAAAAAAGTGGGTATGATTGGAACCACAGGGATTGTCATTGGCGAGAAGGTGACTCCAACGGCTAATACAACACCGGAATCTTACCAGCTTCACCAGGCGTTTTATCAAATGGCAGAAGAAGGCTGTGAGTATATGGTTATGGAAGTGTCCTCCCAGGCGTTTAAGATGCACCGGGTGGATGGCCTGACATTTGATTACGGCTTATTTACCAACATTTCCCCTGATCACATCGGACCGGATGAACACGAGAATTTTGATGAATATTTACATTATAAGTCATTGATTTTTCAGCGTTCCAAAGTGGGCATTATGAATGGGGATGACGAACATTTTGAGGAGGCTGTTAAAGACGCTTCCTGCAAACTTTATTCCTTTTCCCTTGACAGGGAAGGAACCAGCTTTAAAGCTGAGAATATCCGTTATGTAGCCCAGTCTGATTTTGTGGGACTTGAATTTGATGTAAAGGGAATTTATGAACTGGCTGTCCGTGTCAACATTCCCGGCAGATTCAATGTTGCCAATGCTCTGGCTGCAGTCAGCGTTTTAAGTTTTTTAAATCTGCCCAAGGAAAAGATCTGTCATGGACTGGAACATTTAAGTGTAAACGGAAGAATGGAAATCGTTTATTCCTCTGAAAGATGTACCGTAATTGTAGATTATGCCCATAATGCAGTCAGCATGGAAAGTCTTTTAAAGACGCTGAGAGATTATAATCCAAAACGTCTGGTCTGTGTTTTTGGCTGCGGAGGAAACCGCTCCAAAGACCGCCGGTATTCCATGGGTGACAGTGCGGGCCGTCTTGCAGATTTCACCATTCTGACGGCGGATAACTCCCGTTTTGAGAAAACAGAAGACATCATTGCAGATATCAGAAGCAGTATTTCAAAAACAGAGGGAACTTTTATTGAGATCCCCGACAGAAGAGAAGCCATTCGTTACAGCATTTTACATGCAATGCCTGGGGATATGATCGCTGTGATTGGCAAAGGCCATGAAGATTATCAGGAAGTGAATGGGGAACGCCATCATTTCTCTGACAGGGAAGAAATCTTAAATGTTGTACAGAGTACTGATTTTCTTGACAGACTGAGTAAATAAAAATTGCCATAAGAAAAAGAATGCCGGAGGCCGTTGAGGAAATGTGGCTTTCGGCTTTTCCACGGAAGATGGCAGGAATGTGCGCAGGAAGCGGACATGGAACGGAGGAATCATGGTAAATATGACAGTAAAGGAAATACTTGCAGCTACAGGCGGAACACTTCTTTGCGGGAGGGAGGATACTGTTTTAAAACACATTAGTATCGATTCCAGAACCATGAAGGGAAATGATTTATTTGTACCAATTATCGGGGAAAAAGTGGATGCCCATCGTTTTATAGATCAGGCATTTGAACATGGTGCAGCAGCTGCTTTAACCAGTGAGCATGATGATATGGAATCAGAAAAGCCCTGGATACGGGTTGATGATACAAAAAAGGCGCTTCAGGCAGTGGGGAGTTTTTACAGAGATCGTTTGTCTCTTCCCCTTATCGGTATTACAGGAAGCGTGGGAAAGACCACAACCAGAGAAATGGTAGCATGTGCACTTTCTTCCCGTTATCAGGTTTATAAAACTCCAGGTAACAGCAACAGCCAGGTTGGGCTTCCCATCACTCTTTGCGAAATCACACCGGAAGATGAGATCGGCGTGATTGAACTGGGAATGAGTGAACCGGGAGAACTCACCGTGATTGCCAGAATTGCCAGAATCCATATGGCTGTCATAACCAATATCGGAGTGGCGCATATCGAACAGCTGGGATCAAGGGAAAATATATACAAAGAAAAACTGACTATCCAGGATGGCCTTTGTGAAAACGGAATTCTCTTTTTAAACGGAGACGACGATATGCTAAAAGATACAAAAGCAAAGGAAGGCTGTATAACCGTTTTCTATGGAACTGGAGAAAATTGTGATTACAGAGCGGTTGATATCCATTTAGAAGATGGATTCCCTGTGTTCACGGCAGTGCATAACCAGCAGAAAGTCCCTGTACGGCTGTCTGTAATGGGAAGCCATAATATTTTAAATGCCATGGTATCTTTGGCGGTTGCGGCAGAAAACGGAATTCCCATGGAAGAAGCGGCAAAGTCTCTGATGAGCTTTAATGGATATAAAAACCGCCAGCAGATTTATGATACTGGTACATTTACGGTAATTGATGATACTTATAACGCCAGTCCGGTTTCCATGAAAGCGGGGCTTGAGGTTTTAGGTTCTATTACCAAAGCAAAAAGAAAGATTGCTGTACTGGCTGATATGAAGGAACTGGGAGACCGTTCCCCGGAATATCATTACGAAATCGGTACATATATTGCAGCACATCCGGTTGACTGTGTGGTTACACTGGGAGAACTGGCGGGAGAAATCGCCAGGGCAGTAAGGGAGAATGCACCAGAGATCACAGTAAAGGAATTTATGGAACAGGAACCGTTAACAGCTTATTTAAAGGAAGAATTAAAGACGGGTGACTGTGTGCTGTTTAAAGGTTCTAACAGCATGAAACTGGGGCAGGTAGCAGAACAGTTTCATTAATCAGTCCCCTCTGGAGGAAATGAATGTCAGAAACATATGCCAGGATCATCATTGATATTTCTCACGAAAAAGTAGACAGAACCTTCGATTACCGGATTCCGGATCATTTGAGTCAGGAGATTACAGTAGGAACCAGGGTTCTGATTCCTTTTGGCAGGGGGAATACCATGCGTAAGGGATATGTGGTGGGAATTACGGCCAAGGCCAGTTATGATCCGGATAAGATAAAAGAAATCGGGGGAATTGTCACGGATGGAGTATCGGCGGAATCAAGGCTGATCACTCTTGCGTGGTGGTTAAAAGAACAGTATGGCTCTACCATGAATCAGGCACTGAAAACCGTGCTTCCAGTCAAACAGAAGGTAAAACCAAAAGAAAAGAAAATCATAAGAAGTCTTTTAAACCGGGAACAGTTAAGCAGTGCATTAAAGGAGGCGGAAAAAAAGAGTTACAAGGCAAGAGTCCGGCTTTTTTCTGCACTGCTTGATAATCCTGTGATTCCTTACGAAATCGCAGTAAACCAGATGAACCTTACGGCATCGGCAATAAAGCCTTTGATTGAAAAGGGTGATATTTGTCTTGAATCGGAAGAAATTTACCGCAATCCCATTCAGATAGACAGTCAGGAAGAAAAAAAGCTCCGCTTAAATACTGGGCAGCAGATCATTGTGGACAGTTTTAACCGGGACTATTCAGAAGGCAAGCGGGATACGTATCTGATCCATGGAATTACCGGCAGCGGCAAAACAGAAGTCTATATGGAATTGATTCAGCGCGTGATTGAAGAGGACGGACAGGTTATCGTTCTAATTCCTGAAATCGCACTGACCTATCAGACGGTGATGAGGTTCTACGGCAGATTTGGAAACCGGGTTTCCATTATTAATTCCCGTTTGTCAGCAGGAGAGCGTTTCGATCAGTTTGAACGTGCGAAAAATGGCGATATTGATATTATGATCGGTCCAAGATCCGCTTTATTTACCCCATTTTCCAGACTGGGGCTGATTCTCATAGATGAAGAGCATGAAGGTGCTTATAAAAGTGAAACAGTACCAAGATATCACGCCAGAGAGGTTGCTGGGAAGAGAGCGCAGATGGAAGGGGCATCTTTGGTGCTGGGATCTGCGACCCCTTCTCTGGAAGCTTACACAAAGGCCCTGAGGGGAGAATACCAGTTATTTCGTCTTACGGAACGGGCAAAGAGGGACAGCAGCCTGGCTGAAGTATCAGTTGTGGATTTGAGGCAGGAGTTAAAAGATGGAAACAAGTCCATATTCAGTAGAAAATTGCAGATGCTGATGGAAGAACGGCTAAGGAAAAAAGAGCAGATCATGTTGTTTATAAACCGTAGAGGCTATGCTAATTTTGTTTCCTGCCGTTCCTGCGGGGAAGCCATACGATGCCCTCATTGTGATGTAACGCTGACACTGCATAACAACAGCCGGCTTGTCTGCCATTACTGCGGACATACCATTCCCATGCCGTCTAAGTGTCCTTCCTGCAGTTCCCCCTATATTGCAAACTTTGGAGTGGGGACACAAAAGATCGAGCAGATGACAAAGAAGATGTTTCCCCAGGCCAGAATTCTGCGTATGGATTTGGATACCACCAAAGAAAAGGGCGGACACGAAGCCATATTGTCAGCCTTTGCCGAACACGAGGGAGATATTCTCATTGGCACCCAGATGATTGTAAAAGGTCATGATTTTCCTGATGTGACTCTGGTGGGAGTACTGGCAGCTGACTTATCCTTAAACACGCCGGATTACCGGTCAGGAGAGCGGACGTTTCAGCTTCTCACCCAGGCTGCCGGAAGAGCTGGCAGGGATGCCAAGGCAGGAGATGTGATCATTCAGACCTACAGCCCGGATCATTACAGCATTGTTACAGCGGCCAATCAGGATTACGAGGCGTTTTACAAGCAGGAGATGGCGTTTCGCCGCCTGATGAAATACCCCCCGGCAAGCGGTCTCTTGACCATTCAGTTCTCGTCGCGCAATGAGTCCGTTCTCACGGAAACAGCCGCCGCTGCAGGAGCCTTTGCAACTGCAATAGGAGAACCGGAACAGGTTCAGCTGATCGGGCCGGTAGAGGCATCTGTATACAAAATTAATGATATATATAGAAAAATTTTATACTTGAAACAAGAAAACTATGATATACTAATTAAAATCAGGGATCAAATTGATGGTTTTTCTGAAAATCATCCTGAATTGTTTGAACAAGTCTTGATCCAATATGATTTTTCGTAAATGAGAGGACAAATATAATGGCGATTAGAAAAATTAGAACCATTGGAGATGAAATTTTAAGAAAAAAATGTAAACCTGTGAAGGAGATCACACCAAGAATTACCGATTTAATCAAAGACATGTTTGAAACCATGTATGAGGCCAATGGCGTAGGTCTTGCAGCTCCCCAGGTAGGAATATTAAAGCAGATTGTCGTCATTGATGTGGAGGATGGCAATCAGTACGTTCTCATTAATCCGGAGATTATTGAGACAGACGGAGAACAGACCGGACCAGAAGGCTGCTTAAGTGTGCCTGGAAAGTCCGGAACTGTTACCAGACCAAATCACGTGAAAGTCAAAGCATTTGACGCCGATATGCAGCCATTTGTGCTGGAAGGAGAAGAACTCCTTGCCCGTGCCATCTGCCACGAATGCGATCATTTAAGCGGTGAGCTGTTTGTGGATAAGGTAGAAGGGGAAATTGAAGACGTGACTCTGGAAGAAGAGGAAGAGGAGGTTGAGGAATATTGATGAAAGTTATATTTATGGGCACCCCTGACTTTTCTGTCCCTGCCCTTTGCTCACTGGTAGAGGCAGGACATAATGTACTGGCGGTAGTGACCCAGCCAGATAAGCCAAAGGGAAGAGGGAAGGAAGTTTCGACGACGCCTGTAAAGGAAAAGGCGCTGGAATATGGAATTCCCGTTTATCAGCCGGTGAAGGCAAGAGATCCTGAATTTGTAAAAATCCTGAAAGATTTAAACCCGGATGTGATGGTGGTTGCTGCTTTTGGACAGCTTCTTCCAAAAAGCATTTTAGATATTCCCAAATTTGGCTGTATCAATATCCATGCGTCTCTTCTTCCCAAATATCGTGGTGCATCACCAATTCAATATGTGGTAATAAACGGGGAAGAGGTAAGTGGTATCACGACAATGATGATGGCAGAAGCTCTGGATACTGGAGATATGCTTGATCAGGAAGTTGTTGTTTTGGACAAAAAAGAGACTGGTGGAAGCCTTCATGAGAAGTTGAGCCATGTGGGTGGAAAGCTGCTTATTAAAACTCTGAAAGATATAGAAGACGGAACTGCTGTTTTAAAAAAGCAGGATGAGTCGCAAATGAGTTATGTGGGAATGATTAAGAAAAACATGGGTGATATCGACTGGTCCATGGATGCCGTTTCCATCGAACGGCTGATCCGTGGATTAAACCCCTGGCCAAGTGCTTACACAGACTGGGATGGAAAAGTAATAAAACTCTGGGATGCAGATGTGGTGGATCAGGAATATGAAGGCGTCTGCGGCCAGGTAGTGGAAACCGGAAAGGATCATCTGGTGGTGAAAACCGGCAAAGGCGGACTTTCCATTAAAGAACTTCAGCTGCAGGGAAAGAAGCGGATGGAGATCGGCGCCTTTTTACGGGGGTACCAGATCGAGAATGGAACTGTTTTTAAACATATGTAAGGAATACAGACAGTATTTTCGGGAAAGGAGAATCTGATTATGTATTATGGTGGAATGATGGGGTATTATATGGACCCCACCTGGATTTTTGTAATCATTGGTGCGTTGTTGTCCATGGCTGCATCTGCCAGGGTGACCAGTACTTTTAACAAGTATTCCAAAGTAAGAAGTATGTCTGGAATGACAGGGGCAGAGGCAGCAAAGCGCCTTTTAAATTCCCAGGGTATTTATGATGTGCAGGTAAGACCTGTCAGCGGAAGACTGTCCGATCATTATGATCCCAGAACAAAAACCGTTAATTTATCCGATTCAGTCTATGACTCAACTTCCGTTGCAGCAATCGGTGTTGCAGCTCATGAATGCGGACATGCCATGCAGGATAATACGGGATATGTACCTTTAAAGTTACGAGGTGCCATTGTTCCTGCCGCTAATATCGGTTCTCAGGCTGCGCTGCCCGTTATTTTACTGGGATTTTTTATCAGTGGTGCAGGCTCACCTTTAGTAAATATTGGTTTGATTCTGTTTTCACTGGCTGTTTTATTTCAGCTGGTTACTCTCCCTGTTGAGTTTAATGCATCCAGGAGAGCAGTGGTTTTACTGGGACAGGTGGGAATTCTGGGAGATGAAGAACTGTCTCACACAAGAAAAGTACTTGGAGCAGCGGCTCTTACCTACGTGGCAGCACTTGCGGCAACGGTACTTCAGCTGCTGAGACTTGTTATATTATTTGGAGGAAGAAGAGATAATGACTAAAGACACAGACAGCAGGGAGATTGTACTGGATGTTCTCATGGAAATATTAGAACATTCTGCATACAGCCATTTAATCCTGCGTCAGGCCTTAAATAAATACCAGTATCTGGATAAAGCAGAACGTTCCTTTATAACCAGGACTGTTGAAGGAACAGTGGAATACTTAATACAAATTGATTACGTCATTGACTTTTTCTCTTCAACAAAGGTAAAAAAGATGAAGCCGGTCATCCGCAGCATTCTGCGGATGTCGGTTTATCAGATTTTATATATGGACCGGGTTCCGGATTCCGCTGTGTGCAATGAGGCTGTGAAACTTGCTGCCAAACGGAAATTCGTTGGCCTGAAAGGATTTGTAAATGGTGTTTTGAGAAACATTTCAAGAAATAAAGAAACTCTGGTCTGGCCAGATGACAGTGTTCGTTATTCTGTTCCTGCCTGGATTGTTTCCATGTGGAATCAGGATTATGGAATGGAAACTGCAAACACAGTTATGGCTTCATTTTTAGAAAACAGTAAAACCATAGTACGCTTGAACCGATCAAAAGCGGGGAAAGATGAGATCCTTTCCAGTCTGAGGAATCAAAACGTCCAGGTGGCAGAGTCGGGGATCTCAGAAGATATGGTCATTTTAGAAAAATTTGATTATATGGAAGGTCTGGAAGCCTTTCAAAAAGGATACATTCAGGTCCAGGATATAAGCTCTGCTCTTGTTGGAGAAGCTGCAGATCCCAAAGAAGGGGATTTTTGCATTGACGTCTGCGGTGCACCAGGAGGAAAGAGCATCCATCTGGCAGATAAGCTGAATGGGACCGGTATGGTTGAAGTAAGGGATTTAACGGAATTTAAGGTGAGTCTGATACAGGAGAATATTGACCGGTGCGGTTTTGATAACATCAGGGCAAAGGTATGGGATGCCCTGGTTCCTGATTCTGATTCCGTGGGGAAAGCGGATATCGTGCTTGCTGATCTTCCCTGCTCTGGTCTTGGTATTCTGGGAAGAAAGCCTGATATTAAATACAGGGTCAAGCCTGAGAATTTAGACGAACTGGCTTCTCTGCAAAGAGAAATCCTCTCAGTAGTACAGACATATGTAAAACCAGGCGGAAGGCTTATATTTAGTACCTGTACCATAGATAAAAAAGAAAATGAAGAGAATTTTGCATGGTTTTTAGAGAACTTTCCATTTCAGGCGGTTGATCTGGAGGAGAAGTTCAAAGACCAGTTTCAGATAGATACCTTGAAACATGGATACATGCAGCTTTTGCCGGGAATTCATCCATGTGACGGATTTTTTATCGGTGTATTACAAAAAAAGGTAGAATAAAATGGAAAGAACAGATATTAAATCTCTTAATCTGGAAGAACTGACGGCTTTCCTGGTGTCTGCCGGAGAAAAACCCTTTCGTGCGAAACAGCTTTACGAATGGATTCATCAGAAACTGGCGGCCAGCTACGATGAAATGACCAACCTTCCAAAAACTCTGAAGGAAAAACTGTCTGAGATGGCAGATCTTCCTTCTCTTACTGTGGTAGAAGAAAAGATCTCTCAGATAGACGGAACGAGAAAGTACTTATTTGGTCTTTCCGACGGCAATGTGATTGAAAGCGTACTGATGAAATACAAGCACGGCAATTCCGTGTGCATCTCCTCTCAGGTTGGGTGCCGCATGGGCTGCCGCTTTTGTGCATCCACACTTGACGGGCTTGAGCGGAATTTAAGCCCTGCTGAGATGCTGGATCAGATTTACCGGATTCAGAATATTACTGGTGAACGGGTATCCAACATCGTAGTCATGGGTTCGGGAGAACCACTTGACAATTATGAAAATCTGGTGCAGTTTATCCGCCTTCTCACCGATGAAAATGGCTTAAATATCAGCCAGAGAAACGTAACGGTTTCCACCTGTGGAATTGTGCCTGGAATTTTAAAACTGGCTGAGGAGAAGTTTCAGATCACTCTGGCTCTTTCCCTCCATGCGCCAAATGATGAGGTACGTAAAAGTCTGATGCCGGTAGCTAACCGGTATCCTCTTTCTGATGTACTTAAGGCGTGCCATACTTATTTTGAAAAAACAGGAAGAAGAATTACATTTGAATACAGCCTGGTAAGCGGCGTAAATGACAACTTAAAAGAGGCCTCTGCACTGGCAACTCTTCTAAAAGCCCAGCATGGCCATATCAATCTGATTCCGGTCAATCCCATCAAGGAACGGGATTATGTACAGTCTGACAGGAAGGCAATTGAGGCATTTAAAAATCTCCTTGAAAAAAACGGAATTAATGTTACTATTAGAAGAGAAATGGGCAGGGATATTAATGGTGCCTGCGGACAGCTTAGGAAAAGTTTTTTAAATCAGGAGTAAAAGGAAGTGAGAATATTACGATGAAGGCTTGTGCTATGACGGATACTGGAAGAGTCCGTTCGGCAAATCAGGACTATGTTTTTTCTTCAATTGAGCCTGTGGGTGTGCTGCCCAATCTGTTTCTTGTTGCAGATGGCATGGGGGGGCATCAGGCTGGAGATTATGCTTCCAGGTTTATTGCCGAAAATCTGGTGGCTCATTTTAAGATGACAAAAGACACCGGAACGGTTGCTGTATTAAAAGATGGAATTGAAAAAGTGAATCAGTTACTGTATCAGGAATCGAAGAAAAAGCCGGAATTAAACGGTATGGGTACCACTCTGGTCGCTGCTGTAGTTGAAGATTCAACCATGTATGTGGCAAATGTGGGAGACAGCCGCCTTTACTTAATCCGCAATCAGCTGAAACAGATTACAAGAGACCATTCTTATGTGGAAGAACTGGTATCATTAGGTCAGCTGGAACGGGGAAGTAAGGATTATCGGGAAAAAAAGAACATTATAACCAGAGCTGTTGGGACGGAAGATAAGCTGGAAATTGATTTTTTTGAAGTCAGCCTGGAGCCGGGAGATTATATACTTTTATGTTCTGACGGGCTTAGCAATATGCTGGAAGATGCTGAAATAGAGGAAATCATTTGCTCGGAACTGGAACTGCCGGAGAAGGCAGAGAAATTAATTACAGTAGCCAATGATAATGGGGGGAAAGACAATATTGCTGTTGTTTTGATGGAACCTCAGCTTGGCAGGGAGGGAAGCTTATGATTTTGAGACCGGGGACATTTTTACAGGACAGATATGAAATACTGGAACAAATCGGTTCCGGAGGTATGTCAGATGTGTATAAGGCCCTGTGCCATAAATTAAACCGCCTGGTTGCCATTAAAGTATTAAAGGAAGAATTCAGTTCTGACAGTAATTTTGTCGCAAAGTTTAAAATGGAGGCTCAGTCAGCCGCCAGACTTTCCCATCCAAACATTGTTAATATTTATGATGTTGTGGATGAGGGTGATCTTCATTTTATAGTAATGGAATTAATTGAAGGAATTACATTAAAAAATTACATATTAAAAAAAGGCTGCCTTGATATTAAGGAAGCCATTGGCATTGCCATGCAGGTTGCACAGGGAATTGCGGCAGCCCATGAGCAGGGGATCATTCACCGTGATATCAAGCCCCAGAATATAATTATTGCAAGAGACGGGAAAGTCAAGGTGGCAGATTTCGGTATTGCCAGAGCGGCGTCATCCCAGACAATGAGCGCAACAGCAGTGGGATCGGTTCACTACATATCGCCGGAACAGGCACGTGGAGGTTACAGCGATGTGAGAAGTGATATCTATTCACTTGGTATCACGTTATATGAGATGGTTGCCGGCAGAGTGCCCTTTCAGGGAGATAATACTGTAACAGTAGCCCTGGCGCATTTAGAATCTGTGATTACGCCGCCCAGTTATTTTAATGAGATGATTCCGGTAGCATTAGAAAACATCATCTTAAAGAGCACAGAGAAAAAACCGGAATACCGATATTCTAATATGTACGAAGTAATTTCAGACCTGCGTAAGGCTCTGGTTAATCCAAACGGGGATTTTGTACAGAACCATCCGCCTGTGGATGATTCACAGACCGTTATTATTGGAAAACCGGAACTGGAGCAGATCCGCTCCGGCCGCAAGCCTCAGATGGAGCAACCGGTAAAACGTGCCCCCAAGGGGCAGGAATATGGTCAGAAATACCAGCCATCGTCCAACTACGACGACCAGCCGGGGTCTGGCAGAAAAAGAAGAAATAATAATGACGAAGATATCAATCCCAAGATTGAAAAGCTTTTAACTGCGGCAGGAGTGGCGACTGCCATTATTATTGTTGTAATTCTGGCAATCGTATTTTCCAAAGTGGGCGGATTATTCCGTTCCGGATCCGGAAAAGAAACGGTTGCAACCACAGTTGCCCCCACAGAAGAGACTCTCAGCGAAAAGCAGGTGAAAATGCCTGATGTCAGTGGTCTTGATTCTGAAACCGCAGAAAAGAAGTTAAAGGACAACGGCGGTCTGTATATGAAAATCAGTGAATATGAGTATTCGGATACAGTAAATAAGGGAGATGTGATTTCCCAGGATCCAAAGGCCAATACGGTTGTGGATAAATACTCTGCTGTCTATGTGGTAATCAGTAACGGACCAGAGAAGGCATCCATTGACCTTAAAAAACTGGAACTTGAATCCATGGATACCGCTTCTGCAAAGTCTCTGCTGGAAGGCAAGGGACTGGTTGTCAATGTAGAACAGAAAAACAGCGATACCGTAACGGCTGGTAAGGTAATCAGTTATAGCCCGGGTGAAGCAAAAGAGGGAGAAACCATTACCCTGTTTTCCAGCAGCGGCCCGGCACTGGTCAATCCGGTTGTTGTGCCAAATCTGGCAGGACAGACACAGGAGGTTGCAGTTGAGATGCTTGCTGACGTCCAGCTGGTTCAGGGAACCGTTACAGAAGCTTCTTCTGAGACCGTGGCAAGAGGCAATATCATCAGTCAGTCTGTTGCGGCGGGAAGTCAGGTGGAATCAGGAAGTGCTGTGAATTTTGTAATCAGCACAGGAAACGGACAGGAATCCAAGTATAAATATCTGGCTTCCATTGACAAATCCTTCTCCCTCCAGAATATTATTGGCCCGGGATCAGGAAGTACCCAGCTGACATTAAAAATCCAGCTGAGACAGTCAGTAAATGGACAGGATACCGTTCGGGAACTCATGCAGCCCACAACATTAAAAGGGGATCAGATGCTTCCGGTTTCGTTTAAAAATATAGAGGGTGCCTACAATGTAACAAGCGGGTCAGTAGAAATTGTAAATGTGGAAACAGGTGAGGTGGTTAATTCTTACGCAATCACCTTTGTAGCTGTTCCACAATCCTAAGGAAGCGTATATGACAGGAAAAATATTAAAAGGGATTGCTGGATTTTATTATGTCCACAGTAAGGAAGGGAATCTTTACGAATGTAAGGCCAAGGGAATATTCCGGAACAGAAATGTGAAACCTCTTGTAGGAGATGATGTAGAGATTACCGTTCTTGATGAAGCAGAGCGGAAAGGAAACATTGAAGAGATTCTGCCCAGAAAAAACGCCCTGGTGCGCCCTGCGGTTGCCAATGTGGATCAGGCACTGGTTGTGTTTTCCATTACTCACCCGGAACCTAATTTCAATCTGCTGGATCGTTTTCTGGTAATGATGGAATCTCAGGATGTGCCCGTTCATATCTGCTTTAATAAAACTGATCTGTCAGAACATGAAAAAATGGCAGATCTGCGTAAGATGTATGAGGCAGCCGGTTATCCCGTTTATTTTACAAGCATTTATGAGAATAAAGGAATTGGCACTGTGAGAGATATTCTTGCAGGAAAAACCACGGTTCTGGCCGGACCATCCGGTGTTGGTAAGTCATCCCTGACCAATCTGCTTTATCCGGAAGCAGAGATGGAAACTGCACGGATCAGTGAAAAGATCCAGAGAGGGAAACATACCACCAGACACTCGGAGTTATTTGGTATTGGCAACCAGACCTATATGATGGATACACCTGGCTTTAGCTCCATGTATTTAGAGGACATGGAGTGTGGCCGGTTAAAGGATTATTTTCCTGAATTTGAACCCTATGAGCCAGACTGCCGATTTTTGGGCTGTGTGCACATTGGCGAGAAAGTCTGCGGCGTAAAAGATGCCGTCACAGAAGGAAAAATCAGTCAGAGCCGTTATGATAATTACCGGCTTCTGTATGAGGAACTGAAAGAAAAAAGGAGATACTAACATGCTTATACTTGCCCCCTCAATTTTAGCGGCAGACTTTAAAAATCTTGGACAACAGGTGACCGATACTGCAAATGCGGGAGCCCGGTATATTCATCTCGATGTAATGGATGG
>SVDS01000070.1 GCA_015057715.1 Paenibacillaceae bacterium
AAGCTTTAAGTGATTGATGGTAAAGCTTGTAATTTTTTCCATATTGATCAGGTCCTTTCTGAAAGGTGGTTAAGCCGTTTTATAAATTGGCTGTCTTTAGTCAGATTATAATAAAAAAAATGGCTGTATGCAATAGGAACAATTGCATACAGCCGTATCTTGCATAATGAAACCGGTCAGGCTTAAGCAGTCGCCGCCCTATACAGGGAAAATCATTCATGAAACTCCCGTCCTGTTTCATACCATAGTAGGAGAAATGGGAAGGAGCGTCATTAATGGAAGAATGGTTTCGTTTATCAGAGGATGAAGTCTTAAAACAGCTTCATGCTGACAGGAATGGACTGAATTCCGAAGAAATTCTCAGGCGCAGGCAGGTACATGGTCCCAATCTGCTGAAAAAAGCAAAACGAAAAAGTGCCTTTCAAGTATTTCTGGATCAGTTTAAAGACTTATTAGTCATCATTCTGATTATAGCAGCGGTAATTTCCATGGTATCTGGTGACGTGGAAAGTACCGGAGTAATTTTTGCAGTGTTACTGCTTAATGCAATTCTTGGAACTGTACAGCATCAGAAAGCAGAAAAATCCTTAGACAGCCTGATGTCATTATCTGCGCCAGTGGCGTGGGTGAGAAGAGATGGGAAAAATAAAGAAGTCCTGTCGGAAGAAATCGTACCAGGAGATATACTTTTATTAGAGGCAGGAGATATGGTGGCGGCAGACGGCCGTATCCTGGAAAATTATTCTCTTCTGGTCAATGAAAGCTCTCTGACCGGAGAATCAGTCAATGTGGAAAAGCATACAGGAAGACTGCGTATGGAGAAGGTTCCGCTGGCAGAACAGTCCAATATGGTTTTTTCCGGCTCTCAGGTTGCAGCAGGAAGAGCTATTGCAGTCGTCACCGGAACAGGCATGAATACGGAAATCGGAAGAATTGCCTCTTTAATGAATGATACAGGCGAGAAGAAGACACCTTTACAGGTGAGCCTTGACCAGTTTGGAAGCAGACTGGCGGTAGCGATCCTCTTTATCTGTGCGATTGTTTTTGGATTAAGTATTTATAGAAAAATGCCAATTCTGGACTCCCTTATGTTTGCAGTAGCACTGGCCGTCGCCGCCATACCAGAGGCCCTCAGTTCTATCGTTACCATCGTACAGGCGATGGGAACCCAGAAGATGGCGGGAGAAAATGCAATTATAAAGGATTTAAAAGCAGTAGAAAGCCTTGGGTGTGTCTCCGTTATCTGTTCCGATAAAACAGGAACCCTCACTCAGAACCGAATGACGGTTCAGCAGGTTTTTGTTAATAACAGGCTTTATCTTCCGGAAATGTTAAAGCCTGAGATTCCCGTACATAAATATTTGCTTTACGATGCTGTATTAAACAATGATTCCAGCCATGTAAATGGAGTTCTTAACGGTGAACCGACTGAAACTGCGTTACTCCAGATGGCGGAGCGTGCTGGAGTCGATGATGAGGCGGTAAGATCCTATCACCCAAGATTAGGAGAGGTTCCCTTTGATTCCAGAAGAAAGCTTATGAGTACGCTTCATTACCTGGAAGGAAAGAATATTTTATTTACAAAAGGAGCAGTGGATATCATTCTTCCCAGGATAACCCAGATCTGGTCTTCCGAAGGAGTCCGTCCGTTCAGAGATGGTGATAAACAGATGCTTATGGAGCAGAACATGATGTTTTCTGCCCAAGGGCTTCGGGTTCTTACCTTTGTATGCAGGGAGATGGAGGACCAGGAGAAGCTTTCGGAAAATTCGGAAAACGGATATACATTTCTCGGCATGGTATCCATGATGGATCCTCCCCGTCCGGAATCCAGGAATGCCGTTGCCAATGCCAGAAGAGCTGGAATCTTCCCGGTGATGATTACGGGAGATCATAAAATTACGGCAGCAGCCATTGCGGAACGGATTGGGATTTTAGAGGAAGATGATCTGGCAATCAGCGGTCCGGAACTTGATGATATGACCGAAGATGAGCTGGGGCATCGGCTGGAATCCATTAGTGTATATGCCCGGGTATCCCCGGAACACAAAATTAGAATTGTCCGTGCCTGGCAGAAGAAGGGACACATTGTGGCCATGACAGGAGATGGTGTTAACGATGCTCCTGCATTAAAGCAGGCGGATATCGGAGTCGCCATGGGACAGATGGGAACAGAGGTCTCCAAAGAAGCCTCTTCCATGATTCTGACTGATGACAATTTTGCCACAATTATAAAAGCAGTTGCCAATGGACGTAATGTATACCGGAATATAAGAAATGCCATCAAGTTCCTGCTTTCAGGAAATATGGCCGGAATTTTATGCGTGCTTTATACCTCCCTTCTGGCACTTCCCATCCCCTTTGCACCGGTACATCTGCTGTTTATTAACCTGCTGACAGACTCTCTTCCAGCCATTGCAATCGGAATGGAGCAGGCAGAAGCAGACTTGTTGTCCCAAAAGCCCAGAAATCCCAAGGAAGGCATTTTAACAAAAAGGTTTATCCTTGTGATTCTCTTTCAGGGGGCACTGATTGCAGTATGCACCATGGCTTCCTACAGTACCGGGCTGTTAACCGGCAGTGAAGCTGCAGCCAGTACGATGGCATTCTCCACCCTGACACTTGCCAGATTGTTCCATGGATTTAACTGCCGCAGCAGTCATTCCATTTTGAAAATAGGTTTTATGAGCAACTTATGGAGCATTATGGCGTTTGAGGCGGGAGCGGTTTTGCTGGGAGCAGTCCTTTTTATTCCGGCGCTTCACGATCTTTTTTATGTGGCGGATTTAACAGGAAGACAATTTATAACTATATTTATATTTGCAATTCTTCCTACACTTGTGATTCAGGCGATGAAAACCATCAGGGAGAGCATGCATTAATGGTTTATTATGAGCAGGTTCTGTTGAGTTATTAACAGTACCTGTTCTTTTTATTCAGAGAATCAGCTTAGAAGCAGAGGCCTCATTTATGTAAGCTGGAATACTTTTTGCATATTTACCTGGAGAAACACCATTTATTTTACTAAATACTTTTACAAAATGAGCATAATCTTTAAAACCACATTCATAGCAGGTTGCAGTGATTGAGCCACCATTTAAAAGAAGTTTCCGCGCATACTGAATTCTTCTGGTAATAATATAGTTCCACAAGGAAGTTCCTGTATATTCTTTAAACAAATGACTCAGGCGGGAACGGCTTATATTAAGGTAATCTGCAATGGTTTGAATGGAGATATCGCTTGTCAGGTTAGTATCTACAAAACTAATCGTATCCCGAATGATTTTAGGAGAAATATCCCCCAGTGACGTATCAGTTGATTGAGCAGCTTCATTGGCCAACAGGAGGATCATCAGCAGGCATGCCTTCACCCGTACATCATATCCAAACCCTTTTTCATTTAAATTGGCTATAATTGTGTCAATATATTGCTCGTATTCTGCCATCTGCTTATTATTCAGATGACAGAGATATTCCTGCTTGTGACTGTGGAAGCAGCTGAAAAGATCTGTTATTGGTGTTGAAAGGCTCTTTGCAAAACTTTCTTCAAAATGAATCGGCATTCTTTCATAAGGAGTGTCATCCTTGATAAATAAACCATGGATATCATTGGGACATATGAAAGTTAGGCTGCCCTTTGTCAGGTGATAAGTGACATTATTAATAAAATAATCTACGTTTCCACTCTTAATCAGCATAATCTCATATGCGTTATTATGGATATGAAGCGTACGTTCTGCTTTCCTGCAGGATCGTATGTGTGACACAAGCAGCTGATCAATTGACTCTATTGAAATTTCGTTCATCATAAAGATCTCCTCCCCTCCAAAAACCCCGTATACAATTTGTATAAAAAATAACAATAAATTAAGATTAAATTAATAATATATTACCAAAAATGCAGCACGATCTGACATAAATATAGCATAAAAGACAAAGAAGTGAAAGCGCAACCATGATAATATGTAAAAAATGATAGCGATTCACAAAAAAATAGAAAGTTTAAAAATGTGTCGCTTGAAATTGTGCTTAAGGCTATAAAATACAGGCACAGGAGGAGCTAGGTAATGGATGTAGTTTTAAAGACAAGAAATGATGCTGTCAGACTTTTTTTAGATACCATAAGGCCACTGAAACCGTTTTACAGTCCTAACCATGCGTTTTTGCATGTTGGGAATACTGGGGTTCATTATGGAGAAAAATCAGCCAGAATGGAAGGATTTGCAAGAGTGCTCTGGGGCCTGGGACCGCTATGGTCAGGGGATAATAACAATTTGTCAGAGAATGAGCAAAAGGAAATGAAAGAGTGGCTTGTTATTTACCGTGAAGGTATTATTCATGGCACAGATCCCGATGACGCAGAGTACTGGGGTGACATATTTGATTATGACCAGAAGATGGTAGAGGTTGCTGCGCTGGTATTCACTATAGCAGTTAACCGGGATAAATTATGGGATCCACTGAACGAGACAGAAAAGAGCAATCTTTATCGGTGGCTGAGTCAGATGAACAGCTATGATATGCCACAAAATAACTGGCGGTATTTTCGAATCCTTACAAATATGTTGTTTCGAATTCTTGGTTTGGAGTGGTCAAAGGAAAGAATGGATGAAGATTTCAGCCTCATTGAGAGCTTTTATATTGGAGATGGCTGGTACTGTGATGGTGATCCTGAACAGATTGACTATTATGTGGCATTTGCAATCCATTATTATGGCTTGATTTATGCCCGGTTAATGGAAGGCATTGAACCGGAACGGTGCAGGATCTTAAAAGAGCGAAGTACTGAATTTTTTAATGACTATGTTTATTGGTTTGCAAACAATGGAGAAGAGATACCATTTGGAAGAAGTTTAACATATCGTTATGCGCATTCCGGTCCTTTTGGGGCAATGGCATATGCAGGCCTTGACGTAGATTATGGAGTTCTGAAAAACCTGACACTGAGAAATCTTGAATCATGGATGAGGCGTCCTATTTTTGACAACTCAGGGGTGCTGACAATTGGTTATGGATATCCCAGTCTTCTAGCCAGCGAAAAATATAATGGATGCGGTTCTCCGTATTGGTGCAATAAAGCATTTTTAATTCTTGGTCTTAATGAGGATCATCCATTCTGGCAGGCGGAGCCCAGGGATTATCCCTATGAACCCAGTAAAGTTCTAAAGCACCCCCATATGATTATAACTCACGATTCTCACCATCATGTGCTGGCATATGTGACTGGACAGCATCTGCAGCATAATCATGGAGGAGGACCGGAAAAATACGAAAAATTTGTTTACTCCAACCAGTTTGGTTTTAGTGTATCAAGAGGAACCGACTTATTGGAAGGCGCTTTTGATAATACGCTGGCAGTATCCTTAAAGGGAGAGAACCGGTATTTTATGAGAAGCGGGCAAAGTCATTTTTCAATAAGCAAAGATACTCTTTCGTCGGAATACAGCCCTGTCTCAGGAGTGACTATAGAAAGCACCGTGATACCCTGTTCTTCCTGGCATATAAGAATACATAAAATAACAAACACAATTCCTATCGATGTGGCAGATGGAGGCTTTGCGATTTCTCAGGAGAATTGCTTCCAAATTAAAATGGGGGGAAAAACCGGCAGGTACGAGGAAAAAGATGTGAAAACAGATGAAAGCTCTGTATTTGCAAAATTCCCGTGGGGAATAAGCGGGATGGTGAGTGAGACCGGACAGTCACCGGAGCTGATTCCTGCTTTTCCAAATACAAATCTGTTTTATAATCTCACAGTCATTCCTTTTATTAAAGGATCTTTTGAAGCAGGGGTACATCTTATGGTGACCAGTGTATTTGCAGACAGATCTTTTGAAGCTGAAGCACTTATGGATGAAAAGCCTGAGGTAAAGATAGAAGAAAGCCAGGTCAAAATAATTAATAAAGAAAAAACAATAACTGTTCTGCGTCAGAAAAGTTGAAGTAAAGAAGGGAGACAGCCATGGATCTATTGCAAAACGATGCTGATTGGGCATCCGGAATTATTGAAAAGATCATAGAAAAAATGAAGCCGGTAACACTTCGTACAGGGAATAAGATTCCTTATACGACAGTTAACGGAATATTTGATGACCGTTCTGAAAACGGTGACATTGCATGGTGGACCAATGGTTTTTGGGGAGGCATCATGTGGCAGCTTTTTTCAGTAACAGGGGATTCGCTCTATCACAATGCGGCCATAGAGCTGGAAGAAAAACTGGATGCGGTTCTTATGGATCACAATGGACTGGATCATGATAATGGCTTTAAATGGCTACCGACAGCAGTCGCCCACTATAGACTTGATCAAAATTCCCAATCGTATAACAGGGCAATGCTGGCAGCAGAGAACCTGGCAGGCAGGTTTAATCTGGCAGGAAATTTTATTCGTGCCTGGAATGACTGGGGGGATGAAGATCATCGTGGCTGGGCAATTATTGACTGTATGATGAACCTTCCTTTGCTTTATTGGGCCAGTAATAGGACGGGAGATCCAAGATTTCAACAGATAGCAGCAGCCCATGCAAAGCAGGCACAAAAATATTTTATAAGAGAGGATGGATCCGTTAACCATATTGTTGAATTTAATCCCTTTACCGGAGAGATGATAAAGTCTCACGGAGGGCAGGGATACGGGACAGGCTCTTCCTGGACAAGGGGGCAGAGCTGGGGACTTTATGGCTTTACTCTCAGCTATATTCATACTGGTGACGATCACTTTTTAAATGCGGCAGTTAAAATTGCGGATTATTTTATTTCCAACATTCCGGAAACTGGTTTAATCCCTGTTGATTTCAGACAGCCAGCGGATTGCACATGGGAAGATTCTTCGGCTGCCGCTATTGCAGCCAGCGGATTAATTGAGCTTTCCAGACATACGAAGGAGCAGGATAGCAAGAAGTGTTTAGATGCTGCGCTGCTGCTGTTAAAAGCGTTGGAACAGAACCGTTGCAACTGGAAAAAAGAGGAGGATTACATATTAGAGAAGTGCACTGCTGCATATCACGACAAAGAACATGAATTTTCAATTATCTATGGTGATTATTATTTTATAGAAGCAGTGCTTAAACTGGCAGACAAAGGAATTTTCATCTGGTAATAAAAAACAAAAAATACAGGAGGAAGAAAAAATGAAAAAAAGAAGATTATTGGCAGGTTTATTGGCAGCAGTAATGGCAGTCGGAATGATTACAGGCTGTTCTGGTGGAAGCAGTACCTCTTCAGGTAAATCTGGAGGAAATGAAAAAGTAACTATTAAAGTTGCATTGTGGGATTATTCCAACACTAAATACTATAAGACCATGTTTGATGCATTTACAGCAAAGTATCCTGATATTACAGTTGAGCCCGTTGAGTTTGCGGCTGATGAGTATGATAATACCATAACCACACAGCTTGGTGGCAAACAGGATTTTGATGTTGTATTTACAAAAGGAACTCCGGCTCTTAGTGCTCTTATTGCACAAGGACATGTACTTGCACTAGATGATTTTATGGCAAAAGATACCTCTTTTAATAAAGATAATTATCTGGGGCTTATAGACCAGCTTCAGATGGATGGCAAAACATATGGAGTGCCGTTTAGAAAAGATAACAATTTGATATTTTATAATAAAGACCTCTTTGATAAGGCTGGAGTTCCTTATCCACAGGACGGTATGACAATGAAGGAATACCATGAACTGGCTGCAAAAATGACAAGCGGGACCGGCAATGACAAGGTATACGGTGCGCATGTTCATACATGGCCCAGCAATGTTTATAATTATGCCAGAAGAACTGAGAGTTTTGACCAGTTAAATAAAGACACTTATATGAATCTGAAACCATACTATGAAGAGATTCTGGCAATGCAGGATGAGGGTCTGATTCAGGATTATGGTGCTCTGAAATCTTCAAACATTCATTATTCAGGCGTATTTTACAACCAGCAGGCTGCCATGCTGCAGATTGGTACCTGGTTTATAAACATGTGCCTAGAAAATGTAAAAGATTTTAAGTGGGGCTGCTGCAGCATTCCAAATGAAGAAGGCATGGGTAATACAAATGCGGTTGGAGGAGTTACTCCGATTGCCATTGGTGCATATGCAAAACATCCGGAAGAAGCATGGAAATTCATCACCACTGTCTGCGGAGAAGAGGGAGCGGAGCTTCTTGCTAATACAGGCATTGTTCCAGGATACAATTCAGATAAGATTAACGGTATCTTTGATGCGATTCCTGAAAAATATCCAAATGCCCCTGAAAAGCTGTCCAATTATATTAATGTAGAGAAATATGTGATAGAGCAGCGCATGAGTAAGAAGACAAAGGATATCGATACGATCTTTCAGGAGCAGCACAGTGCAATTATGACAAAGAGCGTGACTATAGACGAAGGTCTTAAGAAGTTAATTGAAAGAGTTTCTGAAGTAGAGGCACAGTAAGCTCCGGAAAATAGGAACTTGGGAAGGAAAGGACATATGAGTAAAGATAACAGCCAGATCAAAAAAACGAAATCACTTGCGAGAAAAAAGACTTTGGTCGCCTATTCTTTTATTCTTCCAAATTTAATCGGTTTTTTAATCTTCACATTTATACCGATTGTTTTTTCTCTGCTTTTAAGCTTTTGTGAGTGGGATTCCGGTAATCCGATTAAGTTTGTTGGACTTAAAAACTTTATTGTTATGTTCACGAAGGATTCAAGCTTCTGGATCGCACTGAAAAATACGCTGTATTATACAATCGTGACCGTACCGGTTACTATGGCGTTTGCTTTGTTTCTTGCAATCCTGATGAATAAACCGTTAAAAGGGCGTGTGTTTTTCCGTTCCGTTCTTTTCTTCCCCTATATAGCTTCCCTGGTAGCGGTAGCTGTGGTATGGATGGCACTTTTTAATCCGGACCGGGGACCCGTTAACAGCCTTCTCCTGGCGGTGGGAATTACCAATCCGCCTCGGTGGGCAGCGTCTACAACGTGGGCGATGCCGACCATTATTGGTCTTACCGTCTGGAAGGGAATGGGGTACTATATGATTGTTTATCTGGCTGCATTGCAGGGCGTATCCGCAGAGCTTTATGAGGCGGCTTCTTTAGACGGAGCCAATAAATGGAAGCAGTTTTTACATATTACCTGGCCCAGTGTTACCCCTACTACCTTTTTTATACTGATGATGCTTATGGTATCCACCTTTAAATCCTATGACACCATGTATATTACCACCCAGGGCGGACCGGGTGAGGCAACGAAGGTACTGGCTTATCACATTTATAACAGTGCATTTGTCAGCTCAAAGTTTGGTTATGCCAGCGCAGTGGCAATGGTTTTATTTGGTATCATTATGGTTGTAACTCTTATTCAGTTTAAGGGTGAGAAGAAATTTACAAGTTATTTATAAGGAGGCAGTACATATGAGTGAAATCAATAATAAAACCACTGCTTCCGCGGTGAAGACGGTTTTGATCTATACAGCCCTAATCCTGATGGCATTTATTATGCTAATCCCTTTTGCGTGGATGATCTCAGCTTCCCTGAAGCTGGAAAAAGATGTTTTTTCTTTCCCAATCGTATGGGTGCCGTCAGATCCTCAGTGGAATAATTATTTGGAAATCTGGAACAAGGTTCCTCTTTTAACTGGTTTTATAAATACAGCCAAGCTGACTATGTTCACAACCATTCTTCAGCTTCTGACCTCCAGTTTTGCAGCGTATGCATTTGCAAAGCTGGAATTCAAGGGACGTGACACTCTGTTTATGCTGTATGTGATGACCATATCCATTCCATGGCAGGTCTATATGGTTCCTCAATATAAGCTGATGACATGGTTCGGTCTGACGGACAGCCATCTGGGTCTGATTCTTATGCATGCGTTTACGGCAATGGGAGTATTTCTTATGAGGCAGTTTTTTGTCAGTATCCCCAATGAACTGTTAGAGGCTGCAAGAATTGATGGATTAAGCGAGTACGGCATATGGCAGAAACTGATGCTCCCTCTTTCCAAGCCTGCAATCGCAACCCTTTGTATCACGTCCTTTACTTTTGAATGGAACGATTTTATGGGACCGCTTATTTACCTGTCTTCCCAGAAAAAGAAAACCATACAGCTGATGTTAAGGATGTTCAATACCCAGTATTCATCTAATTATGCACAGATTATGGCAGCTGCTACAGTCGCTTTGATACCGGTTCTGATATTATTTGTATTTTTACAGAGATATTTTGTAGAAGGAGTTGCCAGTTCAGGTATTAAAGGCTGATTAAATTAATTGAAAGACAAGGAGAAGCAATGAAATATTCATTATTTACAGTCAGCGTACCGGAAATGACGCTGGAGCAGGCACTGAAAAAGATAAAAGAATATGGGTATGATGGCGTAGACTGGCGGGTGACTGATATTTCTGATAATCCGGAGATTTTAAAGGAATCGCCGTCTTACTGGAGAAACAATTATTGTACGGTTGATATGAAAACCGTTGATGAAAAGGCGGAGGAATTAAAAGCTCTTTCAGACCAATATGGAATCTGCGTCAATGCACTTGCCACTTATTTAAAATGTACGGATCGTGAGGAAGACATTGAACGCTGTATGACAGCGGCAAAGAAAATGGGATGCGGCCGAATCAGAGTCAATGCCCCTTCCTATGATCAGGCACGGACCTATAACCAGTTGTATGAAGAAGCCGTTGCCGGTTTTAAAAAGGTGGAGGCACTGGCGAAAAAACACGGTGTGAAAGCTGATTTTGAAATGCATATGAGAACCATTACCCCGTCGGCCAGTGCGGCCTTACGAATCGCCTCAAACTTTGATTCCCGTTATATCGGGGTAATCTATGATACGGGAAATGTAATTTATGAAGGTTATGAAGAATACAAGATGGCTTTTGAAATATTGGGTCCCTATCTTGATCTGGTACATATAAAAAATGCCCATTGGATTAAAAAAGAAGTGGATGGAGAAGAAAAGTTCATCCCGGACTGGGCTTCCTTTCAGGACGGATTTGCTGATTTTGAACGTTGTTTCAAAGCGCTTAAAGCGGTTGGGTATGATGGCTTCATAACATTTGAAGACTTCTCTGACGCTAAAAGTTCTGAGGAGAAACTGAAAACGGATATTTCCTACATTAAGAGTATCGTAGAAAGCATTAAGTAGCAGGAAGTAACCATGATAAGATAGTATGGAGGTAAAGCCATGATCAGGACGTTTCAAACAAATGTAATCAGAAAAACCCAGGAATTAAGCAGCAGCTTATGGGACTTCTCTTCGTGTTCCGGAGAATACAAAGATATAAAATATAAGGCAGCGGTACCTTGCTGCTGGGAATCTCTTCCCGATTTTTCCAGTTACCGTGGAATTGGAGTTTTTTCCAGAACAATAGAAGCTGAGGGCAATATCCGTCTCATATTTAAAGGGGTAAGCCATACAGCCAAGGTCTGTCTGGATGGAAAAATGGTTGCAGAGCATTATAATGCGTATACACCGTTTTCCACAGTTCTTAAGAATCTGGCTTGTAAAAGTCATTTGCTGGAGGTGTATGCAGATAATTCTTTTAGTGAAAAGAGCGCATTACACGTTCCCAATGATTATATGAGTTATGGAGGGATAAGCCGTGGGGTAGTAATGGAATCTCTGGGAAATGCCTATATTGAATATATCCATGCAATTCCTGTCAGGGAGAAAAACGGCTGGAACACCAATGTAACTATAAAGATAACCAGTCTTTCTAATGAGGAAAATAGTTATAGCCTTAAACTTAAGCATAACGGCAGGACATTCCAATTTGATAAAATCACACTGAATCCGGGAGAGTCGGTAACGGTTCAGAAAGATTGCAATCCGGGAGAAGTAAAAAGCTGGGATATGGAAGATCCTGCGCTCTATGAGATTAAGGCAGTTCTTATGGATCAGGACCAGGCGGTAGATGATTTAATCGAGCGGATCGGGTACAGAGAGATTAAGACAGAGGGAAAAGATATCCTTCTCAATGGCAGAAAACTGCGGATCAAAGGATTCTGCCGCCACGAGGACCATCCAATGTTTGCATGTGCCATTCCATTTTCCGCAATGCAGCAGGACCTGCTTCTGGCAAAAGATCTGGGGGCCAATTCCATCCGTACGTCTCATTATCCCAATGATGAGCTTTTTCTCGATTTATGTGATGAACAGGGAATCCTGGTCTGGGAAGAGAATCACGTCAGAGGTCTGACTTTAGAACAGATGGAGAATCCTAATTTTGAGCAGCAGGCGGAAACCTGTATTGAAGAAATGATTCATTCCCATATTAACCACCCTTCCATTATTATCTGGGGAATCTTAAATGAATGTGCCAGCGATACAGAATATGGCTATAGCTGTTACCAGAAGCAGTACGATCTGATACATAAAATGGATTCTTCAAGACCAAGATCCTCAGCCAGCTGCAAATTCAAGACGGATATCTGCTTGGGACTGCCGGAAATTGTGTCCTATAATCTGTATCCTGAATGGTATCATGATACTCCCGCCGGAGAATATGTAAATGATATCTATAACTGGGTTCAGAAGGAAAGTGAGGGAAATGGGAAGCCGTTTCTTGTCACTGAAATTGGTGCGGGTGCCATCTATGGATATCGGACGCCTACTCTTTGTAAGTGGTCGGAGGAATACCAGGCAACGGCATTAGAGCATCAGATCCAGGCAGTACTAAATCATGAAGAAATAAGCGGTATTTATATATGGCAATACTGTGATGTGAGAATCAGCAATGAATGGTTTGGCAGCAGGCCCCGTACAATGAACAATAAAGGGATTGTTGATGAGTACAGAAGGAGAAAGATGTCCTATGATGTCGTTAAGAAATTGTATCATTCGTATCCGGATTACAGGTAAAATATGTATTTGTTGTAGAACTTGACATATTTTTGCCTGCGTGGTAGTATAAATT
This sequence comes from Paenibacillaceae bacterium, assembly GCA_015057715.1. GTDB lineage: Bacteria > Bacillota > Clostridia > Lachnospirales > Lachnospiraceae > Lacrimispora. Next base: position 12,901 of record SVDS01000070.1, read on the forward strand.
TGTGTTATTTAATAATAAGCCTAAGAGATGACAGAGCCAGGTGATGAGTGCGGGGAACCGTTCATTTCCAAGGCTCTTTCTTTATTGTTTGGTAAAAAATTAACGAATGAAAGAAGATGGAAGGGGAAGGAATCATGGGAAAATATGTGATCGCTATGGATCAGGGAACTACCAGTTCCCGGTGCATACTGTTTGATGAGAAAGGGGGCATCTGCAGCGAGGCACAAAAAGAGTTCAGGCAGATTTTTCCAAAACCAGGCTGGGTGGAGCATGATCCCATGGAGATATGGTCGTCACAGCTTTCGGTGACCATGGAAGCAATGGGTAAAATTGGGGCGCATTACAGCGATATTGCTGCAATTGGAATTACAAATCAGAGAGAAACCACAATTGTGTGGGATAAGGAGACAGGGGAGCCTGTTTACAATGCCATTGTATGGCAGTGCAGAAGGACCGCTGACCGCATTGAGCGTCTGAAAGAAGATGGGCTGGAAGGGCTTATTACAGACCGGACCGGTCTGATTCCCGACGCGTATTTTTCCGGAAGTAAGATTGAATGGATCCTGGATCACGTAGAGGGAGCCAGAGAAAAGGCAGAACGCGGAGAACTACTTTTTGGAACTGTGGACAGCTGGCTGATCTGGAATCTGACCAAGGGCTGTATCCACGTAACGGATTATACCAATGCTTCCCGAACCATGCTGTTTGATATTCATAAAAAGTGCTGGGACGAGGACATTCTTAACTATTTTAATATACCTAAGGCAATGCTTCCGGATGTAAAACCATCCAGCTGCGTATACGGTTACACCTCTTCTGACGTAATGGGCGGAAAGATCCCCATTGCAGGGGCAGCAGGAGATCAGCAGGCAGCTTTATTCGGACAGTGCTGTTTCGAAGCTGGTGAAGTTAAAAATACATACGGAACCGGTTGCTTTCTCCTTATGAACACCGGAGAGAAAGCGGTTAAGTCAGAACACGGTCTGCTGACCACCATAGCAGCCAGTGATCAGGAACGGATTCAGTATGCACTGGAAGGAAGCGTATTTGTGGCAGGTGCTGCCATTCAATGGCTGCGGGATGCCATGCGTATGGTGCGGTCCGCTTCTCAGACAGAGGAGTATGCCCAGGCTGTGGAAGATACCGGCGGCGTTTATGTGGTACCCGCATTTGCAGGTCTTGGCGCTCCCTATTGGGATCAGTATGCCAGAGGTACCATTGTAGGAGTGACAAGAGGAACCAGCAAGGAGCAGTTTATCCGCGCCACCCTGGAATCCATGGCATATCAGGTATCTGATCTGATTGAAGCCATGGAGCAGGACTCTCAGATCCATTTAAAAGAATTAAGAGTAGACGGCGGAGCCTGTGCCAACAATTTCCTCCTGCAGTTCCAGGCAGATGTATTGGATACGCGGATTGTCAGACCAAAATGCATTGAGACAACTGCTCTTGGCGCTGCCTATCTGGCAGGTCTGGCTGTAGGGTACTGGAAAGACAGGGAAGAGATCAGACAAAACTGGGAAGCCTCCAGGACCTTCGACAACCAGATGGAAGAAGAATGCCGCAAAAAGAGGATTAAGGGCTGGAAGCGGGCAGTCAAATGTGCTCTCTACTGGTCTCAGGATGAGGATTAAGCCAGGCTATAAATCACTTGACAATCAGAATGAAATTATGTTAGCATTAATACAATTGAATATATAACCTTTGAGACGAAAGAGTAAGGATTATAATACGGAGCTATCCGTTTATTTTCCTTACTCTTTTTTTCTATAGTCCCGGCGAATCGGGAATTATCACGGATTTGGAGGAGATTGATTATGAAGGAATTAAATTACGATGCGGCGATTATCGGCGGCGGCGTTACCGGCTGTGCCATTGCCAGAGAGCTGTCCCGTTATCAGCTGAACATCTGCGTCATTGAGCGGGAGGAAGATGTCTGCTCCGGTACATCAAAATCCAACAGTGCAATTGTGCATGCAGGATACGATGCTGAGCCAGGCTCATTAAAGGCAAGATTTAATACAGAAGGAAACCGCATGATGGGAGATCTTTCGGAAGCTCTTGATTTTTCCTTTGTCCGAAACGGTTCACTGGTTCTCTGTTTTTCTGAAGACGACAGACCATCTCTGAATGCACTCTATGAAAAAGGATTAAAAAACGGTGTTCCCCAATTATCCATACTGACTGGGGATGAAGTCCGTGCCATGGAACCCAGTGTTTCTGAGACAGTGGTGGCGGCATTATTTGCGCCAACCGGCGGAATCGTATGCCCCTTTGGACTGACCATCGCTCTGGCAGAGAATGCCTGTGATAATGGAACTGATTTCTTATTTGAGACAGAAATTGAGACAATTAACAAAACGGATTCCGGTTATGATCTAATCTCCAGTGATAAAATCATTCACGCCACCTACGTAGTCAATGCAGCAGGCGTTTATTCAGACCAGATCCACAACATGGTCAGTGAGTCAAAGCTTCACATCATACCACGAAAGGGAGATTACTGCCTGTTAGATAAAGAAGCGGGAAATCTGGTGAGCCATACCATATTCCAGCTTCCCGGAAAGATGGGAAAAGGTGTTTTGGTAACCCCTACAGTTCATGGTAATCTGCTGACAGGACCTACAGCAATTAATGTTACCGACAAAGAGGAGACCTCTACAACAGCTCAGGAGCTTGCCGATATTATGGAAAAAGCTGCCTGGGGAGTGAACAATATTCCCTTCCGCCAGATTATTACCTCTTTTTCCGGTCTTCGTGCCCATGAAGAGGGAGATGATTTCGTTGTGGGAGAAGTAAAGGATGCAGACGGATTCTTCGATGCAGCAGGCATGGAATCTCCGGGACTATCAAGCGCTCCTGCTGTAGGCGTATACCTGGCAGAGCAGATAGCCCTGAAAGCCAATGCAAAAAAGAAGGAAAACTTCATTGAAACCAGAAAAGGTATTATCAATCCTCAGAAGCTTTCCCTGGAAGAGAGAGGAGAACTGATCAAAAAGGATCCCAGATACGGAACCATCATCTGCCGCTGTGAAGGCATCAGTGAGGGTGAGATTGCAGATGCAGTGACAAGAACCCTGGGAGCAGTTTCCGTAGATGGAGTTAAGCGCCGGGTACGTGCAGGAATGGGACGCTGCCAGTCAGGCTTCTGTATCCCCAAAACAATGGAAATTCTGGCAAGGGAAACAGGAAGAAACATGGAAGACATCTGCAAAAACAGATCCGGTTCTAATTTACTGACAGGAAAAAGACAAGGAGGAGAGTGACATGACAGAGCATGATATCGTTATTATCGGGGGAGGCCCTGCTGGTCTGGCAGCCGCTGCGGCTGCAAAGAAAGCGGGAACAGAAGATATACTGATCCTGGAGCGGGAAGGTCACTTAGGCGGCATCTTAAATCAGTGCATTCACAACGGCTTTGGTCTTCACACATTTAAAGAAGAGCTGACAGGACCGGAATATGCGTCCCGCTATATTGATATGATTGAAAAAGAGCAGATCCCTTATAAGCTTAATACCATGGTTCTTTCTATCAGCAGTGACAGAGTGCTGACCGTTATCAACCGGGAAGAAGGCTTAATTCAGATAAAAGCAGGTGCTGTGATTCTGGCAATGGGATGCAGGGAACGTCCAAGGGGCGCTCTTAACATACCAGGTTATCGTCCGGCAGGAATTTATTCAGCAGGTACTGCCCAGCGTCTTATGAATTTAGACGGCTATGAAGTTGGTAAAGAAGTGGTAATACTGGGTTCGGGAGACATCGGCCTCATTATGGCAAGACGTATGACTTTAGAGGGTGCCAAAGTTAAAGTTGTGGCAGAGCTTATGCCTTATTCCGGCGGATTAAAAAGAAATATTGTACAGTGTCTGGATGATTACGGAATTCCGTTAAAATTAAGCCATACTGTAGTAGAGATTCATGGAAAGGAGCGGGTAACAGGGGTGACGCTGGCTGCAGTGGATGAGAAACGCAGGCCAGTTCCGGGAACAGAAGAATATTATTCCTGTGATACACTTCTTCTGTCAGTTGGTCTGATTCCGGAAAACGAGCTGTCAAAAAGCGCAGGAGTGGATCTTGATCAGATAACCGGCGGCCCTGTTGTCAATGACTGCCTGGAAACCAGCATAAGCGGCGTATTTGCCTGTGGCAATGTACTTCATGTTCATGATCTGGTGGATTACGTTTCCGAAGAGGCAGCCCTTGCTGGAAGAAGTGCGGCAGCCTATGCCAGATCCCAGAAAGAAGAACCTGCTTCCGCCAATGTCAGAATCCGGGCTTTGAATGGTGTCCGCTATACAGTTCCCCAGTTTGTTAACCGGGAGTCTGAGGCTGATCAGTGGAAGATCCGTTTCCGCGTTTCCGATGTATATCGGGACCGTTTTATCAGTATTTATTATGGAGATGAACGTGTCTATCATAAGAAAAAAAAGGTTCTTGCACCTGGGGAGATGGAGCAGGTAGCTATTAAGAAAGAAAGTCTGGAAAAATATCCGGATTTGGCAGAAATCGTAATCTGCACAGAGGAGGATTGAAATGGAAGAACGTGAACTGATCTGTATCTGCTGTCCCCTGGGCTGCCCTATGACCGTACGTATCGACAACGGTGCGGTGACCGTTACTGGTAATTCCTGCGGGCGAGGTGCAGAATACGGGGAGAAAGAAGTGTTAAGCCCAACCCGGGTTGTGACCTCTACGGTAAAAGTAATTGACGGAGAATTTGCCATGGTCCCTGTAAAAACCAAAACAGATATCCCAAAAGGTAAGATCTTTGATTGCATGAAAGAGATTCAGAAAGCCTCCGTTCATGCCCCGGTTGCCATTGGAGATGTAATCATTGAAAACTGCGCAGGCACCGGAGTATCCATCGTTGCCGCAAGAAATGTAAAAAGATCATAGCTGATCAGAAAAATCCGCAGCAAATGCCGCCCGCTTTCAAAAGCGGGTCCAAAAGAGCCTTTGCTGCGGGTTTATTTTAATCAGTCAGTTGCATAAAAAGTCTGAAAAGGGACTTTACTTTCGAAAGAAAATAAAGAAATAGGAAGAATTTTCTTGACGGTGGTGGTAAGGATTGATAAAGTAGAACAAGATCCATAGTTATTTTGGGTGCGGAGGGATAATAATGAAAGCAATAGAACTGCTGGAGACGTCTCCGGTGATTGCGGCAGTAAAGGATGAAGGCGGACTGAAACGGTGCTTTGAATCAGAGTGCCAGGTCGTTTTTGTTCTGTACGGAAGTATTTTAAACATCGGAACGATAGTACGGCAGATAAAAGAACATGGAAAGTACGCTATGGTACATGCAGATCTTACCCATGGTCTCAATTCAAAAGAGATCGTGGTGGATTTCATCAAGGAAAATACGTTAGCTGATGGTATCATCAGCACGAAGCCGCTTCTTGTAAAGCGCGCAGTGGAACTTGGATTGTTCGGGATTCAGAGAACGTTTATAATCGATTCCCTTGCCATGAGTACGACAAAAAAGCAGATTGATACCTACCATCCGGATATGGTTGAGATCATGCCCGGAGTAATGCCCAAAGCACTGGAAGAGATCCGCAGATACACCAATATTCCCATCATTGCCGGTGGACTCATATCGGACAAGAAGGATATTATGGCTGCTTTTAACGCAGGAGCAGATGCGATCTCTACTACCAGGGAAGAGTTATGGTTCATGTAAAAGGAGGATTTTATGAAATTAGTTACTTACGAGGTTGACCGTAGAAGAGATATCGGAGTCGTGAGCAGGGATGAGATGTGGGTTTTCCCTCTTAAGGCTTTTGGTATGGAATACAGAGAGATGCTGGAAGTTGTAAAGGGACTGAGCCAGTCAGAACGGGACTTGCTTGAACATGCATCTGGGCTGGATCCTGACAGCAGCAACATCGTTGGAGCAGCTATGATGAAAGAGGTTACCCTCCTGGCCCCGATTCTGACACCAGATCAGGATATTATCTGTCTGGGTCTTAATTACATGGAACATGCCGAGGAGTCAGCGCGCTATAAAAAAGAAGCGTTTGACGGGGAAAGAAACTATGCAGTCTATTTCTCAAAGAGAGTGAATGAGGCAGTTGCTCCTTATGGTGATATATTAAGTCATAGCGATATAGTGGACAGCCTGGATTATGAAGCTGAATTAGCTGTTATCATTGGAAAAGATGCAAAGGATGTGCCTCCGGAAAAGGCAGAAGATTATATATTTGGTTATACCATCATCAACGATGTAAGCGCACGTAATATACAGACAGCCCACAAGCAGTGGTATTTTGGAAAAAGCCTGGACGGATTCACTCCCATGGGTCCCTGTATTCTCACAGCCAATTCCATTTCCTATCCGCCTGAGCTTTCCATTCAGTCAAAAGTAAATGGTGAACTGAGACAAGACAGTAATACGGGACTGATGATATTCCAGATTGATCACATTATCAGTGAATTATCAAGAGGCATGACCTTAAAGGCAGGAACCATTATATCCACCGGAACTCCAAAAGGGGTGGGCTTGGGATTTAATCCCCCGGCATTTCTGTCCCCAGGTGATGAGGTGGAATGTACCATTGAAAAGATTGGTTCCATTAAAAACCGTGTAATATAACTGAATAGTTTTTTGGGAAAGTGTACAATTGATCTCTGCAGTTGTGCACTTTTTTTCTGCCATCAAAAGTCCAATCATGCTGTACAAAGCCGATAAACATGATAGAATATATAAAAACGGAGGGATGAACAATGGATCACTTATCATTGGAGATACTGGAATATATTGAGGAACACAGCAGCGAAACATATGAACTTTTGCTGAACCTTGGAACAATACCTGCACCTTCCAATCAGGAAGAAAAAAGAGCAGAGTTTTGCCGGGACTGGCTGGTGAGTCAGGGGGCAGAAAATGTCTATATTGATTCCGCTCTGAATGTGGTATACCCAATTGGCTGTACCAAGAATAACCCTGTAGTCGTATTTATGGCTCATACAGATGTGGTTTTTCCCGATACGACACCTCTTCCTGTTGAAGTGGAGAATGGTAGAATAAAAGCTCCCGGAATCGGAGACGATACGGCTAATCTGTGCGCACTTCTTATGTGTGCCAAATACATTGCGGGTAAAAAGATTACACCAGCAGACTGCGGATTGCTTCTTGTAGCCAATGCAGGAGAGGAAGGATTGGGCAATTTAAAAGGCTCCAGGCAGATTGTTAAGGAATATGAAGGGCGAATCAGAGAGTTCTATTCCATAGACGGATATATGGATCATATTACAACAGATGCGGTGGGTTCCAGGCGGTATGAGGTGGAGGTATTGACAGAAGGCGGTCATTCCTTTACAGATTTCGGAAACCGCAATGCCATCGCCTATCTGGCCTCCATGATTGATACTCTTTATACATTAAAAGTACCGCAAACAAAGACAAAAACCACCTATAATGTAGGAACCATTCAGGGCGGAACCTCAGTTAATACCATAGCCCAGCAGGCCAAAATGCTTTATGAGTTCCGATCTGACAGCAGAGAAGATCTGGAATTTATGGATTTGCATTTTCGGGCAGTGGCAGAAAGTTACCGTTCAAAGCAGGTGGAGGTAAATACAATTCTGGTAGGGGAACGTCCCTGCAGCAGTGGTGTTGATCCGGTAAAACAGGATCGTATCACCAGCAAGGTCACAGAAATATTAAAAAAGCATACAGGTACTGAGCCCAAAAACGAATGCGGCTCTACAGACTGTAACATTCCTCTGTCACAGGGAATTCCCAGTGTCTGTTTTGGCGCAGTCAGGGGAGGGGGAGCCCATACCCGGCAGGAATGGATTGATATCGCCAGTCTGAAAGAAGGGTACCGTGTTACATTTGAAATGATACTATCCTGCTTTTAAGAAAAAGAAAGAGATGAGGTACAAAGACGATGATTACTGTCAGCGCATGTCTGATTGTAAAGAATGAAGAAAATGTATTGGCACGCTGTCTTTCAAGTCTGAAGGATCTGGCTGATGAGATAATTCTTGTGGATACCGGATCCACAGATGCAACAAAAGAGATCGGAGCACAGTTCGGATGCAAAATCTTTGATTTCACCTGGGTGGATGATTTTGCCGCCGCAAGAAATTTTTCCTTTAAAAAAGCCGGGATGGACTATATCTACACCGCAGATGCCGATGAGGTCATTGACGAAGAAAACAGAAAACGGTTTTTGGATTTAAAACAGTGTATTCTGCCTGAAATAGAGATTGTACAGATGAAATACACCAATCAGCTTCAGTTTAATACAACCTATAACTTTGATTGCGAGTATCGGCCCAAATTATTTAAAAGAAATCGCAGGTTTGAATGGCTGGATCCCGTTCATGAAACCATTCGTCTAGAACCGGTTATATTTGACAGTGAAATTGAAATCATACATATGCCCGAAGGAAATCATTCCAAGCGCGATTTTGATATTTTTAATAAACTGATCAGAAAAGGGATTCCTCTTTCCAAAAAGCTTCGTTCCATGTACGCCAGAGAACTGTTTATTACCGGAGAAGATCAGGATTTTCTGGAAGCGGAAGATTACTTTAACGGTTTGCTTTCAGAGGACAGGACAGAAGAAGAGTTAAAAATCATTCAGTGCGTTCTGACCAGATGCGGACGGATTAAAAAGGATGGAACCCAGATATTAAAAAATGCCTTAAAAAATGTTGCCTGTGGGAAGGCAAGCTCAGAGGTCTGCTATGACGTTGGGGAGTATTTTATGGAGGCAGGAGATTTTAATGAAGCTGTGATCTGGTTTTACAATGCCGCTTATGAAACAGAATGCGAACTGAATATCCGATATTCCAGGGAACTCCCTCTTTTTAAACTGGCGAGATGTTATGAACAAGCCGGAGATATGACCCTGGCGAAGTTTTATGAGGAACTTGCCAGTAAAGCAGTGGATGAGAAACATTAGAAGATTAGAAATAAAAAACGGGGCAGAAGTCAGACGAATTAAATTCATCTGGCTTCTGCCCCGTTCCTGCCATAACGGAGAGTTTATGGCATCGCTTTAGTAATTTTCAGATTTTCTTTCAAAATAGGCCTTCGGATGAGCACATACCGGACAAATCTCAGGAGCATCCACACCTTCATGGATATAACCGCAGTTGCGGCACTTCCAGCCGAGGGGAGCATCTCCCTTAAAGGTTTTATCATTCTTTAAGCTATCCAACAGTTTTAAATATCTTTTTTCGTGAGCTGCTTCTACCTTGGCCACGAATTCAAACTTCAGTGCAAGCTCCGTGAATCCTTCTGCTCTGGCTTCTTCTGCCATTCTTTTATACATATCGGTCCACTCATAGTTTTCACCCTCTGCAGCGTCTACAAGGTTTTCTGCCGGAGTGCCAATGCCATGGAGTTCTCTAAACCACATCTTGGCATGCTCTTTCTCCTGGTCAGCAGTTTCCAGATATAAAGCAGCCATCTGCTCATAACCGGCTTTTTTAGCAGCAGACGCGTAGAATGTATACTTGTTTCTTGCCATGGACTCGCCTGCAAATGCATCTTTTAAGTTCTGTTCTGTTTTTGTACCCGCATATTTAGACATCGTAAAACCCTCCTTTTGAAAATGGAATTAACCGAAGTATCTTTCCAGTAAGCCCTTGAATGCTTTTCCGTGACGTGCTTCATCTTTTGCCATCTCATGTACGGTATCATGGATTGCATCTAAGTTTAATGCTTTTGCACGTTTTGCAAGATCAAATTTGCCTGCTGTTGCACCATTTTCAGCTGCTACTCTTAATTCCAGGTTTTTCTTTGTGCTGGCGGTTACACATTCGCCTAATAATTCGGCAAACTTGGAAGCATGCTCAGCCTCTTCGAAAGCAGCTTTTTCATAATATAAGCCGATTTCAGGATAGCCTTCTCTGTGAGCAGCTCTGGACATAGCAAGGTACATACCTACTTCAGTACATTCCCCTTCAAAGTTTGCTCTTAAATCCTTCATGATATCTTCTGGAGAACCCTGAGCTACACCAATCTCATGCTCGCAGGCCCAGGACATATCTCCGTCCTGTAACTTAAATTTCTCGGAACCAGCTTTACATACTGGACAGAATTCCGGAGCAGTGTCTCCCTCGTGAACATAACCGCATACTGTACAAACCCATTTTTTCATGATCTCATGTCTCCTTTTATTTTAATTTTTAATTTTGTTATATTTTGGCAATCAATAATAATAATGATTACTGATATTAAGTTACCACATGTTTTGTCTTATGTCAAGAGAATTTCTCAATTATTTTCCAAACAATCATTACAAGTACCGTAAAAATAAATCTTGTGACTGTCTACCTGGCCCTCCGCATGTTTTTGAGCCAGTTGATTGATACTGTCCATGGTTTCCATAGGCAGATCATATACCTGCCCGCAATTCCTGCATACAAAATGATAATGCGGTGATGTATCCGCATCAAAGTGGTCGGCACCATCTCCACAGGTCAGCTTCTGAATTTCTCCCAGTTCCACCAGAAGGTTTAAATTCCGATAAACGGTACCAAGGCTGATATTGGGAAATTCTTCGCGAATCGATGTGTATAAGGCGTCGGCAGTGGGGTGATCGTGTCTCGCCATTAAGCAGGTCTTAATAGATTCCCGTTGACGGCTGTACTTTAATGTTTTCATGGCCGCTCCCTTTCTATAAACAATAATTATAGTAATAATCGTTACTATTTAATAATATAGGATTATGCTCCGTTTGTCAATCTGCAGTTAAAATCTATATATTTTCCCTGGCAATGCGGATAAATTCCTCAGTCGCCTGGGACAGGTATCTGCCCTTGTGGCATCCAAATGCGAGAATGCCATGGCTTCGCATATAATTTAATGAAAAGTAATTTAATCCGGTTTTTTTCATAACGGAGCCGGAGCTATCCTGGTTTCCGGACATAAACATCTTAGGATAAAAGGTAATGCCCATTCCTTTGGATGCAAGGGCGAGAACTGTTTCAATATTTTCTGTCTCCAAAAGAATATTGGGGGTAAGCTGTGCTTCCTCAAATATTTCATCGGCTATGGTGCGTACCCGGTTTCCCTTATTAATGAGCAGATAAGGACAATCCTTTAACAGGGTAACATCTGCATTGGATTCCAGTTCCTTTTTGACAGCTTCCTGTCTGCCGGGAAAATAGCGGTCTAAAATCTGATCCGGAACTACAAGAAGAATCTCCTCCTCGCAGATGGGAACTGTTTCTACATTCTCAGCTTTAAATGGAAGAAGGTCAATCATAAGGTCAATCTCTCCATGTATCAGAGCATTGCTTAATTCAAAAGAATTTCCCTCTACCAGATGAAGTTCAATATTGGGAAATTTCTCCTGAAAAGCGGGAAGAATAACGGGGAGAAGAAAACGTCCTCTGGTATGAGATACACCAATGGAGAGCTGACCAATGGTGAAATCTTTAATGTCTGCTAACTGCCGGTATGTTTCATCTTTTAAATCCAGGAGCTCTTTGGCACGGATCTTTAAGGCGCGGCCTGCATAGGTCAGTGTCAGTGGCATGGTGCGGTTAAAGAGCTGAACATCAAATTCTTTCTCCATATTGGAAATATGATTGCTTAAAGACTGCTGGGAGATATAAAGCCGCTTGGCGGCCCTTGTGATATTTAATTCTTCCGCAACAGCCAGAAAATATTCCAGGTTCAGGAAGTTAATCATAAATAAGCCTCCAGCTTGGGAATATAAGGGAGCAGCCGGTCAATGGAACTGTTTACAACCAGCTCCTCTGGAAATGAAAGCTCCTCAAGAAGCTCCAATGCGCGGGCGTGGTTTCCTACATCAGCCTCAATATGGGCATCACTGTTTATAATAACGGATGCTCCGTAGCGGCGGCATAAATCCAGCATCACCTTATAGTTTTCTCTGGCATTCTTTCGTGGACTTAAAGGATGGAGAGAGCTGGAGTTAACTTCCAAAAGGGTATGGTTTTTTGCCGCAGCAGCCACCAGGGCATCATAATCGATGGGAAAGCGGCCGTCATCCGGGTGGCCGATAATTTTCACATATGGGTTTTCTATGGCACCTATAAAGGCACTGGTATTCTGCGCCATTGTTCCGTTTTTGTAGCATGGTTCGTGCATGCTTGCTATGGTGTAATCGAGATTTTGAAGAATGCCTTCTCTTAAGTCGATCCGGCCGGTATAATCCAGTATATTTAGCTCTGCTCCCATAAGAATATGAATTCCAAAGAGTGTTCGCGGGATCACTTTAAAATTAATAAAATAAAATTCGTTGCATGTTCCTGGCATTTTTGGTGCATGGTCGGTGGAACCCATGAGAGCCAGCCCTTTTTCAGAGGCCGATCTTACCATTTCATACAAGGTGCTGTATGCGTGTCCGCTGGCCACGGTATGTGTATGCAGGTCCATTATGTCTTTCATCATGTTTGTCCTTTCTATTACAAAGCCGGATCATCTGATTCCGGCAGGTATGTATATTTCTTAAAATATAACATATTTTTCCTGATAAAACTATAGAAATATCGGGCGGGATGTGTTAAATATATACTTAGATTATGCCTGAAATAAGGTATTTTATGAATGGAGGAATTATTATGGAAGAAGAGATGAAGACAGATGCCGTATTAGAGGAGCATGTAGAAACTATGGATGATTACGCTGCAGAGCTGGAGGCATCCTTTAAACGCGTCAGAGAAGGCGATACAATTACAGGAACAGTAATCCGTGTCACCGAAGATCAGGTCTTTCTGGATTTAAAATATTATGCAGAAGGAATTATAAACAAAGAAGATTTAAGCAGTGATCCTGAATTCAACCCACTTCTGGAAATTCATACGGGAGATGAAATCACCGCAACAGTGATTAAAACCGATGATGGGGAAGGAAATATTCTCCTCTCCAGAAAGCTTCAAAACGATCAGGCAGCATGGGAGAAGTTAAAGACCATGATGGAAGAACGCACCATCATAAAGGTGAAGGTTGCAGAGGTTGTAAAAGGCGGAGTTGTGGTTCACCTGGAAGGAATCCGCGGATTTATCCCGGCGTCCAAGCTGGCTGCGGAATATGTGGAGAATCTGGAAGAATTCAGCGGGAAGACCATTGATGTCACCGTTATTACTGCTGATGAGGAAAACCGAAAGCTGGTTCTGTCTGGAAAAGAGCCTGCATTGTTAAAACAAAAAGAAGAAACCAGCAGGAAAATTGCCAAATGCCAGGCCGGAGTGGTTATGGAAGGAACGGTAGATACCATAAAGGATTACGGTGCATTTATCAATCTGGAAAACGGTCTTTCCGGTCTTCTTCATATTTCCCAGATCAGCAATCAGAGAATCAAACATCCGGGAGCGGT
>SVDS01000071.1 GCA_015057715.1 Paenibacillaceae bacterium
CAAAAAATACAATGGATTCTTTTACCGTTGTCGATTATAATAAATGTAATGTTCTTAAAAGAAGGAGGGGTTTTTAATGGAAGAAAAAACCGCAAAACTGGAATGGCTTAATGATCCTCAAGTATTTTCTGTAAACAGAATTTCTGCCCATTCTGATCATCAGTATTACGAGACAAAACAAGATGCAGAGGATGGTGATATGAGACTGCGTCAGATGCTTAACGGAACCTGGCAGTTCTCCTTTGCAGAAAAACCGGAAGAACGGGTAAAGGAATTTTATGAAGAAGATTTTAATGCAGATAAATTTGATTCTATTATGGTGCCTGGACATATTGAATTACAGGGATTTGGCAGATGTCAGTATATCAATACCATGTATCCGTGGGATGGAATTTCTGATTTAAGACCTCCCTTTACGGATCCGGAAAACAATCCGGTAGGAAGCTATCTTCGGGAATTCGAATTAGATACTGAATTAAAGAATAAGCGTCTCTTTCTCTCATTTCAGGGGGTGGAAACTGCTTTTTACGTATGGCTGAATGGAGTTTTTATCGGTTACTCCGAAGATTCCTTTACTCCGTCAGAATTTGAGATTACTCACGCAGTCTGTGATGGTGTTAACCGTCTTGCAGTGGAGGTTTATAAAAGAAGCAGCGCAAGCTGGATTGAGGATCAGGACTTTTTCCGGTTCTCCGGTATATTCCGTGATGTGTATTTATATGCAGTTCCTTCCTGCCATGTCAGAGACTTATTCGTGCATGCAGATGTTTCTGATGATTACAAGGATGGACTTTTACGTGCAGAGTTAAGTCTTATGGGAGAAATCAAAGGAAGTGTCAGTGCTGTTTTAAAAGACAGAGAAGGAAATGCCGTTTTGTCCTTTGATGCCCAGACAGCCAAGGCTGATACTGTGCTTACCGGTTGTGTGCCGGGCGCCCGATTATGGAACGGAGAGGATCCTTATCTTTATGAATTATGGATTTCCTTATTTGATGAGAACGGTCAGTTAAAAGAGGTAATTCCCCAGAAGCTGGGATTTCGCCGCTTTGAAATGGTGAATAACGTGATGTGTCTCAACGGGAAGCGAATTGTATTCCGGGGAGTCAACCGCCACGAGTTTAACGTCAGAAGAGGCCGGGCCATTACAAAAGAGGATATGCTGTGGGATATTCGTTTCATGAAACAGCATAACATCAATGCTGTCCGTACCTGTCACTATCCGGACCAGAGTCTGTGGTACAGGCTTTGTGACGAATATGGTATTTACTTAATTGATGAGGCGAATTTAGAAAGCCACGGTTCCTGGCAGAAAATGGGAGATTGTGAACCTTCCTGGAATGTTCCCGGAAGCCTGCCTGAGTGGAAAGAATGTGTGGTAGACCGTGCAAAATCCATGCTGGAGAGAGACAAAAACCATCCCAGTATTCTGATCTGGTCCTGCGGGAATGAATCCTATGCAGGGGAGGATATACTCGCCATGTCAGAATTTTTCAAAGAACAAGATCCTGACAGACTGGTTCATTACGAAGGAGTCTTCTGGAATAGGGAGTTTGACCGGATCAGTGACATGGAAAGCCGGATGTACGCAAAACCGGATGAGGTGGAGCGTTATCTGAGTGAGGACCCGAAAAAGCCATTTATTTTGTGTGAATATATGCATGCCATGGGCAATTCCCTTGGCGGTATGAATAAATATACGGATCTGGAAGACCGCTATGAGATGTATCAGGGTGGTTTTATCTGGGACTATATTGACCAGTCTCTGATGAAAAAAGATGCTTACGGAGAAGAGCATATGACATATGGCGGTGATTTTGAAGACCGTCCCACAGATTACAGCTTTTGTGGTGATGGAATTGTCTTTGCAGACCGCACAGCATCTCCCAAGGCACAGGAAGTAAAGTATCTTTATCAGGATCTTCGTCTGGTACCCGACGAAAAAGGAGTGAAAATCGAAAACCGCAGGCTGTTTGAGAATACTTCAGACTGTGAATTCATTTATACCGTATTAAGAAATGGGGAACCTGTCTTCCAGAAGCAGTTTGAGGCTGTTGTGGAACCGTTAAACAGCGCATATATCACGGTTGAAATCCCCGAATGGAAAGAAGCGGGGGAATATGTTCATCAGGTGTCGGTGGTTTTAAAGGAAGACACGTTATGGGCAGATTCTGGTTTTGAAACTGCGTTTGGTGAGAGTGTGCGGGAGATTAAGGGCCTGCAGCAGCCTTGCGGTAAAAAGCCATTAAAAATTGTTTATGGAGATGTCAATATTGGAGTATCAGGGGAAGGATTCCGGATTCTCTTTTCCAGACAGGAAGGAAGTATTGTTTCCATTGTTTATGATGGAAAAGAGTGGGTGGGAAGACCTCTCATGCCTGTATTCTGGAGAGCGACTACTGATAATGATAAGGGTAACCGATTCTCCGTTAAAAGCTCTATGTGGTTGGGTGCAGGCAGATTCCCAGCTTACAGAAATGAAAACTGCAAAGTGGAAGAGGGAGAGGGGTGCATTACCGTTACCTATACCTATCAGCTTCCTACTGTACCCCAGACGGAAACTCAGGTTATCTATGAGGTGAATTCAACAGGATCCATCCATGTGAAAGCCGTATATCATGGGAAAGAGGGACTGCCAGAGCTTCCTGCTTTTGGTATGAGACTCATAACTCCGGCTGCGGCAAAACAGTTTACCTGGTATGGCAGAGGACCGGAGGAGAATTACTGTGACCGTAAGGAAGGCGCCAGACTTGGTATCTATAAAGATACTCCGGAAGGGAATGTATCGCCTTATCTGGTTCCCCAGGAATGCGGTAACAGAACTGGAGTACGCTGGCTGAAGGTTTCTGACCGAAAGGGAAATTCCATCGGTTTTAGAGCTGTTAAAGCACCGTTTGAAGCATCCGTTCTCCCCTATACCGCTGAAGAACTGGAAGTTGCCACTCATAATGAAGAACTTTCTGCTCCACGATATACAGTCATTAGCGTTTTTGGGGCAATGAGAGGAGTAGGCGGAGATGACAGCTGGGGAGCACCGGTTCATCCAGAATACTGCATTAGCGGGGAAGGGGAACTGGTAACAGAATTTACCATTGAACGAATGAGTTTGGAAGAATACGATGAATATCATTTTTCATAAAATGACATACAGCTGTCATGTTATGGGTGATATAATCCTTTAAACAGGTGACAGAGCAATCAACGAAAGGAGTTAC
Organism: Paenibacillaceae bacterium; assembly: GCA_015057715.1. Classification (GTDB taxonomy): domain Bacteria; phylum Bacillota; class Clostridia; order Lachnospirales; family Lachnospiraceae; genus Lacrimispora. Next base: position 3,213 of record SVDS01000071.1, read on the forward strand.
TCATGCTTGAAAAGATCCCGGACCGGGAAGAGATAATCAGTTTAATTGGCGAGGAGGCTTTTCTTGCATGGGAAGCTCTCTGTACTAAGATCGAAGAAACATATGACATGGACCGCCTTTGGAATAGCGGCGGTAAGGCATGGAAGTACGAATACAAATACCGCAGAGGGGGGAAGACCCTCTGCGCCCTCTATGCAAGAGAGGGCTGTTGTGGTTTTATGGTGATTCTGGGCAAAGGAGAACGGGACAAGTTTGAACTGGAAAGGCAAAACTTCTCCCCCCGGATACTGGAACTGTATGATACTTCAACCACATACCATGATGGAAAATGGATCATGTTTCCTGCGGACGATCGGTCTCTGTTTGATGATTATATCAATCTTCTGCTGATAAAAAGACGTCCTAACAGAAAATAGAGGATTTTAGGAGGTACGATGAACTATCCGTGGATTGATGGCTTTTTAAAGGAAATGAATGGAGTTACCAGTGATTTTAAAGAGGAATGGAACTGGGACCGGTATATGATTGACGGTAAGATGTTTGCAGCTGTCTGCAGAGATGATCAGGGGAAGGAAAAGCTGATATCCATGAAGCTGGACCCTTTGGAAGGTGATTTTTTAAGGCAGCAGTACAAAGACATCGTACCGGGATATTATATGAACAAGGTTCATTGGAATTCAGTAATGGCAGACGGAGAAGTACCGGAAGATCTGTTAAAGGATATGCTGGAAAAGTCCTATTCTCTTATTTTTGCAAAGCTGCCTAAAAAAAGACAGAAAGAATTGTTGGATGAAAGAAACGTATAACAGAATTCTGTGGGGGAGACTATGAAATATTTTGGTGAGGGATTAAGTGAAGAGCATAAGGCATTAAATAAGGTGATCCGGAAAAAGCAAAGTACCAAAGAAGCCATTAATATTTTTCTGGACATTCATAAACAGCTGCATCCAACGAATATAAAAGATAGAGAAGAAACCGAAACCGACCGCCTGTTTGGAGATTTGGAACCACGGGAATATGCAATTATGCCTGGAAAAGATGATGAGACAATTGCCTGGGTAGTCTGGCATATCGCCAGAATTGAAGATTTGACCATGGGCATTCTGGCTGCAAGGGGAAACCAGCTTTTTGACGAGGACTGGAGCAGAAGAATTAATTCTCCCATAAAGGATACAGGAAATGCATTAACCGATGAGGAGATTATGGCTTTCAGCAAACAGGTGAACTGTGAGGAACTGCTTCATTACCGCAGCGCTGTGGGAGAAAGAACCAGGGAAATCGTAAGCCGGTTTACCTATGAAGATATGATTCGGGATGTAAATGAAGCGGACCTTATGAAAATTAAAGCAGAAGGCGGCGTAACGTCTCAAAAGGATTCTGCATGGCTGCTGGAGTTTTGGGGAAACAAGGATGTGGCGGGACTTCTGCTGATGCCGCCAACCCGCCATGTGATGCTCCATCTCAATGACTGCTGTAAATGGAAAGAGACAATTCGTACCAGAACTAAGTTTTTTCTGGAATAATTGACTTCAATTTCCTATATTTCATAAAAGTTCAAAATTTGCTTGACAGAATAAAAAATTGGCAGTATTCTTATAATTGTATATTAAATACAACAAAATCTGAGAAAAGGAGGCAGGAACTATGATGCGTAATCGTGTAATCAACAAAACAAATCAAATAGTTAGAAATATATTACTTAATTCAGTCTGCCTCATGGAAAACTGTCTTTGCGTCTAAGGATGTCAGGACAAATGCTGCTTCTTGATCGAAGCTTCCTTTTATGAGTTTATCCGCAGTCTGAATGACTGCGGTTATTTTTTTGCTTATTTACCGAAAAAGACCGCACTACGCAGTTTTTTTCGGTTTTTTTACATATATGGGAGAAAAGTCATGAAGTTTTTTAAAAGAATAGGAGGAAATGGTATGAAAAATTTGTGGAAGTATGTAAGGAAATATAAGTTTCTTTACGTTCTTGCCCTTGCAGCGATGATTATCAGCATTTTGCTTGATGCATCAGCCCCCCAGATTACAAAACATATTATTGATGATGTAATTGTGGGTGGTGAAACAAAGATTCTTATGAAGCTGCTTTTAGGGCTTTTGGGAATTGGATTTGGCAGAGCGATATTTCAGTATACAAAGGAATTTATCTTTGACTTTGCGGCTGCAAGGATCGCCTGTGGTTTAAGAAAGGATTTGTTTGATCATATCCAGACATTGTCCGTGGGGTATTTTGACAGCCATAATACAGGAGAACTGATGGCCCGGATTAAGGATGATGCAGAGCGGATCTGGAATGCCTTTGGTTTTGTGGGAATGCTTGTTTTGGAATGCTCCATTCACACCATCATTGTTCTTGTCTGTATGATGCGGTTAAGCCCTGTCCTGACACTGATTCCTCTGGTCATTCTGCCGATTATTGCCTGGTATGCGTTAAAGATGGAAAAAGGGCTGGGTGAGGTTTACGACAAAATCAGCGAACAGACTGCTGAGCTCAATACGGTTGCCCAGGAGAATCTGGCGGGAGTCAGGACAGTCAAGGCATTTGCCAGAGAAGACTATGAAATCAGTAAATTTAAGAAACACAATAAGCAGTATTATGACTTAAACATGAGTCAGGCAAAGCTGCTGATCCGGTTCCAGCCAAACATCTCATTCCTGTCTAAGTTCCTTATGATGTCAGTCATTGTCATTGGCGGAATTCTTGTAATTAAGGGAAAGATGTCAATCGGTGATTTGGGAGCATTTTCCGAATATGCAAACAATATCATCTGGCCCATGGAAATGGTGGGCTGGTTAAGCAATGACCTTGCGGCAGCCTTTGCTTCCAATAAGAAGATTAAAAAGATCATGGAAGAAAAACCGGTGATTGCAGATCCTGACAAACCAGTTCTTCCGGAAGTTGTAAAAGGGGAGCTTGCCTTTCAGCATGTAGATTTTGAGCTGGATGGAAAGGATATTTTAAAGGATATCAATTTCACCCTGGAAAAAGGAAAAACACTGGGAATTATGGGAGTCACCGGTTCTGGAAAGACATCGATTGTCAATCTGATCGAGCGTTTCTATGATGTAACAGCAGGAGAGATTCTGCTTGACGGAATCAACATTAAGGATCTGCCCCTTCCCTTACTGAGAGGACAGATTTCGGTGGTTATGCAGGATGTATTTCTCTTTTCCGACAGCATTTCCGAGAATATCAAAACCGGAAATAAGGATGCTACGGAGTGGGAAAGTGTTCAGCAGGCGGCGATTTCTGCAGAGGCACACAGCTTCATTCAGAAGCTGTCAGAACAGTATGATACGGTAATCGGGGAAAGAGGCGTAGGCTTATCCGGAGGTCAGAAGCAGAGAATCAGTATAGCCAGAGCCATTGCAAAGGAAACACCAATTCTGATTCTTGATGACTCCACCTCTGCTCTTGATATGGAAACTGAAAGGGAGATTGAATCTCATTTGTCAGAACTGGAAAACAGTTCTAAAATTGTCATTGCCCACAGGATTTCCGCTGTGCGCAGAGCCGATGAGATTCTGATTCTGGAAGACGGAAAGATTATCGAGCGTGGAACTCATGAGGAGCTTATGGAGAAACGGGGACAGTATTATAGAACCTATGAGGTTCAGTATGGAGAGGAGGCTGCACTATGTCAGTAAATACCAGCAGAATCGATGAGGAACAGAAAGAGGTATTGAAAAAGGATACCATAATCCGTCTGTTTCGTTATCTGCTTGCTTATAAAAAGAAAATAGTGCTTGTTCTGTTTATTATGGGCGGAACCATTACCATCAGTATGCTGGCTCCTCTGTTAATGGAGTATGCGGTAAACGTATGTGTGGCACAAAAAGATATCAATGGACTTCTTTATGTGGGCATTGGAGCAATTGGGTTATTTCTGCTGTTTTTAGTGGGTACCAAGATTCGTATGCGTATCATGGCGGAAGTTTCAAACCGTGTGCTTTTAAACATCAGAGAGGAACTGTATCAGCATATCCAGTCTCTGGGGTTTGGCTTCTTTGACAGCCGCCCCACAGGAAAGGTACTTGCAAGAATTATTGGTGATGTAAATTCACTAAAAGATGTATTATCGGATAGTGTCACCCAGCTGATTCCGGATTTTATTACGGTGATTTGTGTTCTCAGCATTATGCTGATTAAGAATTACCGTCTGGCGATGGCAGCTTTGCTGACAATTCCCATTCTGGCGGTCGGTATGTTTTTTATTCAGACCAATGTCCATAAAAGATGGCGGGTATACAGAAAGAAAACTTCTAATTTAAATGGCTATGTTCACGAAGATTTATCAGGAATCAAGATTATTCAAAGCTATGCCGCTGAGAACGAGACGAAAGAGGTGTTTCACGATCTGGTAGACCAGCATTACCGTTCCTTTATTGATGCGGTAATTGTTGCAGATGCCTTCGGCCCTCTTGTAGAAATAACCTGGGGAATGGGCGGGTTTTTGCTTTATTTTATTGGAATCAAAGTTGTGGGAGTGGAACAGATCGGAATTGGTACGTTTCTTGCATTCTCCACTTACATCGCCATGTTCTGGAGTCCCATACGTAATCTTGCCAACTTCTATAATAAGCTGACCACCAATGTATCAGCTGCAGAGCGAATCTTTGATATCATAGACACAGAAGTGGAGATTAAGGATGAAGAGAATGCAGTAGAGTTAAAGGAATTAAAGGGCGAGGTACGGTTTGAAGAAGTTTCCTTCGCCTATGGAGATGAACCCGACCGCCTGATCCTGGATCACGTTAGTTTCCTGGTAAAACCGGGTGAGACCATCGCTTTGGTAGGACCGACAGGTGCGGGAAAAACAACCATTGTAAATCTGATCAGCCGTTTTTATGAAGTGACGGACGGAAAGGTCTATATTGACGATCAGGAGATCAGAAGTGTGACGTTAAAGAGCTTAAGGAGTCAGATGGGCATCATGACCCAGGACAATTTCCTCTTTTCCGGAACTATTCGGGATAACATTCGTTACGGCCGTTTAAATGCCACGGATGAAGAAATTGAAGAGGCTGCCAAAGCAGTAAACGCCCATGAATTTATTATGAAGATGGAAAAGGGATATGATACGGAAATCAGTGAAAGAGGAGCCGGACTTTCCATTGGACAGAGACAGCTTCTGGCATTTGCAAGAACCATGGTATCAAAGCCCGGAATTCTCATTCTTGATGAGGCTACCTCCAGCATTGATACCCATACGGAGCTGCTGGTTCAAAAGGGAATTGAAGTGCTTTTAAAAGAACGGACTTCCTTTATTATCGCCCACAGATTATCCACCATTCGCAAGGCAGACCGGATCTTCGTCATTGATCAGGGGACGATCCGGGAAGCAGGTAATCACGACGAGTTAATGAAACTGGAAGGTGCTTATTATCAATTGTACCAAAGCCAGTTCGCATAAGTGCTGACTTGATGATGGACTTTTTTTAAAGAGTATAGATGTTCAGGTGGTTTTTGCTGTTCAGGGCAGCCTGGTTTTGAGTTTCCTTAGTTGAGGGGCACTGAACAAGATCTATCTGCTACTATGCCTCAAACAGTATGGAAGTAGTTATAAGATTGAAGAAAAGGGGCAGGTGTAGGAAATAAACGTCATCTATGCCACGCAATCTCAAAATGGCGAGGCTAAAATATAGGATCGACTGCTAGCCTGCCTAATATGGGGATAGAGAAGGTCGGAAAATTGGATAGAAGGGGTAGAGGGTTGATAAAGAAGTTATCTTTGCCCCTTCTCCTTCTACTACTGTCAGAAGGAGTTATAAGATACCATATATATATAAGGGTGAATATCAACTGTCTCCTGTGGCCCGAAATTTGCTTTTTCAATTCTCAAGTTCACCTGGCGATATCGAAAGGGATTGACCGGACCGGATAAATGAAATAAAATAGTAGGCGAGGTGATTTAAGATGACAGAAGGAGCTTTAGTTCTAGAAGGGGGATCCCTGAGGGGAGTATTTACTGCAGGAGTTTTGGATGTGTTCATGGAACAGGGGATTGAGATGTCCTATGTAAACGGTGTTTCGGCCGGTTCCATGTCAGGCATGAGTTATGTCAGCAAGCAGATAGGCAGAACCATAAAAGTGGATTTAGATTATGTCAATGATAAACGTTTTTTAAGTTTCCGGAACTTAGTGGAAAAACGTTCAATCTTTAACTTTGACTTCCTGTTTGGGGAATTAAGCAATACATTGGTTCCTTTTGATTATGACACATTCTATAAGTCTGAACAGATTTTTGAAGTGATTGCAACCCGTTGTAAGACGGGAAAGCCCGAATATTTTGAAAAAAGTAAATGTGATAATTTCATTGATGCGGTTAAAGCTTCCAGCAGCATTCCCATACTTTCCAGAATGATTTCTGTGGGAGGAAAGAAGTATTTAGATGGTGGCTGCTCCATGCCGGTGGCTTATCAAAGAGCGATTGATCTGGGCTATGAAAAGATTGTGCTGGTTCTCACCAGAGAACCGGGTTATCGGAAACCGCCCCTTGATAAATGGACGAAAAAAGGGTATGAGCGCTATTTCGCACCTCTTCCCAGATTTTTAAAGGCACTGGAGGATGTTCCGGAGAGATATAACCGGATGCAGGAGGAGATTGACCGTCTGGAAAAAGAGGGCAGAATCTACGTAATACGTCCTGATCATCATGTGACGGTTCAAAGAACGGAGCAGGACAAAAGGAAACTGGAGGCGCTGTATCAGGAGGGAAGACGGCTGGCACTGGAGCATATGGATTCCCTGAAAGCCTTTTTAAAGCTGAGCTGAGGATATGGGGGAACAAGGTGCCTACGGCATCCCTCTATGCCCTAAAAATATGGGCAGGAACAAGGTGCCTACGGCATCCCTCTATGCCCAGAAAACACGGGCAGGAACAAGGAAAGGAAAAAGCGTACAATTTATGAGTATTTATGATACATTAAATTCTATGCAGAAAGAGGCGGTACTTCAAACGGAGGGGCCGCTTCTTGTGCTGGCAGGAGCGGGCTCTGGTAAAACCAGAGTTCTTACGCACAGGATTGCCTATTTAATAGAAGAAAAGGGTGTAAACCCCTGGAACATACTTGCTATAACATTTACCAATAAAGCTGCAGGAGAAATGAGAGAACGTGTGGATCGTCTGGTGGGATTTGGAGCAGATAGCATCTGGGTTTCCACATTTCATTCTTCCTGTGTGCGTATCTTAAGAAGGCATATTGAAAGTCTTGGATATACTACTAATTTTACCATATACGATTCAGATGACCAGAAGACTCTGATGCGGCATGTTTTAAAAAAGCTGGATCTAGATCCCAAGGTATACAAAGACCGTGCGATGCTGGGTCTGATTTCCACAGCCAAGAATGAGTTGATAAGTGCGGCGGAGTTTGAACTCAACGCTTCCGGCGATTTCCGGCAGAAGAAAGCAGCTTCTGTCTACAAAGAGTACCAAAGTGAGTTAAAGAAGAACAATGCACTGGACTTTGATGATCTGATTATGAAGACTGTAGAGTTGTTTCAGAATAATCCAGAAGTTTTAAACTACTATCAGGAGCGTTTCCGTTACATTATGGTAGACGAGTATCAGGATACCAATACGGCTCAGTTCCGTTTAATCAGTCTGCTTGCGGGAAAATATAAGAATCTTTGTGTTGTGGGTGATGATGATCAGTCCATCTATAAGTTCCGTGGTGCCAATATTGAGAACATTTTAAACTTTGAAAAATCTTATACTGGCGCAAAGGTAATTAAACTGGAACAGAATTACCGCTCCAGCCAGAATATTTTACAGGCTGCCAATGAGGTAATCCGCCATAACAGAGGCCGAAAGGATAAAACCTTATGGACTTCCAATGAAGAAGGCCCCATGGTTCAGTTTAAGCAGTTTGAAAATGCAACAGAAGAGGCGGATGCCATTGTCCGTGACATATTAAACAGTTCATCTGACTATCAGGACTGTGCTGTTTTATACCGGACCAATGCCCAGTCCCGTCTGATCGAGGAAAAATGTCTTCAGCATAACGTCCCATACCGTATGGTGGGCGGCGTTAACTTCTATCAAAGAAAAGAGATCAAAGACATTTTAGCTTATTTAAAAACAATCGCAAACGGAAGAGATGACTTATCTGTCTTAAGAGTAATCAATGTTCCAAAAAGGGGAATCGGGGCAACCAGTATCGGCAAGGTCCAGGCATTTGCTTCCGAACGTGGATTGGGTATCTACGATGCATTCTGCAGGGCAAAAGCCGTTCCGGGACTTGGGAAAACAGCGGATAAAGTTCTTGGATTTACGGAAAAGATAGAAGATTTCAGGGACCGTCTGACGGAAGAAACCTACAGCATTCACGAACTGATTGAAGATATTCTTGATGAAACCGGCTACCAGAAGGAATTGGAAGCAGAGGGAGAGATTGAATATCAGACCCGACTGGAGAATATAGAAGAGTTGATTAATAAAGCAGTCAGCTTTGAAGGCGAGCATGAGCATCCGGAATTAAGTGAATTTCTGGAGGAGGTTGCTCTTGTTGCCGATGTGGACCGAATGGATGAATCAGAAAACCGTGTAACGCTTATGACACTCCATAGCGCCAAGGGACTTGAATTCCCAAGAGTCTATTTAAGTGGTATGGAAGATGGTTTATTTCCCAGTATGATGTCTATTTCTTCCGATAATAAAGAGGATGTGGAAGAAGAACGGAGACTTTGCTACGTTGGTATTACCAGAGCTCAGAAATTTCTTATGATGACTGGCGCCAGACAGCGTATGGTAAATGGTGAAACCAGATATTCTAAGATCAGTCGGTTTGTGGAAGAAATTCCAGCGGAATTATTGGACTCCAGCAGACTGGAACAAAGACTTTCTTCCAGAGCCCAGTCCGATTTTGACGACAGCGGTCTTCCATGGGGAAATAGCGGGGCAGCAGGACGGACGGCTGGTGTCAGCAGCTTTGGACCAGGCAGCAACGCATATGCGTCAAAGACATCAAAACCTGTAGCGACTCCTGGATTCGGAAAAGCATTTACGATTGAAAAACCCCTTTCTCTTGGTTATAAAGAGGGAGACCGGGTCAGCCACATCAAATTCGGTATCGGTGAGGTAAAGGAAATCAAGGATGGTGGAAGAGACTTCGAAGTAACGGTTCACTTTGACCAGGCAGGTGTGAAAAAAATGTTTGCTTCATTTGCAAAACTGAAGCTTGTGAGAGAATAATTTAAATTACATAAAATTTTAAAAAAAACCAAAAACCATAGTAAAAAAGGCAATATAATGGTATAATAACTGCTACAGGCAAAGAGAGAAATCTATGCCGTAAAGGATATGAATGAAAGCAGGGCTCTCAGAAAGGACGTGGAGACATGAACAGATTTGATGCAATGAGCAAAGAAGCTATGAGCAAACTGGAAGATCTTATGAACTCAAGCAGAGTGAATGAATTGCTTCATAAAAGAGAACAGGAAGAAAAGAAGAAAAACTGTATCCTCTGGATACTCGCGATCATAGGCGCAGTAGCGGCAGTAGCGGGAATTGCTTATACCGTATATCGTTTCTTTACTCCGGATTATCTGGAAGATTTTGAAGACGATTTTGATGATGATTTCGACGATGATTTCTTTGAGGATGAAAAGTCGGAAGCTAGTTCCGAAGAATAAAATCTGGCATTAAAAGGAGAGCGTGCCTCGGAAAGTGAGACACGCTCTTTTACATGACAGAATATATAATTTAAATGAAAATTTAAGAGAATAAAAGGAGTCAGCATAAGTGAAAAAGGGTGAGATATACGAAGGTACAATCGGACGGTTTGAATTTCCTGATAAAGGCATGATAGAACTTCCGGAAGGAAGGATTGGTGTAAAGCACGCACTTCCTGGACAGAAATTGAAAGTGATGATTAATAAAAAAAGAGGAGGGAAATGCGAAGGCCGGATTCTTGAAGTTTTAGAGAAATCCCCTCTGGAATATGCAAAAGATCCCTGCCCTCATTTTGGAATCTGCGGGGGCTGCACTTATCAGACCATTCCTTACGAAGAACAGTTAAAGATTAAGGAACAGCAGGTGAAATCCCTGTTAGATGGTGTTGTGACAGGCGATTTTATATTTGAAGGAATAAAACCGAGCCCGACAGAAGATGAATATCGTAATAAGATGGAGTTTTCCTTTGGAGATGAATATAAGGATGGTCCACTTTCTCTGGGAATGCATAAAAGAGGAAGCTTTTATGATGTGGTGACGACAACAGAATGTAAGATTGTGGACACAGATTTTTGTGATATTTTAAAGGCGGCTAAGGATTATTTTGAAGACTTAGGGGTCGGATTTTATAAGAAGATGCAGCATACCGGATATTTGCGTCATCTTCTGGTGCGCAGAGCGGTGAAGACAGGAGAGATTCTGATTGATCTTGTTACCACGACTCAGGAGGAGCCTGATTTAAAGCCTTTTGCTGATGCGCTGCTTAACTTGAAACTGAATGGTAAAATTGTAGGAATTCTTCATACATTAAATGACAGTCTGGCTGATGTGGTTAAGAGTGACCGGACAGATATTTTATATGGACAGGATTATTTTTATGAGGAATTGCTTGGATTGAAGTTTAAGATATCACCGTTTTCTTTCTTTCAGACAAATTCGCTTGGGGCGGAAGTGCTGTATGAAACCACAAGAGGGTATGTAGGAGAGACAAAGGATAAGGTGGTTTTTGATTTATATAGCGGTACTGGAACCATTGCCCAGATTATTGCACCTGTTGCGAAAAAAGTGGTGGGTGTGGAGATTGTAGAGGAGGCAGTGGAAGCAGCTAGAGAGAATGCTGCGAGAAACGGTCTGGATAATTGCGAATTTATCGCGGGGGATGTATTAAAGGTGATTGATGAACTGGAAGATAAGCCGGATCTTATTATTCTGGATCCACCCAGGGATGGGATTCATCCCAAGGCGTTGGGGAAGATTATTGATTTTGGGGTGGACAGGCTGGTTTATGTGTCCTGTAAGCCGACGAGTCTGGTGAGAGATTTGGAAGTGCTGCAGATGAGGGGGTATGAGGTGGTTAAGGTGTGTTGTGTGGATATGTTTCCTTCAACAGCGAACGTTGAAACCGTTTGTCTGCTGGAGCGGAAAGCTTGATTTTAACGGACTTGCGGGATTCTTTAAGAAAAATGGAGTTGTGTTTTGTAAAAAACTTTTTGGTGTGACCGAATCTCAGATGGAGATGGGGTAATGACAATATGTTAAAAGTGCTTTAACCAAAATGTATAGTGTTTTGCCGGATATTGTGACAAATCGACGAATATTGATACAAATAGTAAAGGTCCTATTTTTTGAAGTAGAATCCGTTACAGATCCGAATCGAAAAAAGTTTCTCCAGTTAAATGTAAGCGCTAAATATGCTCTTTCCAACTATGGTTGATTTTACAACAGTATAGTCTTATAATTAAATCAAAGGATGGTGATTGTATAGAGCAGCAACTTATAAAACTATTAGATAACAGTTTAGAATGTACAATTTGTAAAACAAAGGATATGCCATAGACGAAATTACTCGTCTGACTGGTCATGCAATACAACTGATATATACACATTGATCCCCTAGCTAGAAAGTTACTTTACTGAGATATCACGTCAAGCACGAGCATTATTAGTGAATCCAGAAATTATGGAAAATCCAATATCTGCTTATCTACAAAAAGTAAAGAAAAAATAACTTTCATAGGGGTGGAAAAAATTTGCTCCTATTGTTATATACTAACCACCAACATAAGGTATATTTGTACTTTCAAAACCCAGTATCTCAACAGTTAGGCGTACTTCAGCCAGGCCACGTTCTTTTACGAATAAATGTTATGGAAAATAGATATAGAAATAGTATATATAATCCAGTAGAATAACAAAAACTATTAATGTGACTAATGCTATTAGCTACAACAGGAGGAAATAAAAATATGGCAATTATAGTATTGCAGGAGATTATTTGGGAATTGCTCCGATTGCAGTCAGCATTGGTATTCAAGAGAAATTATATGAAGAAAAGTGACATATGAGAAAACGCGAAGATGAATTTGATGAAAAAACGAAAAAAATTCTTGGACAAAGATGTGGCTATATCTGTAGCAATCCAGGGTGTAGGCTATTAACTGTTGGCGCACATAGTGAACCAGAAAAGTCTTGTTCCATAGGCGTGGCAAGCCATATTGAAGCAGCTTCAGAAAACGGACCCAGATATAATCCTAATATGACAAGCCAAGAACGTCGCTCATTAAAAAACGGTATTTGGTTATGTTTTAACTGTTCAAAAAAGATAGATTCAGATAAGGATTTATATTCAGTAGAATTATTGAAAAAATGGAAGTTGCAAGCAGAGTCGGATATTTGTTTGGGAAGTAGTAAGTTAAAAGGTGTTCAAGGTAATAAGGCCAAGGTAATTGCTATTGCTAATGCAGCTGGTGGAGTTGCTAAATCTTTTACGTCGGCAGCGTTAGCGTATAGCTTGTATGAAAAGACTGGTAAGAAAGTTTTGTGTATTAGTGTTGCTCAATTAGATAATGCACCAATGGCATTAGGAATTGATTATGAAGAAATGAAGAGTTTAGAAAAGGATAAGAGATCTAAGGCTGTAGAGGAGTTGGATATTTTAAAATCTCCAATAGGTGTAGATGCAGTATGTAAGTATAGCATAGAAAATAATAGATATTGGCAGGAACATAATTTTGGTACAGCTACCTTTTCTAGATTGTTAAAATATCTTGTAAAGAATTTTGAATATCAATATATTGTATGCGATTGTGGAAGGGGAGACACATTAATTGCTCAAGATATATTATTAAATGCTGATGATGTTATAATTCCGATAGGGTACAATGTTAATTCTTACCGTGGAGGTTTATTTGTTGTTGCAGCTCTTAAGCAGAACAATATAAATAAGCGTATTTGGATACTACATGCAATGGGATTTTTGGCACAGAACGATAAAATTTTGTATGAACAATTTTTGAGATTAAAGCAACTTGCATTGGAAATTGATTATGTTAGAGTGAAGGACTTCGTTACAATAGTGCCATATAATAAAAAAGTTAGTTCTCTTCTGTCAGAAAAACGTTTATTTGAACATCCCAAAATCCAAAATGTTAGTGAAGCCTATAAAAAAGTGATAGATGAGTTGTTAAATAGCGTTTAGAAAGTGTAATACATATCAAGAATTATGGATTAAGTCAAGGGGAGTTTACGTCTTCTTGGCATCTTTTTTACACACTCGAGTAATGTGGAGACCATCGTTCTGCTAGAGTGGTAAGTCTAGAAAATTAAAGGGTTTCGGGGCTTTGAAGAGGATATGTAGGTGTACTTTTGCAGCTAGGTAGAGTGAAATATGTTTCCGGTTACCGTAGCGGAGTATGGAAAATGAACGTTTAAGTCCCGGGCATCCGCCCGGGACTTTGTCTACAGTCTAAGGACTCCTACAAGAAAAATACGAGACCTTAAGGTAATAACTATTAATTTTTTATCGCTTGAATCTTTCGGCTGTTAATACCATACAAGCATATACTGTTAGAAAGCCATCTACAACTATTCTTTGAATCGAGTAAACTCCATCCTAATATGTTGACGAAAAAAAATAGTAAAAGTCCTAAACTACTAGGAAAGAGCAGTTTCATTACCATAATTGGGTATATATAAGTATAATATTGTCGATTAAGTTGAGTATAATATTTTATTTTTCAATAACACCAATCAAAATAATAAGGAATGCTAATGTAAATAAAAAGAAGAGAGGTGTATTCTTTTTCATGTTTGCCCTCCTATCTCACAACAGCTAAATTCTTCCGCATTTAAAAATTTTTTGCACTACCCTTTTACCTGCAATCTAATGTACCAAATACTTCCCCCACCATTATTTTTTACGAACTGTTTTATAAATCAAAATACAACCAAAGAATCCAATTATGATTCTCCATACTACTCCAGAAATTGCTAACATCGTCGGTAGCGGAAAGATAATAACGAATACAAGTAAAAGTAGCCCTACGATTATCAAAACAACATTCTCCTTCATATCAATCAATCTTCATAGTAATTGTATTAGATTTCAGAGTTTCATTAAAAGAAGCACCAACAGGGTAACCCGCTACAGAAATACCAATAAACCACGTTCCTGTTACAGAATATTTTGCGTTTAATCCTCCCAATGCTGTAGCGCTACCACTTCTATGTGTCCAAGTAGCGCCAACAATTCCCGTCATATAAGAATCCTTAACGGTAATATTCGATATTTTATCGGAACCATTGTAATAGAATTTAACTACAGCATGTGTCATCGATAACAAACTGGTGTTACCACCACCCCACCACCATACCTCACCATCGTACCATGCTGCACCACCTTTTCCTGCGAGAGCATTGGTATTAATCTGTCGCATAATACTGTTTTGCAAAGAAGACTGGGAAGGCATTGTAAGTTTGCTTGACTTCGCTATAGATTTTTTCAGATATGCTTCCGCCTCCTCAACAGAGTCAAATTTCAACAAATCTTGGTCACTTAATTTTGACTGTGGTAACGCTGTAAATGTGACATCTCTGCCAAAATCAATAGAGTTGAGCTGATCTATTACTTCATCCTTAGAAACTACCGATGCGTCAGCCGCAAAGGTCATCGTTCCCATTCCCAAAACCATAATAACCGAAAATAATATTGTAAATAACTTTTTGAACATATTTTTGCTCCTCCTTTTTTGTTTTTGGGTACATTACTTTCCACTAAAACAAAACTCATTTTTATAGTGGGGCAGGGGAAAGTATTTGGCACATTAGATGGCAGAAGAAAGGGTAGTACTCGACAAGCTTCTTCTAAAAAGTAGCCTTCCCCTAAAATAGTTAATCAACTTTAATCTATTGATATAATAACACTAACGTGTAAGAAATCTACGCAAGTGCCAAAATTATACATGTTGAGTGCCAAAATTTGCATTTCCATATCAAGATACGATAAAAACAGGTCAATTGCATTCCCAGCTTCCCGTTTGTAATCCAGTTTCACATATAAGTCGTTAAATATATTTTTAAGTACAACTTTTTCTGTTTTTTAGTATGTTAGTCGTTCAAATTTTGGAAAGTTACTCTTTCATAAATGTTATAATACTTATATTAGGCTAGAAGAAGGATTAGGACTTGAACTTTTCGTCGCCTATTCGGAATCATCATCACAGATAATTGCTCCAAGTTTAAAAATCCTGTGGCATTGGAGACTAGTCTGGATGGTTCGTTACGGACAAAGATTTTTTTCTGCGATCCTCTTGCTTCCTGGCAGAAAGGAAAACTGGATAAAAATCATAAATATATCCGCAAAATTATACCTAAGGGTATTTGTCTGACCGATTATACGCCACAGGACATCATTTTAATTACTAACCATATTAACAATACAGCAAGAGCCAGTTTTAATGGTCGTACCCCATTTGAACTGGCTCAGTTGCTTCTTGATTCAAAGCTGCTTGAATTATTACAGCTACATGTAATTGAATCCGATAAGATTATTTTAACACCGAAGCTTTTGAAACATTAATTACTGTTTCACTTTCATCTTGCAGACAGATATCATTCCACAAAAAACAAACTTCGGCATGTGGATTTTACTTTTGCAAGTATTTTTAGATGTCTGGATATCTTGCGCAAAAATATCACTTTATTATAGTTCCTTCCGTTATTATAATCACTTTTCCTTAAATTTGAAGCACTTATTTCTTCAAGAAAATTAGTTATTTCTTCAAATCTTTCAACTCTTATTAAGAGGGACTCTCGGTTTTCATTCAAGCTATAATTATTAAAATTAGTTTTTCAGGAACAGTTATTTTTCCAGTTGTGCAAACAAATAAACAGGGAGATTTTCTATTGAAATAGTTTCTTGTTCCATGGTATCGCGATGACGAATAGTTACTAGATTATTTTCGATTGTATTATCATCTATTGTAATTGCAAAGGGGATTCCAATAGCATCTCCCCGTCTGTATCGTTTGCCGATGCTACCAGATTCATCATAACTTACCATCATCATCTTTTGTAATATATGATAGATTTCAGTAGCTTGATTTGAATGTTTCTTTTTTATTAAAGGCAATATATTGGCTTTAATAGGAGCTAGTTTAGGAGCAATATTTAATACAATTCTTGTGTCGTTTTCAGCAAGTTCTTCTTCGTGTAAGTTTTCGAATAATAAAGCCAGAAATATACGATCCAGCCCATAGGTTGATTCAATAATATATGGGATGTATTTCTCGCCTGTTATCTCATCATAATAGTTCATTGGTTTTCCTGAATATTGCTGATGCCTTGTTAAATCAAAATCAGTTCGATTATGCGTCCCATTAATTTCGCTCCATCCGAATGGAAATAAGTATTCAATGTCGCAAGCTTCTTTAGCATAATAAGCAAGCTTTTCATGGTTATGAAATCTTAGATTTTCTTGGGAGAGACCTAAATATTCAAAGAAACGAATACCATAATTTTTATAAAACTCATAAGTTTCGCTATCTGTTCCATGCTTACAAAAAGTCTGAAATTCCATTTGCTCAAACTCAATTGTTCGGAAAGTAAAATTACCAGGAGTTATTTCATTACGAAATGCTTTACCAATCTGTCCAATGGAAAAAGGTAATTTTGCACGCATTGTTCTAAGGACATTTAAATAATTGACATATTCACCTTGGGCATTTTCTGGTCTTAAATAAATTGTATTTGAATTGTCTTGTGTAACGCCCCTTTGAGTTGCAAACATTAAATTGAATTGTCTAATGTCTGTAAAATCGGATTTTCCGCACTTTGGACAAGGGACTTTGTGTTCGCGAATATAAATCATCATTTCTTCTTGTGACATGGAATCAGCATTCATAGTGTGTTATACTCATTTATTAAGTTATCTGCTCTATGCCTCGTATTACAACCTTTGCAATCCAATAATGGATCTGTAAATCCAGCCAAGTGACCACTAGCCTCCCAGACTGTCGGATTCATTAAAATATCTGTTCATAGCTATTTTCTCTCGATTGTATGAAATAATATCTCCAGGCATCTTTAATGTTATTTTTTAACCGTGTACCAAGCGGACCATAATCCCATGTGTTAGCCAATCCACCATATAGTTCACTACCTTGAAATATAAAACCGTACTGATTACAATATCTTATTAATTCATCCATTTCAAACTTTCTTTTCATTGAAAATAACCTCCTTTTATTTTTATTAAAAACGCATAAAAAAAGCCCCAAACATATAAAAATATGCTTAGGGCGATTATCTCCGCGGTTCCACCTAAATTCAGATATAGTATCTGCACTTTATCGATACGGATTAACTGGTAATCTTATATCGAATTCTTTTTAACGGTAGAATAATCCGGCGGTAGCTACTAAATTCACTCCGCTGCTCCAAGACGCCTTCCATGCTATTATCATAGGAATTCACACCGGCCATTCCCTCTCTGAAATCAAAATCACATGTACTATTTCTTTTCATTGCATTTAAATATTTGTTTTATCCTAACACCAAACAAATAAATTATCAAGGTTTTTTTGCAAATTTATAAGAATGGTAATAAAACAAGTACTTATTTATTTTTTCTCCTCACCGAATCAATTAAATCATTTGCCTTCTCAGCAATTGATTCTTTGATATCCTCACTGATTTGTACGGATTTCTCCATAGTCTCTTCAACCTTCCCTCTGGTTTCGCCGGCAAGATTTTGCAATTTACCACTCAGTTCCATCTGCTCAGAATCCATAGCTTTTCCAATATTTTCTTTGATAGTACCTACGACTTTATCCGTTTTACTTATGATTGAATCATTCATAAATTACGCCTCCACTCTTTATTTTATTTGTTGATTTTATTAAATATCCACAAAACAATTAATGAGCCTATAAAGGCAACCAAAAGACTCCAAAGATTAAAGCCGGAAATGCCCGTTCCGCCTAGTAAACTCATAATGAATCCCCCGATAAGGCCACCAATAACGCCCACTACAATATTTGCGAAAGCACCCATCCTTTTATCGTTCCCAGTAACCATGCTCGCGAGCCAACCAGCAATAGCTCCAATGATAATCCAACCAATAATTCCCATAATAATCTCCTGACATAATTTATTTTCTAAATATAAAACAAACAACCTATTTAAAGGCTGCCTGGATTTTTTATATGAATAAATATATTAAAAAGCCGGTAAGCGGATTTGGGCCACCTCATAATTCCATAGAGCAATTTTATGAGTCACTGCCATGGTAATGCCTCCTTTTTATTATTGTTCTATAAAAAAAGGAAAATATGCATTATTATTTTTTTTGACGGTTTGTTTTTTCGAGAAAAGCTTGATATAATGCGAAGTGCTTTTGCCAAAAAGTATTGAGTTTCGTCGGATTGCGTGAACAAATCTGCGAAAATTGATACTATCTTAATAAACTTGTACAAGAAAATATCGCTATTCTGTTGGTAAAAAGGGAAAAATGAAAGAAGTGAAGTGGTAAAGTAAAAATGATTACGTCCAAAGACTATGAGAAAAGCTAGGTTTTTCTAGGGTAAACGGCATCAAATGGGGTAAAAATCTACCCCAACTCATATTCTACCAGAACAGGTATCATGGTGTCTCGTGCAGGAAGTTGGTTTTATGTTTCAAATTTAAGATATCAGATCATTCACAGCTCGAAGGCTATGTGGGTAACTGTGCATACGATATGGAAAATAACTTAGGTCAAACTGCAAAAGAAAAAATATAGATAGAATTTCACGACTTATTTAGGGATTTGATTAATTTTGGTAAATATTTAGAGATTTTTTGCTTATTTAAAAATAAATCTTGACGATACCATTAGTAGAGGGGGGGTGAAATTATGTTTATTGGTCAAATTGGATTATTCAATAATTCTGCTCGAACGACAATTCTACGTCTAAATAATAATCAATCACAAATAGTTCGTAGATTACAAACTTCAGTAGTTCAGCAAAAGAGAGATACCGTAACGTTAAATTCCGGATTTACGAAGGAACAAGATAAAACCGGAATTTATAAACCTAATGTCAATCAGATGAAAGCTCTTAACAATATCACATATACGCAGCTTGCGCCTGATGAAAGATTAAAAGCTGAAATTTTACCTGCATCTGAACGAAGTTCATATACTGAGAATGATGCACTCATGAATGAGTATATGAAACAGTATCGCATTGAAGGTCGTTTTGAAGGAGATACCTTTGTCCGAGATTCCAATGAACCAGTTAAACTCATACTACCAGACCAAGTCAGTACATTTGATCTAGAAAGTTTTCGTCATAAATTGAACGAAAATGAACTAACTTCGGACATTGACTGGTGCGGAGTAAAAGAAGATTTTTGGAATATGGGTGTTGGATTTGACAATGTTGAGCGTCTTGAAATGAAAGCAGATTATCTCGCATCACGCTATACTGTTCTAAAAGACCGCATTCAAAATGAATTTGTTGGCGACAAGCAAATCACTGAAATGGAAAAGCTGGAGAGTATTTACACATTGGCTAAAAATGAAATGGCAAGCGCTTTTGCAAATAGTATTGGTGGTTTTTATGAGGACTTAGGACAGACGGGTGCTTCAGCAGATATGAAAGCCAGTATCTTAACAATGGTGGATGAAAAAGCTGCTCGTTATGAAGATTACATTGCTAAGATAAGTGCTTATGCTAACCCAAATACTTCTGACGACCGTTGGCTAAATAGAAATGATGGTTACATAGCGGCACAACTAAGAGAAAATGCTGCGGAAATACTTTCAAAAGCTGAAATAAGAACGGACATTCAAGCTCCTTATAGTGCCGAGGAGCTATCCTTTGCTGGTGTGTATGCCAAAACTCTTTCTGCACAAATTAATGATTCAGATCATGTGTGGGACGTTGAACAGGACGATCGTGCCTTAGGGCAATATTTAGCACAACAAAGTGAAAATATTCAGAAAAAAATGGACAATTTCAAGGTTGGCGATAAGATGTCAAAAATGATCAACAATGCCTTTGAAACTTTTGCAATAAAGTTCATGGATTCACTTGATCAGAGTATCGATAAAAATAAGACAACGGTCAACAAAAACCAATGGATGCAAGGCTTAATTAGAACAGAGCATATTGATCGTGATTCGGTCTACAGAGCTTTCTATAATGCTTTAGCCAATTTATGAGAACAAAGCTACATTAAAACAAGCATATTCAAACATTGAAAGAGGGGGAAATATGGAAAAGTTTAAAAGAATTATTGTTATTTTATGTATCATGGTGCTTGTATTCGGTTGTATGTCTTTGAATGCTTTTGCCACAATTATACCTGAGGTTGAAGCAACAGAGGCCCAAGGTGTTAATATGCAAAAATTATCAATAGAATCATATAGTGAATTACCTGCTCAAGAGTTTCTGGACTTAGAAGATTTGGAACAATCAAAAACTGTTTTTTCAGGTATTCAAAATAAGGCTTTCAGTAGTAGAGGCGCTTGGGCAATTCAAGACTCAGTTTTTGTTGGTAACGGGAATCTTACAGATTCTTATGATTTCTACGTTGTTAATCTAACTGCAAAACAGTTGGCATTTTTAAAATTGGATTCAAGCAATCCTAATCTATTGGCTGTTTTGTATACCATAAATAATGGCTCTCTGGGTAGTTCAACTGGTTGGGGTGTTACTGCCAATTCTGGGGCAAGCTTTATCAATGTTCCTGCCGGACAGTATGCAATTCTTATTGGTTCTGCATCAGGAGCAGAAGTGGGTAATTATAAATTGATGTGGAACTGCTCAAATCCATCTGGGGCAAGCGCAATTCTTAATTATACAGATGATCTTTCCAGAGTGGTTCTTTACTATAGCAACTCCCAAATTATGAGCAATGGAACCAATATTATTGATGGGTTGAAATGGGAAGATCATGAAACATGGTATTTACCATTGGGATACTCTGCTCGTGATATGAGCATTTCAGTAGCAAGTAATAATGGAGTTAAAGGTGTATATTTAGGTTCTTTCTCCAGTAGTGCTCCTTACTCGGCCCCCAATGCGCTCTTAATTGATGTCAACCGTGGCTCTTGGTTATATTCTAATAGCTATTATAAAAATGATACTGGAAATGTAACTCATGTAATAGACTATTTTGATTTGTCAGGATTGAAAACTCCAAGAACTTTTGGAGATGGGTATGCAGACTTCTCATACGGTCCCAATTATATTATTATAGATTTAGATACATTCCAAGTATGTGATTTTTTGAGTCCTTTTAACTATCACTACACAACAGAGGGAGGACGTTCCTATTCTTTGACTAATTTAATGGGGGTATCATAGATTTTCAATGTAATAGTTATTAAATAAACTAGCGGCACCATTTGGAACAATTATGGCGTAAATTTGGAACAGAACTGAACTATGTTCGGCTACCTACCCGAACAGGTAATATTAGGCATCCAAGTCTACTATTACCTCTTTTATATTAAAATCATCTGTAAGTGCTTCAAAAGATGATGTGCTATTCAGTTAACATTATTTTGGCTCTTTGTCAATAGTTGGGGTGGGATTCGTATGAATCCCGCTCCTTTCTTACGTTTAGAGCTGTTTCGATAGTTCATTCTACTGTATGCTGTTTTGGGCATGCAAAATAAGCCTCCATATCCCGACCATTTTTCCTATGATGTACAATGAAGTATCCGAGTACGGAACCGGTTAAAGTTTCGGATTCCATAAGAACTTCGTTTTAATACTTTAATCTTATTGTTAAATCCTTCTGTGACACCGTTTGTAATGCCATATTTAAAGGCATTTAAGATTTCTTTTCTCCAAGACTGGAACGTTTTCGCACATTTTTCGAATTCTTTAATACCGCATCCTCTTGCATTAGAAATCCAATCATCGAATTCCTGCTGTTGCTTACGATAGGACTCCAGCTGGCTGATGTTATAAAACCATTCTTTCATCATGTGCGCCAACCGTAGGTCATCACTATACTGGAGCATCAGATCACAGGCTTTTTTGTTCTCGTCTTTCAGCTTTCTATAGCGGGTCAATATCAGCTTCCGGCTTCGTTTAGAGTATTTTCGAAGATAAGTCGGCATGGATTTTTGGAGCCGTTTACGAACATTTTCGATAGCGCATGTGACCTGACGAATGAAATGATACTTGTCCACTATAATCTTTGCATTTGGAAAGAAGGTCCTGGCCAGCTCCACATAGGGAAGCCACATGTCACAGACAAAGAACTTTCCTTTCAGCCTTTCCTTTCTTGTAATGTTTCTCCAGTAATCAGCCAGATGGCTCTGAGTGCGGTCTGGAAGAATATCCAGAATCCGGTGTTTTTTAGGATCAACGAGGATACACTGATATTTCCCAGTAGAGGCATTGCCTTTAAATTCACCAATAGAAACAGCCTCAGGAAGTTTATCTGGGGGTGAATAATAGATGGTATCCAAAAGTCTGCAGATTGTAGGGACGGAAACCCCGGTAAGGATTGAAACCTGCTTGAGAGAAAAAGTCTGCCGAAGGAGAGATATAACATAAAAAGCCAGTCTCCTTGTTCTGCGGTGATAGGTAGGAAGAAAAGAATAGTGTTCCAAAAATCGTTTTCCGCAGGAGGTACATAAATAACGTCGTTTTCTTAGAACCAGAATGACGGTTTTACCTTG
>SVDS01000072.1 GCA_015057715.1 Paenibacillaceae bacterium
CAGTCTATACCTTCATCAATGCCTGGAATATGTATTTGTGGCCCCTTCTTGTTACAGGTTCAGATAAAATGAGAACAGTTCAGATTGGAATCGGGATGTTAGACAGCGTGGATTCCCAATCAATTTCCATGATGATAGCCGGAGTCGTAATGATTATCATACCATCAATTTCCGTATTTATATTAGGACAAAAACAGCTGATCAGAGGAATGTTTTCAGGAGCCGTTAAAGGCTGACCTGATTCAGAATAAATTACATAAAATTTGGAGGACAATCATGAAAAAGAGAGCAGTTTCCTTTTGTATGGCGGCTATCATGGCTGCAGGACTGTTATCCGGCTGTTCCAGTCAGACCGGATCCGATAATACCGCTGTATCTGAAACGAAAGAAGAAGTAACGACCAGTGCAGCACCTGTTGCCGCAGAAACTTCAGGAAATACACAAAAGACTTCCATTACATTCTGGCACTCCATGGGCGGCGTCAATGGAAAAGCAATTGATGCACTTGTAGAAAAATTTAATAAGGAAAACACTTCCGGGATCACAGTTGAGGCTCAGTATCAGGGCAGCTATGACGATGCCATTAACAAGTTAAAAAGCGCACAGATTGGTAACATGGGTGCAGATCTTGTACAGATTTACGACATTGGAACCAGATTCATGATTGATTCAGGCTGGGTTGTGCCAATGCAGCAGCTGATTGATGAGGATAAATGGGATCTCTCTCAGGTTGAACCTAATATTGCGGCATATTATACAGTAAATGGTACTTTATATTCCATGCCCTTTAATTCCTCTACCCCCATTCTATACTATAACAAAGATATTTTTAAGAAAGCTGGAATTACAGAGGTTCCAGACAGCCTTCCGGGAATTGAACGGGTGGGAGATGACCTGCTTAAGAAAGGCGGGGCCGGAGAAGTTATTTCTCTTGGAATTTATGGCTGGTTTTTTGAGCAGTTTACCTGCAAGCAGCAGGCCAACTATGCAGACAGTGGCAATGGAAGAGAAGCAGCAGCAACAGCCGTTGATTTTGATAAAAATGGAGCCGGTGTAAAAACACTGACTGCATGGAAAGAATTATCAACCAAGGGATATGCACCAAACGTGGGCAGAGGAGGAGATGCAGGCCTTGCAGACTTCAGTTCTGGAAAATCTGCCATGACACTGGGCTCAACTGCATCCTTAAAGCAGATCTTAAATGATGTAAATGGAAAATTTGAAGTAGGAACCGCTTATTTCCCCAAAGTCAGTGATGATGATAAGGGTGGCGTATCCATTGGCGGCGGTTCTTTGTGGGCATTAAATAATAATGATGCAAACAAACAGAAAGCGGTATGGGAATTTGTTAAGTTTCTTGTTTCACCGGAAAGCCAGGCATTCTGGAACTCCCAGACAGGATATTTCCCAATTACCACTGCAGCTCATAATGAACCGGTTTTTAAAGATAACATAGCAAAGTTCCCGCAATTTCAAACTGCCATTGATCAGCTTCATGATTCCACACCACAGTCAGCAGGCGCTTTATTAAGTATATTTCCAGAAGCAAGACAGACAGTGGAAACAGAAATTGAAAACATGATTAACAACAATGGTACACCAGAGGAGGCCGTTAAAAAGATGGCTGATAATATCAATAAATCTATTGCAGATTATAATTTATTAAATAAATAGTATCAGAAAGGATATTAGCAGATGAAAACAAAGGTTTGGGCTCACAGGGGAGCTTCCGCTTATGCGCCGGAAAACACACTGGAAGCATTTGAACTGGCAGTCAGGCAGCAGGCAGACGGAGTGGAGCTGGACGTACAGCTTACCAAAGACGGGAAACTGGCAGTAATCCATGACGAAACAATTGACCGGACCTGCAATGGTTTCGGCAATGTAAAAGATTACACAATGGCTGAACTGAAACAATTTTGCTGTAATAAAACACACCCGGAATACACCGCTGCAGTCATACCAGAGTTAAAGGAAGTTCTTAAGCTGTTAAAGCCAACTGATTTAACTGTTAATATCGAACTGAAAACCAGTATATACCGTTACAAGGGAATTGAAGAAAAAGTATTAAAGCTGGTTAAAAAGATGGAGATGGAAGAGAGGGTAATCTATTCCTCCTTCCATCATCCCAGCATTATAAAAATCAAAAAGCTGGATCCGAAAGCAAAAACCGGTATTTTATACTCGGATGGCTGGATACATGTGGTCGCTTATGCAAAGCTGATCGGAGCAGACGCTCTTCACCCGTCTGTTAATAACCTGCGGTCTGGAAAATTAATCAAAGAATCAAAAAAGAAGAAGATTCCTCTTCACGTATGGACTGTAAACGAGGAAGCGTTAATGGAATATTTAGCGGAGCAGGGGATTGGAGCAATGATAACCAATTATCCTGACATTGCAAGAAGAATAGTGGATAAGAAAGGATAAAAATTATATGATACGATTAGTAGCCTCCGATATGGATGGAACATTGTTAAACCGTTATGGTAAAATTTCTTTAAAAAATCAGGCTGCTGTTCATGCATTGAACAGAAGAAATATTGGTTTCGTTGTATGCACAGGACGTAATTATGCAGATGCTTATGCGCCTTTAGAGGAAGCGGGAATCTCCTGTGATATCATTTGCATGAATGGCGCTGCTGTTTACAACAGTATGGGGGAACAAATCCGCAAGCAGATGTTATTTAAAAATCAGGTTAGCCGTATTCTCACCATATGCCGGCCATTTTCCGTGCTTTACGATTTTATGACGGCTGAGGGCAGTTACACTACCTCAAGTCTTAAGGAATTTAAGGAAAGCTTCGAAAATAAAATTTTTCTTTCCATGGTTTCCGATGAACATACCTTCGAAACCATTGTGAGACGTTTTCAGTTTGTTTCGGAAGAGGCTCTGATTCAATCTGATACTGATATTTATAAAATGTCAATTGTACATGAGAATCCTCAGATTCTTTCTTATATCCGTTCCTGTCTGGAGAAAGAAGAAGGAATATCCATTGCATCTTCAGCCGCTACCAATCTTGAAATAACACATTTCTATGCTCAAAAAGGAAATGCGTTGCTTGAATATGCCATTAATAATAAAATTCATCCCAGGGAGATCCTTGCCATGGGGGATAGTGAAAATGATTTATCCATGCTCATTCTTCCACTGGGTTACACCGTTGCCATGGAAAATGGATCTGAAAAAATCAGGAAAAGTGCACGGCTCATTACCAGATCCAATGAAGAGGATGGAGTAGCAGCAGCAATTGAAGCCCTGGTTTTGTCGGATGCAGCTTTAGCAACCGGTTAATAAACGATTATCATTCAAATAAATATCTGATATCATATCTGAATCCTCATCTTTTCCCCTTTATTAGTTTTATCCGGTTCTTTTGAAAGATTATTGATTGACCGATAAAATTAAGAGAAAAGCAAGAAATAAGAGTTGAATTTCTGTTAGAATATGTGGGGTTGTCTAAGACAACATGGGAAAGGATTGAGGACAGAGTCATGGATCATGAGGATGAATTAGATCGTATGAGGGCCCGGAAGAAAAGAAGCGATAACGGCAGAATGCGTGAGAAGCCTATACAACATACACCGGAAAGAAAAAGTCAGGCACAGGAGCCAATGCAGGCTTCCCATGGTGACAGAACTTATTACAGTACTGGTGATGGCAGGAATCCACGGGCCAGATACAGTGGTCAGCAGACCAGTGCAAACCACAAAAAGAAAAAAAGGCATCATAAGAAGCACAAAATTATAGTTAAATTAGTTATCATTGCAGTATTGCTGATTGCAGGAATATTTCTTTTTAAACAGAGAACCCATCAGAAAGGCTATTGGACAATTGCTGTTTTCGGCGTGGACTCCAGAGATGGAAACTTAGACAAAGGCGCCTTGTCGGATGTGGAGATGCTTTGCAATATTAATAAGGAAACTGGTGAAATCAAGCTGTTGTCTGTTTACCGTGATACTTATTTAAAGATTAACAGCAAGGGCACTTATCATAAAATCAATGAAGCGTATTTTAAGGGCGGACACAAACAAGCCATGGAAGCCCTTAACGAGAATCTGGATTTAAATATTGACGATTATGCAACCTTTAACTGGAAGTCTGTAGCAGATGCCATTAATATCCTTGGAGGAATTGATCTGGAAATCACAGACTCAGAATTTGCTTACATAAACGGTTTCATCACAGAAACAGTAAATTCCACGGGAGTTGGTTCCCACCAGCTGAAACATGCCGGAATGAATCATTTAGATGGTGTACAGGCAGTTGCTTACGCAAGACTGCGTTTGATGGATACTGATTTTAACCGAACCGAGCGTCAGAGAAAAGTCGTAAATCTGGCTATGGAAAAAGCAAAAAATGCAGATTTTGCCACCAGAAAAACACTGGTAGCAACAGTTTTCCCGCAGATCTCCACCAGTGTGGGCATGAATGATATTCTGGCGGTTGCAAAGGGCATCAGCAAATATCACATTGGCGAAACTGCCGGCTTCCCATTCTCACGTACTACCATGAAAGTTGGAAAAATGGACTGTGTAATAGCCACCACTCTGGAGAGCAACGTAGTGCAGCTTCATCAGTTCCTCTATGGTCAGGAAAACTATGCTCCGTCCTCCACAGTAAAGAAAATCAGTGCATCGATTTCAAAAGAAACCGGACTTACAGAACCTGGTAAAAATACGCCGACAGGAGGCAGCTCCAGCGGCAAAAAAGGTAAGAAACAAACGGAAGCTGCTGTAGAGACAGCTCCAGCACAGACAGAGGCTGTTGTTGAAACGACGGAGGAAACCAAAGAGACAGTTAAGGAAACAACGGTACAAGAGACAAAAGAGCAGGAGAGTGGGAAAACACCAACCAATGAAGACGGAAGTCTGATCGGGCCTGGAGCAAAAGTTCCTGATACAAAAGAAGAAACAACGAAAGAAGAAACAATAAAAGAAACGAAAAAGCCAGTCAGCTCAGAGAAGGCTACAGAGGAAGAAGTACCCACGGAGCCAGAGACAAATGCAGGTCCAGGGGCATAAATATAATTAATTTTATAGATTATATAATTAAAAATGACAAAACGTTAAAATGCCAAAATAAAAGGCTAATGTTTTGTCATTTTTTATTTATGCAAATAATATTACCAAATATTTGAAATTCACTTTGCTGTATGTTATATTTAAAGAAAATAGGTAAGGGGGAAGTGTTATATGAGTACAGAGAAAAAAATCACGAAAAGAAACTCCGGATTAAAGTTAAAAAAAGGGAAGAAAATCGCATTATTTCTGGCTGCATTCTTAATTCTTGGCTGTACGCAGACAAAATATGGTAATAACGTAATAACCGCCCAGGCGCATTCCGGTAGGACAGATTCCCAGGGAGGACACCGTGACAACAAAAACGTAAGCGGTTTAGGTAGTTACCATTACCATCACGGGTATTCTGCTCATCTCCATCCAGGCGGAGTATGTCCATATGATAATAATAGCAACAGCAATGTTTCATCGACAAAGCAGAATTCTTCTGCACCTGAGACAAAGTCTGAAGCAGTATTAAAAACGGAAGATTATAAATTGATATTTGAATCCACGTATTATTATAATAATAATCCTGATCTTCAGAATACAGTTGGAAGCAATGGACAAAAGTTATTGGAGCACTTTGTAAACAATGGCATGGCAGAGGGAAGAAAAGGCTGCAGTACCTTTGATGTAAAGGTTTATAAAGATAATAATTCGGATTTGGCAGCTTTATATGGAGATGATTTGAAGAAATATTACGAACATTATATGAATTGTGGGTACAATGAGAAGCGTGTGGCCTATTAATGGCGACAAAGTAGCAGCGGAGAGTAGAAAAGCGCCTAATAGTGGGTATATCTATTCATATTTATTAGAAGATAATTGTAATGAAGGATTTATTATGATATTATGGAAAAAAAAGGAGGTTTTATGTATGAAGGGGTTTATTAGAGCTATTTTTGCAACAATTATTCTTGCTGGTTTAATGATTATACCTGCAAGCGCTGCAGAAGACCAGGCTGTTAATTGGGGAGATGAAAGATATCAGATTATGGTTCCAGGCTTTATTGAAGCAAGAGACATGACTATTAATGGACAGACCACAACAGTAATCGTTGTTCAAAAACCAGAAAAAAATGCTGAGAATAAGTATCGTTTTTTTGATATTGTGACAACTGATACAAATGCAGTATCCATAACTTCAACTGTTTGCAAATTAAATCAGGAATATGCAGGCGATTTAATGACTGACCTTGAGAATGGCCGCGTCAGCTACGTTCCATTTTTAGATGGCGATATTGAAGACTTATCCAAAGAGCCATTGTATTTTGGATTCACATTTAGGGATAATAGTTGGAATGAAATTTATAATTTCCCACTTTGGGTAGTGTTTGAAGATAAGAAATAATTTTTTATAAATATAGTTATTTTGGTGCGGGACTATTGGTAAAGTAGAGAAATCTATGGTAACGAATAGTCCCCATATTTCTATTCTAAAGTAGCGGGACATATCAGTTGATATTAAGTGGAGTATCTATATGAAATTTATACAGAAATTATGCTTTTCAGGAGAAACAGAGGAAGCATTGGAGGAATACAAAAAAGCCTTTGGCTGTACGATAAAAAATCTATTACATTATTCCGATGCCGTAAAAAACGGCTGGGAACGGCCAGATGAAGCAAAGGAATCATTGGTGTATCATTCCGAGATTATGTTTGGGGAACAGGAGGTAAGGATGAATGATCTTTCCGATGAAGCAGAAGTGGAACTTACCAGGAAAGTGATTCATATTATCGGGTTTGATACAGTAGAAGAAGTTGAAAAGGCCTTTTCAGTACTTAGTGATGGGGGAGAGGTAATAAGGCCACTTGAAAGACCGCCGTACATGTTAATAATTGGTACTGTAAAGGATCGCTTTGGAGTTAAATGGGAGCTGATGTGTGACTTTTAACGGTGGAATATCAACGGACTATTTGCGAAAGGAGAGTAAAGAATGAAGGTTTATGTAGTCAGACATGGGGATAAAGCAGAAGGTGATTATTTTAACAAATATCTTAAGCATCAGGATGAGCCGTTAAGCGAATCAGGTGAAGCAAAAGCAAAAATGTTATGTACTTATTTTAAAGATATAAATATCTCCCAAATTTATACCAGTGAATATCTGCGTACAAAGCAGACTGCAAAATATGTGGCCGAATTAAAGCGTATAACTCTCATAGAGGACAGACGGCTGAATGAAATAGACAATGGTATAATTGAATCTATGAGTGATGATGAGATCAAAAAGCGATATCCTGAGTTTTGGGCAGACTTTTTCAGTTATACCAAAGATGTTAGATTTCCAGATGGAGAAACCGGAGAAGAGGTTAAGGCACGGCAAAAAGAATTATTAGATGATATACTTAAATATGGACAGGATGTATTGTTGTTCAGCCATGAGGGGTATATCAGGTTATTAGCTTGTCATATACTTGGGATACCTGTATATAAAAGAAATCAATTCAAATTTGATTTTTGTGGCATTATGGAGCTTTATTATGACGTCGAAAATAAACTTTGGAAGATAATCAGATTGAATCAAGTAGTTGAGGTTCAGTAGCAAGTTTTCATTATGTCATTGGACTATGATAATTCCAGTATCATATACTGATAGTATCTCATGGAAAAAAAAGACACAACAGTAGTAATTTTTTTTTGGTTATAGTAGTTTATGTAAATAGTAAAAGATATAACCGAAAAGCAGGAGATTAGAAATGCGACAAAGTTTTTTCTCTAACAAAAAATTAGTTAAGGAAGTGGCAAGATGGTAGACGGTCATATTCATATTGAACGAGGAGAATATACGTATGAATGGGTAAATCAATTTGTTAACAAAGCAGTTGAAAAGCAATTAGATGAAATTTGGCTACTTGAGCATTGTTATCGGTTTGAAGAATTTGTTCCTATGTACGATTCTGTTTGTGCTTATAGTAATTATATAGATACATGGTTTCACAGAAACGCAGGAGTTCTTAAACTGGAAAAATATTTGTCACTTATCAAACAAATTAGAAACAATCAATTTCCTGTTAAGATTAAGTTTGGTCTTGAGATATGCTATTTTAAAGAGTTTGAAGATTTAGTCGTAGAATTAACTAAAGATAAAGACTTTGATTTTTTGCTAGGCAGCGTACATTTTGTTGATAATTTTGCCTTTGACCATAAGGTGGAGCATTGGAATGGAATTAATGTGGATGAAATATATCATAGATATTTTGAAACATCTGTTTCACTTGCTCAAAGTGGCATTTATGATGGTATCGCTCATCCCGATGCGATTAAACTTTTTGGGCATAAACCATCATATTCTTTAAAAAAATACTACACTAGTTTAGCAAAGGAGCTTTCTAAAAATGATATGTACGCAGAACAAAACAGTGGAGTATTTCGACGTTGTCCTAATACAGCTACACTAGGTATGGATGAAGAGATGCTAAAAATAATGAGAAATTATAATGTGAAGATCATTACGGTATCGGATGCTCATTGCCCTGAAGATGTTGGTGATAGAATACTAGAACTTAACAATTTTAATGAGTCCCCAAAATAAGTTATTGAGGAAAAAGGAGCCTTGTCCGTATTGTAATGGGATGTGCAGAAAAATGCATAATTTTTTATAATATCATTAGACTAGATTCATAATATTATGATATACTATTATGAATAGTATCGAATGGAAAAACGATAAAACAGTAGTAGTAATTTATTCGGTTATAAACAGATTTTGGTAATAGACAAAACAGTAGTAAAATTTTTTTTTCGGTTATTATAACATAGAGTTAATTCGTGGCTGATCAAACTATTCGCGAAAGTCTAGTTTAACGCATAGTTATATAGAAAATCAATGTAATACATATATATAATTAATAAATGCCAATGTAAACCTTCAACTCCTATATTACCTTATCACTACATCACTACGTCATTGCATTTGCATTACTGCTGTTATACGGGTTCAACCTTTAAATACGATCTTTATATGATAGCAACCATATTTACAATTTGTAGTTTTTCCTTATTTCTACATAGACACTATGCAAACAAATTAAGATCTTATTTAAGGGTTTATAAATAAATAAAACAAGAGGTGATTTCATGAAAGCTACACTCTCCTACCATCAGCAAAAAGATATTGAAAACGTAAAGCATCTGCGTGAACTGATCAAAGAGCTTCCTCGTTTCTGCGGTGATTTTTTTCGTGGTATTGAGCCACGTACATCTTCACGCACCAGGATCGCATATGCTTACGATTTAAGGGTGTTTTTTGACTTCCTGCAAAAGGAAAATCCGGTTATTCGTAAAATTGATATGAAAGAAATTCCATTAGATTTTTTAAATACTCTCAGGGTTGTTGATATAGAGGAATATATGGAGTATTTAAAATATCGGTTTAATGATAGAAATCAGGAAGTAACCAATAAAGAGCGTGGAATTATGCGGAAAATCTCCTCTTTAAAAAGCTTCTATAATTATTATTACCGCAATGAACGTCTTCAAAACAATCCAGCAGCCTTAATTCAGCTGCCCAAGCTGCATGAGAAGGAAATTATACGTTTGGATGTTGATGAGGTTGCTCTATTGCTTGATGAAGTAGAAAAAGGTGAATCTTTAACAGAGAAACAAAAGGCCTATCACGAGAAAACGAAGGTTCGGGATTTGGCACTGCTAACACTTTTACTTGGTACTGGTATCAGGGTATCGGAATGCGTTGGCCTGGATCTTAATGATATTGATTTTAAAAACGGAGGAATCCGGATACATAGAAAAGGGGGAAAAGAAGTTACTGTTTACTTTGGTACTGAAGTAGAGGATGCTCTCCTGGATTATCTGGAAGAACGAAATCAGATGATCCCTGAAGGAGGCAGTGAAAATGCTCTTTTCCTCTCCATGCAGAAAAAGAGAATTGCCGTACGCAGCGTTGAGAATCTGGTAAAGAAATATTCCAGGCTGGTTACTCCTTTAAAAAAGATTACTCCTCATAAGCTACGTAGTACATATGGTACCTCACTTTATAAGGAAACTGGTGATATCTATTTGGTGGCGGATGTTCTGGGGCATTCAGATGTAAATACTACAAAGAAACATTATGCTGCATTGGAAGATGAACGTCGCCGCAGTGCCAGAAATAAAGTTAAATTGAGGGAAGAATAAAAAAAACAAATAGAAACTGAATTACACTATTTGTGTATAATTTTATAACAATTTATCCAAATATACTTACAGATGGAGGCTTTTATGGATAGAATGATTAGAAATTCAGCTAAGGCATTAATTATAAAAGACGGAAAAATGCTTGCAATTAAAATAAAAGACGGAAATAAAGAGTGGTACATTATGCCTGGTGGTGGACAGGAAACAGAAGAACTCCTTTCTAAAGCAGTATGTAGAGAAGTCGCTGAAGAGTTAGGATTAAATGTGGAAGCAAAAGAATTAGTTTTTGTTATTGAAGGTGTACATGGAGAAAGATTTCATAGAATAGACATGGTATTTTTATGTGAATATATTGGAGAAATCAAAAACGCTGTATTACATAGTGATACGAACCAAGTGGGATATGATTGGCTTGAGATAAAAACGCTGAATCATTTACCCCTTTATCCCTCAAAATTGCGAAGACAGATTATGAACTTATATGAAGGAAAAGAATACAAGGTATATTTAGGAAATGAAGAAATTGGAGACCCAGAAGTTACTGATTAACAAAGATATTTTTATACTTATCCCCACCACTGCCCCCTTATAGAATGGCAGAGATGGGGAGTGTTTTGTTTTTCACTGATAATGCACTCTTCGCTCCATGAAAAGTACCGCATTTCATTCTCCTCTTTCCAGATACTGTGCACTCTTTTTTCCTTTATACAAAATTGCATTTACCGGACATGCATTAATGCATCGCATACAAAAAATACATTTTCGACCAAATACAGGTTTGTTCTGAACCATCCTTATATTCATTCTTGGGCAATTGCAGGCACATATTTTACAACCGATACATTCTTCTGAAGGTGAATATTTCATACCTGCTATAGGCATTAATTTTGTGAATACAACTGCAGTGAAATGATATAGGATGCTTATGACCCTTGTCACTTTCTCTTTGCTCTCTTTCCCAAGAAAAAAACCATCTAACAGCGGATCAATCTGTGACTTTATAATTCTTTTATTTTCCTTTAAAACATCCGGAGTGGTTGAACTAAACATCGTAAAAATCATAAGATTGTTGGCATAAGGAAAACTCTTAGATGTAATCAGACGGTGATTCTTTTTCCTTAATAACCGTTCCAAACCTGAAAAGTCGGTTAAGGAATGACCCGACTGGGTGCAATACGCCAAAGTTGGAATGACCTGTTCTCTCTTCTTCAGATTGTGATCTAAATAATTTAAAGCATAAAGTACAGGATATTCATAATATTTAGGAAAGCCCACGATTAGAAAGTCATATGGATATGATGGGGGATTGAACTTCTCTTCCATCGAATGAACTTCGACTGTATAATCTCTTAAAATTAAAGCACGATAAAACTCCTCTGCGACTGCTTTTGTATTCCCGGTTCCACTAAAGTAAAGAATTAAGACATTCATAATCAATCTCTCCCCTGTGATAAAATGGCAGTTTGCTTAGAAAGGATGGGACTTCATAATTAAGTTACCCCTGATTCAGGAATGATTACTTCTTAAGCTAATAATATCAGCTGTGAGGTATATATTCAAGTCCTCCTTTAAGCGGAAATACCGGATCGGTACAGAGCCAGGTTACTGATCCTGATTCTGTACAAAATATGCTACCGTCAGATACTGTCCGGAATGAATGGTATCTTCCCTTAATCTGTTCATACTTCTTAATTCCTGTACATATTGGGCAGTGGACATGCCGCTGTTCTCCACATACTGATCTGCAATACTCCAGAGACTGTCTCCGTTCTTGATCTCTATACTGGTGTAATACTTTTCTATCAGCGGTGTTCCCACCTCGCCGGCCAATGAATTCATAAGGGAATGTCCGCAAAAATAAGCTCCCAGCATGACTGCCAGGGTTAACATGATCAACTGTTTCATATTATGCATACCTCCTCAAACGTAAGAACATATGTTCCTTTTTCTGAATTTATCATATCACTAAGAACATACGTTTGTCAATCTGTTTTGCATTTTTTCGAACAAAGGTTTGCATTTTTACCGAACATATGTTACTATAGTTTTAATGATTAGGAATGAGGAGGCTGTGATATGGCGCAAGAAAAAATTACACCCAAACAGCAGGAAATTTTAGAATATATAAAAGAGACTATTTTGAAGAAGGGTTATCCGCCTGCAGTCAGGGAGATCTGTGAAGCGGTCCATCTTAAATCCACATCTTCTGTACACTCTCATCTGGAAACACTTGAGGAAAAAGGATATATAAGAAGGGATCCGACCAAACCCCGTACCATTGAGATTATTGATGACTGCTTTAACCTTACCCGCCGGGAAGTTGTGAACGTTCCCATACTTGGAACGGTTGCTGCCGGACAGCCTTTATATGCAGAAGAGAATATTGAAAATTACTATCCCATTCCCTCTGATCTCTTGCCTAACGCAGAGACTTTCATGTTAAAGGTAAGGGGCAATTCCATGATCAATTCAGGTATATTAGAAGGGGATCAGATTATTGTGGAGCACTGTTCCACTGCCCAGAATGGGGAGATCGTTGTAGCACTGGTAGATGATTCCGCTACGGTAAAGCGCTTCTTTAAAGAGAACGGACACTATCGTCTTCAGCCTGAGAATGATACTATGGATCCTATTATAGTCGATCATGTGGAGATTCTTGGAAAAGTAATTGGTTTGTTTCGTTTAGGGATTCACTAAGAAGGAATTAGGCTTAAAGTTAACATAATTATTTTATGTAAACTTTAAGCCTAAAAAAAACGGCTCACACTATTTGTTAAGCCGTTGATTTTTAATTTAATTATATTCGAATCTATTTTACATCTAAATCTTCCACTGAGATTGTCTTACCATCTCTCCAGATTCGTTCCAGATCATAGAAAAGACGGTTCTCTTTATCAAAGACATGCACGATGATATCGCCATAGTCCATGAGAATCCAATTGGCTGTCTGATATCCTTCTACCTGTTTGCATACATATCCCTTTTTACCCAGTTCCTCTTCCACGTTGTCTACCATTGCCTGTACCTGGTTTGAGTTAGTACCACTGGCAATAATAAAGTAATCAGCAAGAACTGATACGTTACGAATGTCAATGACGCTGACATCCTCACCTTTTTTATCAGATAAAGCTGCATAAGCTGTTTTTACCATATCCATGGATTGATTCATCTTGTTTCTCCCTTCTTTTCATTGTGAACCTGTTTATAATAAGCATATGCCTGGTTAGAAACAGAATCCACAAAACTTCCTTTGCTTTCCAGATATTCAAGAGTATTCTTAAGAATCTGATAGACACATTCATCCAAATCTGTAAAAGCAAGAGAACGAATATGAAGCAGATCAGGCGCACGCTCACGCCTGGGTTCAATATAATCCGCCGTAAAAACGATTTTTTCAAGCAGGGACATTTGGGGTCTTCCTGTTGTATGCCACCGAATGGCACTTAAAACCTCCTGGTCAGTTACATTATATTTATTCTCCGCCAGCCATGCCCCGTATTTGGCATGAAGCACGACTGGGGCCTTAAGTTCATCATCAGTTAGTTGAATATCCTGTTTCCGGCATTTTTTTATGATTTCTTCGTTTCCATAATGCTTTGCACAATCGTGAAGCAGACCTGCAAGCTCTGCCTGATCTAAATTACAACCGTATCGCATGGCCAATGCGGTACAGATAAAAGATACACTTAATGTGTGTTCAAATCTTAAAGGGTTCAATTTTTCCTTTAAATCATTTCTCAATTCCATTATAACATCTATCATGCTTTATCCTTCTCCTGATACAAGCCTTGATCTTTAATATATGTCAGTACCTTAGGAGGTACATATTCTGAAACAGAAAGACCGCCTGCAATTCGTTCCCGCAGCATGGCGGAGGAAATATCCATCTCTTTACAATGAAGAATGCGGATATCTGCCTTGTACCTGGTGCCCAGGTAGGCAATCTGCTGTTCCATGGAAAGGTGCGCATCTTCATATTCCCGCCGAGCGGCTAATATCACGGCTTGAGACAGAACCTGATCCGGTTCATACCAGTTTTCAATTTCATAAAGCGAATCAGCTCCAATGATAAAAAAGTATTGATGCTGAGGATAAGCTTCCCGCAGCAATCTTAAGGTCTGAGCGGTATAGGTACTTCCGTTTCTTCTGACCTCAAAATCAGAGCATACCAGACCGGTTTTTCCCTCAATGGCAAGTTGTGTCATCGTCAGGCGGGTGTCTGGATCGGTTATTTTCTGATTTTTTTTGTGAGGTGGATGCCCGGATGGCATAAACCATACCTCATCCAACTGGTATTCTTTATAAGCCTGTTCTCCAAGCGTCAGATGGCCATTGTGGATCGGATCGAATGTTCCGCCCATAATCCCTATATTACCCATAATTATCGACTCCCTGGCCTAATGATAAGACCTGTTATTTAGGAAGAGCAATTTTTCTCTTTGTTTCGTCTTTTGCCTGTTTATAAAGGACGATCTTTCTTCCAATTACCTGAACTACTTCAGAACGTGTCCGTTCAGACAAAATAGAAGCAATACTGTTACCATCATCGGCACAATTTTTTAAAATGGTTATTTTAATTAATTCTCTTGCTTCTAAAGCCTCTGCGATCGCATTTGTGATCTCAGGAGTCAGGCTGGATTTGCCAATCTGAAAGATTGGATCTATATTCATCGCTAATCCTTTTAAATAGGATCTCTGCTTACTTGTCATATTATTCTCCTTGTTACTTGTAATAGTCAAATTCAAGACCATACATGCGGACCGTATCGCCTTCCTGAATGCCGGCATTTTCCAGTTCTTCCAATATACCGTTGTCTTTTAAGAACTTCTGGAAGAAAGTAAAGCCTTTCTCAGATTCCAGATTTGTATAACCAAGCATCTTTTCAATACGGGGACCTTCTACCACATAAACTCCATCTTCCGTTACTTCTACTGAATAAGGCAGCAATATGCCTGACAGACTCTTTAAGTCGAATTCTTTTTCGAAGATCAAAGGACTTAAATTAACGGTTTTAAGCAGTTCATATACTGCATAGAGCAGCTCTTTAACGCCCTGGCCGCTTACTGCAGAGATGGGGTAAACTTTAATGCCCTGAGGTTCAAATTCAGCTTTCAGTTTATAGATTGGACTCTCACCATCTTCATAAATGGCATCAATCTTGTTGGCAGCTATAATTTGAGGCCGCTTGATTAATTCAGGATTATAGGCTTCCAGCTCTTTATTAATGGCTTTGATATCGGCAATGGGATCCCTTCCTTCTGTGGAAGCAGAATCTACAACATGAACCAGTACTCTTGTCCGCTCAATATGGCGAAGAAAATCATGTCCAAGTCCGACTCCTTCAGAAGCACCCTCAATCAGACCGGGAATATCGGCCATGACAAAGCCTTTTCCTCCATCGATATCAACTACTCCAAGATGGGGATTTAAAGTAGTAAAATGATAGTTGGCAATTTTAGGTCTTGCATTGCTTACACGTGATAAAAGCGTTGATTTTCCTACATTGGGGAATCCTACCAGCCCTACATCGGCGATTACTTTTAATTCCATCTGCACCCAGAGTTCCTGAGAAGGCTGTCCAGGCTGTGCGTACTTCGGCGCCTGCATGGTAGGAGTTGCAAAGTTCATATTGCCCTGTCCGCCTCTGCCGCCTTTTAAAATAACCTCACGGCGATTATCTCCTGACATATCAGCGATTACTTTTCCGGATTCAAAATCCTTTAAAACAGTTCCTTCCGGTACTTTTATGATTAAGTCGCCGCCGTCTTTTCCATGACACCGACGCTTTCCGCCGGGTTCTCCATCCTGTGCAGTATACTTATGAATGTGTCTGAAGTCGCTTAATGTGTTAAGTCCTTCATCCACTTCAAAAATAATATTACCGCCTCTGCCGCCGTCACCACCATCGGGACCGCCGCAGGGAACATAAAGTTCTCTCCGGAAGCTTACATGGCCATCGCCGCCTTTTCCGGATCTTATA
Organism: Paenibacillaceae bacterium; assembly: GCA_015057715.1. Classification (GTDB taxonomy): domain Bacteria; phylum Bacillota; class Clostridia; order Lachnospirales; family Lachnospiraceae; genus Lacrimispora. Next base: position 16,180 of record SVDS01000072.1, read on the forward strand.
TATATTTTTGCTCTATCGGCAAACATTCATTCACCTGTTTCCTTTCTTCTGATAAAAAAACGCAAATCCCATTATTCTATGTTCAGATTAATGGGCGTATCGTAAAAAACGGCTCCATACGTCAAGGTATGAAGCCGGTCCAATTATTCGTTAATTGCTTTTGGATAAACAGAAACCTGCTTTTTGTCTCTGCCTTTTCTCTCGAATTTTACAACGCCATCCACTAAAGCGAATAATGTATCATCACCGCCGCGGCCTACGTTGATGCCTGGATGAATGTGAGTTCCGCGCTGTCTGTAAAGAATGTTGCCAGCTAATACGAACTGACCATCAGCTCTTTTAGCACCTAATCTCTTAGACTCGGAATCTCTACCGTTCTTTGTAGAACCAACACCCTTTTTATGAGCGAAAAATTGAAGGTTCATCTTTAACATCACTTACACCTCCTTAAATCGGATTTTAATATATGGTTCTCCATATTCTTCCTCAATATTCTGTAATCCGAATATCAGAGAATTCATAAGGAGCTGCGACCCAAAACTTATGTCAGAGGTAAACCGAAACTGAAAAGATCCTGTCTTTTCTTCCTGGTTTACTTCGAAAGAATCCTCTGTGAATTGCTCCACACTGTTAGACATATTAAAAGTCAAAGCTGAAACAGCGGAACAGACAAGCTCTTGTCCATCCTGATGATCATCAGCCAAACCTGCATGTCCTAACATATCAATTCCTGTATAACGTTGTTCTGAATCAACAAATACGGTTACTCTTATCATGATTAAGCGTTGATCTTTTCGATCTTAACCTGAGTATAAGACTGTCTGTGACCATTCTTCTTATGGTATCCAGATTTTCTCTTATACTTGTAAACAATAACTTTTTTAGCTTTGCCTTCTTTAACAACTGTACCTGTTACGGTAGCACCTGCTACTGTCGGGCAGCCTACTGCTAATTCACCATTGTTTACAACAAGAACCTGGTCAAATGTGACAGCTTCACCAGCGTCAACACCAAGCTTTTCAACTTTAATGATATCGCCTTCCGCTACTTTGTACTGCTTACCACCTGTTGCAATAATCGCGTACATATGGCACCTCCTATTATCATTACTCGCCAACTATGGTGCTCTGAAAAATCAGAAACTTTTTAACCTCATTGTGCGGCATACTGTATAAATATAGCATTCCTTAACGGTTATGTCAATAATTTTTTCTGGAAATTTATTAGAAAAAACGGGGGTTTTATGACTTCTCCTTGTATTTTTCCATTTCTCTTAGTATAATGGTCAATGTTTGATCATAAAAGGGGGTAATACCAATGAAATCAGATCCAAGAAATTCAATATTTATCCGTTGCTGCTACGGATATGCTGTCAGCGGTATGGCTGTTTTAGTAATAGGAGCCATACTTCCATCCATTATTAAAGAAGCTGGAATCAGCTTTCTTGCAGCTGGAGGACTATTATCAGTCATGGCAATCGGCAACCTGTCATCCAGCTTTATTTTTCCTGTTATGGTTCCTGTTATGGGAAAAAAGAGGGCGATCACTCTTGTTACACTTTTTGTGCCGACGTCTCTGATGGTTTTAAGTCTTTTGCCTCCTCTTCCTGTCATGTACGCAGTTATGCTGCTCTACGGCTTTACCAGAGGATGCATTACAATTTTAAACAATGCGGCAGTCAATGATATTTATGGAGATTCTGCCACAGGAAAGCTTAACATTCTTCATTGTACGTTTGCAATTGGTGCATTTCTTGCTCCTTTACTTACTGCAATGATGATGAAACTGGGATTTGGATGGCGAGTGACACTCTATATGATTGTAGTTCTTACTATTATATCCGCAATTTCATATGGAACCATGAATTATAATTTAATAAACCAGGCTCAGAAAGAAATCGAAGAAAGAAAAAACAGGACGAAAAGTACAGTGGCTGGAAACAAAGGATTTCTTCGTTCCTTTGCATTTTACTGCATTGCCTTTATTTTGTTCTTCTATCTTGGAGTGGAAAATTGCATTAATGGGTGGTTTGTCACTTATCTTCAGAATACAGGTGTTATGAGTGCGGAATTTGCTACAACTCTCGTTTCACTAACCTGGCTGGTTATTATGGGTGGACGGTTACTGTGTGCCGCCATGTCTAAGAAAGTACATAGAAGCACTATATTACTGATTAACTCCATTGGCAGTGCTGTCTGCTTTTTTATATTAATTAAAGTTAACAGCTTACCTATGGTTACAGCTTCTCTCCTTGGACTTGGTTTCTTTCTTTCCGGTATTTATCCTACCTGTATCGCCAATGCCGGACCTCTGATTCAGGGTTCTACTCTGGGAATGTCTCTTCTCACTGCTATATCTGCTATGGGAGGAATCATAACCCCTCAGATTGTAGGCGGTGTGGCTGACCGTGTGGGAATTGTTGCTGCAATCAGCATCCTGGTTTTCAATGTGATATTTGTAATTATTCTTTCGGCAGTTAATTTTAAGGTCTGGCACCAGAAAAAGAAAGCCTGATTACTGCTTTTATAAAATTGTTAAGCCCCCGGAGAAAAACTCCGGGGGCTTTTTTTACTTAGCTCTTCTTCCATGTAGATGGTGCAAATAAAAGAAGCATAGGGAATATCTCCAGTCGTCCTGCCAGCATATCAAACATCATGACATACTTGGACAACGGTGAAAACAGGGAAAAGTTTTTGGCGGGACCGGCACCTGCTAATCCAGGGCCAATATTATTAAAAGTTGCCGCAATCGCAGTGAAGTTTGTGGTAAAGTCAAAATTATCCAGACTGACAATTAACACGGAAAAGATAAAAATAACGATATAGGCACCTAAAAACGTATTAATTGATCTCATTACCTGATGCTCTACAGGTTTGCCCTCCAGCTTTAAAACTTTTACGCTTCTTGGGTGAAGGAGAGAATCCAGCTCTTTTTTAACAGCTTTTAATAATACAACAACTCTTGATACTTTAATACCTCCACCAGTACTGCCGGCACAGGCTCCGATAAACATAAGTACTACCAGAATTCCCTTGGAAAATTCAGGCCAAAAATCAAAATCAACCGTAGAGTAACCAGTGGTTGTAATGATGGAAGCTACCTGGAATGCAGCGTGATGGAATGCAGCAAAGACACTTCCAAATCCCCGATAAATGTTGATTGTAATCAACAATATGGAGACGCCGATGATCCCTAAATAAGCTCTCGCTTCTTCACTGAATAAGGCTTCTTTGGGATGGCGTGTTAAAAAAAGATAGTATACATTAAAATTCACACCGAAAAGAATCATAAATACAGTGACAATTCCCTGCAAATAGTAGCTGTCATAGAATGCCATACTATTATTTTTAATACCAAATCCACCAGTACCGGCTGTTCCAAAGCTGATCGTCAGGGAGTCAAACAATGACATTCCGCCAATCATAAGCAGTACTACTTCCAGCGCCGTCATAAACAGGTAAATACCATATAAAATCTTAGCAGTGGTCCTGACTCTTGGAACCAGTTTACCCACGGAGGGTCCCGGGCTTTCTGCTTTCATAATATACATATTGTAACCACCGGCCAGGGGCAGAATGGATAAAATAAATACAAGAACCCCCATTCCTCCGATCCAGTGGGTGAAACTGCGCCAGAATAACATGCATTTGGAAAGTGATTCCACATCAGGTAGGATGCTTGCACCAGTTGTAGTAAAACCGGATATGACCTCAAACATGGCATCTTCGAATACCGGGATTTCTTTACTGAAATAAAATGGAAGCGCCCCAAAAAAACTGAGAACGATCCAGCTTAACGCTACTGAGACAAAACCTTCTTTTGCAAAAAACACCATATTAGTCGGTTTCCTGCGGGTACATAAGAATCCGATTCCACCACATACCGCAGCGACTGCAAGGAACCAGATGCCGCTTGTCTCTTTGTAAATCAATGCAACTACACAGGGGGGAAGCATAAATACTGCTTCTATGTTTAAGATCCAACCCAAAACATAAATGATAATTTTTTTATTCATTACTCTATCGCCTTTTCCTACCTTAGTATATCTTTCAAATCATTCAGTCCGGTTACCGTTGTAACAACGATGACCCTGTCCCCCTCTTCTAAGGTATCCTTTCCGCGTGGACTGATAAATCGTCCTTTGCGCATGATATAAGCTACCAGAAGATTATCTTTTAGTTCCAGCTTTTCCAGTGGAATTCCTACAATGCATGGCTCATTTACCACTTTAAATTCCAACGCTTCCGCCCGGTCTGCCACAATTTTATAAAGTGTTTCCACATTGCTTCCCATGGAATTCTGCATGGCGCGAACATACTGTAAAATGGTTTCTGCAGTAATCAGCTTCGGATAAATAATACTTCCCAGATTCATGGAATCTATGACATTTTCGAATGCAATCCTGTTTATTTTAGTGATCAGCTTGGCTTTGGACTGGCTGGCTGCATAAAGGGACAGCATAATATTTTCTTCATCAAATCCAGTGAGGGAGGCAAATGCATCCGTCTGTCCAATTCCCTCCTGCAAAAGCAGTTCCTGGTCCGAGGCGTCGCCATTTATTACCATGGCTCTTGGAAGCAATTCACTGAGTTCGTTACAGCGTTCTGCATTCTGCTCCAGAATTTTCACTTTAATCTTTGTGTTTTCCAGCATTTTTGCTACGTAATAAGTAATTTTTCCCCCGCCTACCAGCATGGCAGTTTTAATAACATTGTTGTCAATTCCAACCTGTTTAAAGAATTCGTTGGATTCAACAGGAGATGCAATGAATGATATCTTATCTCCTGCACTGATTATGGAGTCTCCTCCTGGTATAATGACCTCTGAATTGTGCTCTATGGCACAGATCAGGACATTGCACTTAAGTCTTACCAGAACATCCCGGACTTTCATATTATTAAGAACAGAATGATCAGGAACAATGAATTTTAAGATTTCTTTTTTCCCTTTTGCAAATGTATCAATCTTAATTGCAGAAGGGAAACGCAGCAGTCTTGCAATTTCCATGGCAGCCGCCATTTCAGGATTAATCGCCAGGGAAAGGCCTAATTCTTCACGAATGTAGCCGATTTGGGAATCATATTCAGGGTTTCGGATTCTGGCAATTGTATGGCAGTTACCTGCTTTTTTTGCAATCAGGCAGCACAGCATATTCAGCTCGTCTGAATTAGTTGTTGCTATAAGAAGATCTGTATCTTCGATCCCTGCATCCATCTGTACCTTATTTACTGCGCCGTTTCCAACAACACCCATGACATCGATTCTCTCCGAAATGGAATTTACCACACCGGCATTTTTGTCAATAATGACAATATCATGGTGTTCTTTGTTTAACTGTTCTGCCAGGGTTGTCCCAACTTTTCCACAACCCACTATTATGATTTTCATAATGAAATCTTCTCCTTCATCTGTAACGCCTGCTCGCAAAGGGGCTTTCTTATTTTTTTTCTTGTAATTTCAACCAGATTTAATTTGGTTATTTCAACAACTGTGGTTTTAACAGGATCTTTTGAGACGATTTCTTCAAGTCGTTTTAAAAGAAACTTTTTATCTTCTTCCCGTTCCATGTCAATAAAATCTATGACAATAATACCTGATAAATTACGAAGTCTGATCTGGTGTCCGATTTCCTCAGCAGCTTCCAGATTGATTTTCATAATGGTTTCACGAAGTGCCTTTTTACCGGAATATTTACCGGTATTTACATCAATCACCACTAAAGCTTCTGTGGGTTCAATGACTAAATAACCTCCGGACTTCATCCAGACCTTTTTTCCAAGGGCTTCACTCATGGTTTTTTCAATCCGGTACAGCTTTTTAAGAGGAAGCAGTGAATCTTCATAATAATTCAGTAAATGGAGATCTTCCTGCTGGTGTTCACTTAAATATTCTTTTATTGCGTCATAAATATCCTTTTCATCGGTTACCACCGACTCCAGAGAAGACTGAAAGCTGTCACGCAGGCCACTTAAATACGAGGGCGTGGAACCGTAGAGCAAGCTGTAGCAGGTTCTGTGCCCAGCATGAGTAAGGATATCAGATAAACGGCCTTTTAACAGTTGGAGTTCCTCTTTTAAGGAATCCATGGGAGCGCTGTAAGCGTTTGTTCTGACAATGATACCCCAATCCTCTTTTTCACCTTCCAGATAATCCTTCATTTGCTGTTTCCAGCCTGAATCCTGGATTTTTGCTGAAAAACCGATCTGCTTCTTTCCCGAAGTGAGAACAAAGTATCTGCCGGTAATATTTAAATTCCCTGTAAGAACCGGAGCTTTCGTCTTTACCGCATCCCGTTCCACCTGAACAACAATTTCATCTCCCTGGCGGAGTTTCCCGTCAGACAAACGGCCATCGGCAAAATGAACAGATGAGTCACCAAGACTTAAATAACCCATCTGCCCGTTCCCAATGTCCACAAATGCAGCATTGATATTTTTCACAATGTTATTTACTTTGCCAATATAGATGTTTCCTAAGAAAGAATGGCTTTCTTCCGGCTCAATATCAATTTGCAGGGTTTCCTTCCCTGACTGTAAAAGAGTGATAATACACCCATTCCATCTGGTAATGATCAATTTATTCAACGGATTCTCCTATGAGCCCCAGAGGGACAAGAACAGGATTTGCTTCATCACCTGTATTCCCGTAAACTTCTTCTCTCTGGATACAAAATGCAAATTCAGGACTGGCTTCCCCTCTCCACTGGTCATAAGCTTCCATTACCAGTTCGGGTTTTAAATTATCTGCACTTCCTGCTGATATTTTCATAAATATTTTATGATCGGAGACAGAAAGCTGGTAGATATAATTTTTTAAATCTACTTCTCTCTCTCCTTTTTTTGATTTTTTCACAATCAGAATATGATCCTGCTCTTTAAACTTAAGAAGACCCTCAAAAAATCCTTCTATATCTTCTGGCTCTTTTCCTTCCCGGAATGTGACTGTGTAGTCAGCCGCAGCAACCAGAGACATGGCATTTTTGGCATTATCATTTAACCGGTGGCATTCAGTAACGCAAATTCCTTCTGCCATCACATCATTTAACTGTTTCATCAGGGTGTCACAGTCTGTCATGGAGTGAACCTCTATATCCATGTATTCCCCATTGCTGGTAAGACCCACTCCAAGAGGTGCTGCAAATGACATCACCTGATGAGGACTGAAACCTTCGCTGTATTTAATATCCACGTCCGCTCTTCGCATTGCCTTCTGGAAATAACGCATTACGTCAAGATGACCAATGAATTTAACCGGACCCTGTTTGGTGAATTTAATTCTGATTTTCATAGCAGACACCTCCTTTAAAACTCATGGCACCACAGCCAATACACTGCATGCGGCAGTTGGGGGTGACTTTCTCTCCAATGGCATTTTGCCATTCTCTCTTTAAAAATTCCTTGGAAACTCCGGCATTGATAAAGTCCCAGGGGAATGTTTCATCTAAGCTTCTTTCCCTTACGGTATAGAAATCGGGGTCCAGCCCACAGGTTTCAAAGGCTTTCATCCACACATCATTTTTAAAGTGCTCAGACCATGAATCATAGAGAGCACCATTGTTATAAACCTCTTCAATGAGGGCTGATATCTTTCTGTCACCTCTTGCAAGAACACCTTCCAGAACGGTCAAATCAGCCTCGTGATAATTGTACTTCAAGCTCTTCTGATTCAGCATGGTACGGAATTTATCTTTCACAAGATAAGCTTTCTGTAAAAACTCATCCTTAGTGCTCATTCTTGCCCACTGAAACGGTGTGAACGGCTTTGGTACAAAGAAAGAAGAACTGGCAATGACCTGTACTTTTCCGTTTCGCTGATCCTTGGGGATCTCATAATAAACTTCCGCCACTTTTTCCGAAAGTTCTGCGATTCCTTCCATATCTTCTACGGTTTCTGTAGGAAGCCCAAGCATGAAATAAAGCTTAACCCGGTTCCAGCCGCCCTGGAATGCTTCGCTTGCACCTTTTAGAATAATTTCTTCAGACAGTCCTTTGTTAATTACATCACGAAGTCTCTGAGAGCCTGCTTCTGGCGCAAAGGTCAGACTGCTCTTACGGATATCCTGGACTTTACTCATAACATCCAGAGAAAATGCATCAATTCGAAGAGACGGAAGGGAAACGTTCACGCCTTTCCCCTTGAATTCATCGATGAGGAAATTAACGATTCCTTCCAGTTCACTGTAATCGCTGGAGCTTAAGGAACTTAAGGAAATTTCTTCGTGACCGGTGTTCTTTAGCAGCTTATATGCATAATCTTTTAAATATTCCAGGCTGTGTTCCCGCATGGGCCGGTAAACGTTGCCTGCCTGGCAGAAGCGGCAGCCACGGATGCAGCCTCTTTGAATCTCTAAAACAACACGGTCCTGAGTTGCTTTTATAAATGGAACAACCGGTTTTTCAATATAGGTAGCATCATCCATATGAACAACCAGCTGTTTTGTTACGGTTGCCTTTGCATGGGGATTGTTGGGAGTCATGCTTTTGATGGTACCATCTTCATGGTAGAATACATCATAAAAAGAAGGAACATAGATTCCTTCGATCTCAGCTGCCATCTCAAGAAATTCTCTCCGGCTTCCTCCCTTTTTCTTATTCTCTTTATAGCGGTCCATCAGTTCGAAATAAACGGTCTCGCCCTCTCCAATATAGAACATATCGAAAAACTCTGCAAGAGGCTCAGGATTATAGGCACAGGGACCGCCACCGATAATAATCGGATCGCTCTCCTGTCTTTCGCTGGCATGAAGGGGAATCTGACCAAGATCAAGGATCTGCAGAATATTTGTATAACACATTTCATATTGAAGGGTGATTCCAATAAAGTCAAATTCCTTAATAGGATCCTGTGATTCCAATGCAAAAAGAGGGATCTTTTTTTCTCTCATGATCTTATCTAAATCGGTCCATGGAGAAAAAATACGTTCACAGTAGATATCCTCTCTTCGGTTAAACATATCATATAAAATCTGCATTCCAAGATGAGACATTCCAATTTCATAAACATCCGGGAAACACATACCAAAACGGATGTCTACAGAATCAGTGTCCTTTCTTACCATATTGACTTCATTCCCAATATATCGGGCAGGCTTTTCAATACTTAATAGTATTTCATCAGATAAAGCTAATTTTTTCATAATTATTCCTTTTTGAATTGTGCCAGATGCACATTATTATTAATACTGTGTGATTGGAATAGCATGTGAAAAACGAAAAAATAGTAACAATCACCACAAAGTTTAATTATAAAATACTTTATAGGATTAAGCAACACTATTTGCTAAAACTGCAGAA
>SVDS01000073.1:0-13853 GCA_015057715.1 Paenibacillaceae bacterium
CTCCAGTGCAATCGGCGATGGATTTATGAATATCCCGGATGGAGTCGAAGACGAAGGACTTCCATTCAACTAAATCTAACAGGAGGTATACCAATGGCATTTAACAGGAATGATAAAGCTGATGGCGCTAAGATGAGAAGAGGCGGCATGCGCAGAAGAAAAAAAGTATGCGTATTCTGCGGCGAGAAGAATGGCGTTATCGATTATAAAGATGTAAATAAATTAAAAAGATACGTGTCTGAAAGAGGAAAAATCCTTCCCAGACGTATCACTGGCAACTGTGCTAAGCATCAGAGAGCACTGACTGTTGCAATCAAGAGAGCTAGACATATCGCTCTTATGCCTTACACTATGGACTAAATCCTTATATTATAAGGATTTGCGGATAGGGTAAAGGAGTTTTACTCAAAATTTACTCAAATCGGTATGATTTTTTCGGTGAAATATTGGCCGGGAAGAGAATTTCGTGATATAGAAAGACTTCGCATGAAAATGTGGGGTCTTTTTTTTTATACAAATACGGGTGAAGATCAAAGAAACGATTTCTATTCTATGGGAAAAGGTGGAGAAATACTATCTTAGTTTTCAGTCTGTTTTGTTTTTTTACGGCCAATACCATACCCAGCTAAATTGTATCTTCGTTTTTTTTTCGTTACAAATTTCCTTAGCAAAATGCCTTTTAATAAGATTGAAGTGTTAATATTGGTACTTAACTTGTACAATATTGGCACCTTGGTTGAAAAATGTATATTTTGTAATATACTAAAAGTGATAGATAAGTGGTTGACTTGATTTAGTCTGGAGGTGATTCCAATGAGCTGAATTACTACAACAAAAGATAGTAAGTCATCGGTTAACATTTAACAAATCATGCTTATTTGAATGAAAAAATTCTATACAGAAAAAGATAAAACAAATCAGCTTTTAAATTAGTTTTTTTGTTATATTAAATTTTATATCATTTATTGTAGGTTATTTTTTGTAAGAAAGAATATAAAACATTCATGGAGGTAATATATGGAGAAATTAAAAAAAGTGGTTATTTCATTGGTTATGATGGCGGCTATTGTTATTTTGTCTAGTGGCATCTCTATTAAGGCGCAAGCTGCATCTAATGGTAGCGATTACTTACCTAAGGGCTGGACGAGCTTAGGATTGGGTAGTTCCACAGAATCAGTAAATAATCAAGGGGAAAGCAACACAATTCTTAGAGCACCCGCACCAGGCTTAACATCATTGCAAATTATTGATTTAGCATTGGATGATAAGAACGAGATTCATATAGTAACAAGAGAAATTGGCACGAGTAAAGCTGGCACAAGATTCGTTTGGAGAAATGGCAGTTTATGCTCAGAAAATATAAATGAAATGCAAGTACTATGGGGAAGTGATAATATTGCCTATGGTTATGTTCGATATTTTCATACAGGAATTATATATAGTAGTGAAGTAAGTGGTATGACTATTAGTGTAACGGCTAAATTTACAAATGCAATGAGTCCTTGGAATACGCTTTCAGCATCAAATACATTTGTATTACCATAAGATTTGGTATATTAAAACGGGTACAGGCGTTTCAGCCTGCGTCTGTTACAGACTGTAGACAAAGTCTGGGGCATGCGCCTGGACTCTATAGGAATAAGTATTAATTGAACCGGTCAGACAGATTTGGTAATCTGCCTGACCGGTTGCCATTTAAATTTCAGCCGTTATGTCCAATAGGTTGGATTAAGATTATAGATTGCGAAGACCTTATCGTATTAGCTCAGAAGAATATGGAAATATATGGATAAAAATGATATGCTTATACGTAATTAATATAGATTTTTTAGCTCAAATAGGAGGAATTCTATGTCAGTAATTCGTGGATTGGAGTGGACCTTTAATACTGTGGCAGAAAAGTATGAAAAATTGCGTCCAGGATATGTACCAGAGTTATATAAAGATATTTTCAATTATATTCCAATTAATCAGAACAGTAATGTTGTAGAAGTTGGAATTGGAGGAGGTCAGGCGACATTACCAATTTTGAAAACGGGCTGTAACCTGACAGCTGTGGAATATGGTACAGAACTGGCTGAGCTATGTCGTAATAAATTTAAGGAATACCCAAATTTTTCTGCCATAACAGCAAAGTTTGAGGACTTTAAATGGGAAGACAATACATGTGATTTAATATATTCAGCATCAGCGTTTCACTGGATACCAGAGGAAGTTGGATATAAGAAAGTTTTTGCACTATTAAAAAGTGGTGGTGTATTTGCACGCTTTGCCAACCATCCGTTTAAGGATAAGGGGAGAGAGGAAATACATAATGCTATTCAAAAGGTTTATTCTGTATACATGCCCGGGACATTTAGCGATAATGAATATAGCGAAAATGCAGCAAAAGAACGTGCTTATATAGCAAGTCAATACGGCTTTGTAGACATAAGTTTTAAATTATATCATAGAACAAGAACTTTTACTGCGAAAGAATATACATCTCTTCTCGGTACTTACTCCGATCATATAGCAATTGAAGAAAGTATAAGAGCAAAGTTCTTTTCAGAAATTGAAACAGCGATAGACAATCTGGGTGGTATAATTACAATCTATGATACCATAGATTTGCAGCTTGCAAGAAAGCCGTAGGATTATTAGCATATACAAACAAATTGGGGGAAATGTGAATATGGAAATAAATACATCAGCAAAAGAAACGGTAGATTCTTTGAAAAAAATATTTGATAAACATAAAAAGGACCGAATTTGTATCATGGCTACTACTTGTTGCGGAAAGTCTACATTACATGAGCTGATTCCAGAGACTGTGGATATGGATGACGTATTGTGGCCTCAATTAACCGAAGAAGAGGAAGCACATTTATGCCAGAAACCATGGACGAAAGAAATTGGTGACTTTGCTGGCAGGCTGGTCAGAGAGAGGGTAACGGTGAAACCCGGACACCCATTATTCACGTTAATACTATTGGATTGCGAAGTGCTGGTATATCTTGATATAAGTGATGAACTGCTTGCAGAACATTGTAAAAAAAGACAAGCAGATTTTCAGGATGCGAAGAATGTTAATGATGCTATTGAAAATACGTGGAATAAACAGCGGGAAAAGAATGATAGAGTATGCTACTATTTGAAAATCACAGAGTGATATGAAATTAAGCGTTTTGGCTAATTCGGAAAGTGAATTAGGTGGAGGGGTTATGGAACGCGAAATTATAAATTATTATAAGGCATACGATGAAGATGGCAGGCTGTTTCGAAACAATAGCCATAAGATAGAATGGCTGACCAGTATGCATTATTTAAAGAAGTTTATTAAAGAAGGTGCTTTTTTATTAGATGGTTGCGCAGGGACTGGAAACTATGCGTTTCCTCTGGCTGATTCGGGATATGAGGTTGTTGCAGGAGATATGGTTCCTGGTAATATTGATATTATTCGAGGGAAGCAAAAGAATAATCCTGTATTAAAAGATATTTATGTTGGGAATATGCTGGATCTTTCCAGGTTTTATGATGAAAGTTTCGATGCAGTACTATGTATGGGAGCGTTTTATCATGTTGATGATGAGATAAGAAACGCAGTAAGTTATTTAAAAAGGAGCGGAGATATCAGGAGGCAACGTGAAGATTCCAATGGTGAGTATAAGATATGTACAGGAAGAAGATAGAAATTTCTGGCTAGAGCTTGATAAGCATTTGCCGAAGACTGAATTTGAAAAAAAGATCAGGGATAAAATGGGGTATGTTCTGTTAGTAGACAATATTCCGTATGGATTGTTGAGATACAATCTTTTTTGGGATAATACTCCATTTTGTACAATGCTCTATGTTGACTCTGATAGTAGGGGGATGGGCTATGGAAAAAAACTGATGGAGTTTTGGGAAAAAGATATGAAGTCGACGGGATTTGGTATGCTGATGACATCTACCCAGGTGGATGAAGATGCCCAACACTTTTATAGAAAATTAGGGTATCAGGATAGCGGCGGATTAATTATTGATATCCCGGGATATGAGCAGCCCATGGAAATGTTTTTAATTAAAAAAATATAGTTTGGGCTGCATCATATATTTAAATCCGATTATCCAACAAGTCTTGCCAGCTGATGCATGTTCTTGTGAAGAATTTTCATATTTCCAAATGCAAAAACCAGGCTGATAATGACCCAAAGTGCTATCTCAATTGCTGAATAATTTAAGATCTTCTGCGCAAGAATCAGGATGTAGCAGCAGGGGAACAGGGTCAGCCATGCGGTAACCTCGCCAGGCACGTAATGCCGGTAAGATAAGGGTAGCAGGATAATATGGAATAGAACCAGATGAATAATATTTGCTGTCAGCAGACCATACCATAATCCATAAAAACCGGTGATGTTTCCCAGTAAAGTGGCAGCCATCCACAAAATAAGTTCTTCAAATACCCCAACTGAAAAGGCTGCTGTGTTGTTAGTGTTACCAAAGGGTGTGATGGGAAGGGGAATAAATTGTCTTAATCCTTTTTTACACCATTGTTTCGCTCTCATAATCTCTTCCATATCATGTACAATAAATAATAACGGAAATAGCCAGGTAAACCATCTTAACTCATTCATAATCGTATCTCTCCTTTTTTATTTTATTTTAATCATATGGCGGAAAGTATCAATCAACAGATTTTTACTTGTTATATTAATAAGCTATAATAAGAAACAGAATGTTGCTTATCTCTATTGAATGTACTAAATTGTTGTCTGGAAAGGAGTACTCATGAACCAGAATGATTTGCGCGTGAGAAAAACCAGAAAAAACATTGAGAATTCGTTTATCTCATTGTTGAAAGAAAAGGATTTTCATAAAATAACGGTTCAGGATATTCTTGACCGTGCATTAATTAACCGTTCTACATTCTACAAGCATTATATGGATAAATATCAGCTGGCTGAAACTCTTTGCAGCGGCATATTTGATGTATTAAAAGCTGGAGTCTTGGACAGACTTGAATGCGATAAAACAGAAGATGCCATTATGATTATTAAACCAATGTATCAAATTCTATCTGACAGGAGAGAAGAAATTCTGGCGCTTTTTGATATACATACAGAAACTATTCACTTATATGAGGATATGTACAATTTCCTTCAAGTGAGCTTTTATGAGAGGCAGTTAAAGACAAATAAAAAGTCCATAGAATTATTAGACTATTTGTCAAATCAATATGCATCGCTTGTGCTGACTGCAATGAAATGGTGCCTGAAAAATGATGGATATGAGGAGCTGACCAGACATACTCAGCTTTTTATGTATCTGGCAAAAGTATTTAACTATACCAGAGAGTAAATAGTCAGGCCGCCAGATCCATCTGCTCCATGGCAGAAACAGATGAATCCGACAGCCTGTTATTATCTGCGTTTCATTAATTTTACGATTTCCATAATCGGTATGATTGAAACTGCAATCAGCACAGCCACTGCATATTCCAGAAGTGAGATATGCTCAAAAGAAAATGCTCTTCTTAAAAAAGGAACGTAAATAACGGCGGTTGTTAAAATAAATGACATCAGCAGGGAACCATTTAAAAAGCTGTTCTTTGTTTTCAGATGAAAGATGGAACGAGTTCTGGAGCGCATATTAAACGAATGAAACATCTCAAGGAGAGACAATGTAAGGAACGCCATTGTCATGCCGTCAGCGCTTTGGGCAATTTCCCAGACACCACTTTCCACATAATGACCCACGAAGTATGCGATCAAGGTCAGGAGTGCAATGACAAAACCCTGTATAGCGATTTCAACACCAACACCATCAGAAAAAATACTGTCTTTTGGGTCTCTGGGAGCTCGCTTCATAATATCTGCTTCTTCTGCTTCCATACCCAGACCAATGGCCGGGAAACAGTCAGTGATCAGATTGATCCAAAGCAAATGAACTGGTTTTAAGATGGTAAAGCCAATGAGACTGGCTACAAATACTGCAATTACCTCTGCTAAGTTGGAGGAAAGCAGGAACTGGATTGCTTTTCGTATATTGTCATAGATCCTTCGCCCTTCGGCGACTGCTGCAACAATGGTAGCAAAATTGTCGTCTGCCAGAACCATATCTGCAACATCTTTTGTTACGTCAGTTCCTGTGATTCCCATTCCCACACCGATATCGGCTTCTTTAATGGCTGGGGCATCGTTTACGCCATCTCCCGTCATGGCAGTTACTTTAGAAAGTTTCTTCCATGTCTTCACAATACGGACTTTATGCTCAGGCTGTACCCTTGCATAGACGGAAAAGCTGGTAATCTTTTTTTCAAGTTCCTCATCGGATAATTTTTCCAGCTCCCCGCCTGTAATTGCCATGCTCTCGTCTTCAAGTATACCAAGCTCTTTGGCTATGGCCACGGCAGTATCCTTGTGATCGCCTGTGATCATGATTGGGCGGATACTGGCATTCTGGCATTCTTTAATCGCCGCCTTTACTTCAGGACGGACTGGATCAATCATGCCGGAGAGGCCCAGGTAGATCAGTTCATTCTCCAGTGCTTCAGGTGCGAAGTCATGGGGTGACTGATCCCAGTTTCGCATGGAAGCGCATAAAACCCGGAGTGCCCGGTCTGCCATAGCTTTGTTGGCCTTAATGATATCATGGCGGATATCATCTGTCATGACTACGATGTTTCCATTTATAAACGCATGGCTGCAGCGTTTTAATACCTCGTCGGGTGCGCCCTTGGTAAACTGGATGATTGAGCCGTCCTTCTTTTTGTGAACGGTTGACATCATTTTTCTTACGGAATCAAAGGGTGCCTCTCCGATTCTTTCATAATCTTTGGCTAGTACCTGTTTTGATAAGTTGTTTTTATATGCGTCATTTACCAGAGCACATTCCGTAGGTTCACCTACCGCCTGAAGGCTGTCCGGGTCAAGGACTGCATCAGAACACAGCGCCATTGCCGTCATAAGTAGGGGTTCGTCTGAAGTGGCGTGCTCTACTACCGTCATTTTATTTTGAGTTAAGGTTCCGGTCTTGTCAGAGCAGATGATCTGGGTGCAGCCTAAGGTTTCAACTGCTGTCAGCTTTCTGACAATCGCGTGTTTACGGGACATTTTTGTCACACCGATGGACAGGAGAATGGTTACTACAGCTGCCAGACCCTCCGGTATTGCGGCAACAGCAAGTGAAACAGCAATCATAAAGGTATCAATCAGTTCTTCCAGATGAATACCATTGCCAGAAACGCCTATTCGAATGATGTTTACAGCAAACATTAAGGCGCAGATTCCCAGAACCATAATGGACAACACCTTGGAGAGCTGATTTAGCTTGATCTGAAGGGGAGTTTCTTCATCTTTTGCAGTATTCAGGGCATCGGCGATTTGACCGATCTGCGTCTCCATTCCTGTGTAGCAGACGATTGCCTTACCCCGGCCATAAACGATTGTAGAACCGGTATAAATCATATTTTTTCTGTCTGCCAGGGCTACTTCACCTTTTTCGGTTTCTAACACATCGCTATGCTTGGAAACTGAGACCGATTCGCCTGTCAGTGCGGCTTCTTCTGCTTTCAGACTTGCACTTTCCAATAATCTGGAATCGGCAGGGACGGAATCTCCTGCCTCCAAAGCAATGATGTCACCAGGCACAAGCTGCTCGGAGCGGATGACTTCCAGTTTGCCGTTTCGAAAGACTTTTGATGTGGCAGCCGTCATCTCCTGAAGAGATGCAATGGCAGATTCAGCTTTGGATTCCTGATAGACACCAAGAATTGCATTAATCACCACCACAATCAGGATAATGATCGTATCGATCATGCTTTCTCCTGCATAGATAGATGTAGCTCCGGAAACTACTGCAGCAGCAATCAGTACAATCGTCATAAAGTTGGCCAGTTCTTTTAAAAATTTCTTAAAGAGACTTGTTTTTTTACCCTCTTTTAATTTGTTTAAGCCGTACTTCTCCTGGCGTTCCCGAACCTGAGCTTCTGAAAGTCCATGAGGAGATGAATCAAGCTGTTTTATAACTTCATTGGATTCCAATAAGTATTCTTTTTGCATTGTTTTTCTCCTATATTTTTTATGTCTTAATTAATGATAGTTAGTGTATCCCTTTTTTTCTTTAATTATCAGAGTTAATCAGTCTCCACAAGGTTGTTCTGCTGATTCCCAGACTTTTTGCGGCTTTTGTGTGGTTCCCATTCTGGGTATCCAGAACAATGAGCGCTACTTCCCGGTTGATTTTATTCAGAGGCTGGGATAAATTCAGCATATTCATATAACCATTTGCAGAGGCAGAGGTGAGCGTGACTTCTTTGTGTAATACTTCTTTTACTTCTTCGATTCCAATATATGGTCCCTGGGACAGGACAAAAAGATTATTCATTACCCGGCTGAACTGCATGTAGTTATAGGGCCAGTGATAGCGCTGTAATTCTTCCATGGCATCTGGTGAAAACCCCAGAACCTGTTTATCATTTTCCATATTCAGCTGATTTAAGTAGAGATTTGCTATGGGCTCTATCCGGGATACATCTGCTCTGAGTGTGGGAAGCGTAAAAACAAATAATTTCAGCCGGTTAATAAATTCCATGGAGCCGGAATCAGTAATGCCGTAGGAGTTGCAGATAAAGGAGATAAGAAGCCGGTTTCGTTTGCAGGCATCGGTATCGATAATATTAATCCAAAGCTGTCTCTGCCGTTCTTCGCTTAATAAATTCATGTTCTTTATAAAGATAGTGCTCCCGCTGCTGCAGAGAGGGGAATTGTGGTGACTGGTTAAATATTCCCACACCTTTTCATTTAATAAGCTGCAGTCTATTTCAATAAATGGCTGATCCTTAACGGAGCTGCGCAGATAGATGGCTTTGGCAATCTGTTCCTTTCCAGTGCCTTCCTCTCCAGTAATGATGACGGGATATAAATCCTTGTTGACCTGATCAATGGTATTGTAAAATTGAGCGAAAAAATTAGTGACGCTGTATATGCTTTCATAAAACTCTTTTTCAATCTCTCTCTGGTTGCTGTATTGAATGCCGCTTTTTGCACCGTTTGAAGGGGCTTTGTTTACGGTAATGTAAAAGGCAATATAACCGGTTCCTGCGGAAAGCAGACGCTGAGCCTGTACAGAGTAAATCAGGTTGTTTTTCCTGAAAATCAAATTGCGCTTTTCATTCAGAGGTATATTGTTAATTTCCAGGTGCAGAGAATCGATAATTGTTGTATCAGTTTCTGATATTGTTGAAAAAATCAGCTTCCCGTCATTGTTGAAAACAACGGTACGCATATCTCTTAGCTTGACAAGGCTTCTGAAAAAATTGTTTTCACTTCTTAGCTGAGTGTAATACCTGCAATATTCAAGTGCAGTATGAAGGGCATCCCGTATGCTTTCCACTCCTGAGGTAAGAAGAAATGCATCCATGCCAAGGTTTCTCGCCGTTGTATAAGTAATCATATCACAGAGTATTGCTTCATAGCCAAGAGCTGCAATCTGTTTTAGTATTGGTAAAGCCTCTTCTGTAGAGTTGATGGAAAAAACATCGATGGGGTAGGGAAGAACCTCTTTTAGAAACTGACTTTGTTCTGTTATGCTGGAGAAACCGGCAATGGCAACCTTTTTCGTGTCTGCATTGGAGAGCTTTAACGTACGAAGTATATCGTATGCCGATGTATGGATTTCAATAACAGGCAGAGAGATGGATTGCCGCAATAGCTTTGCTGTACCTCCACGGGAAATTACTACATCATAATTTTCGTAAAAATTACTTTGGGCAATTTCCACACCTTTTTTTAGATCGCCCACCAGGATGTTCAATTCGATGCTGGGATATTCCTCTGCAAGCTTTGACATAATAGATTTCATACCTTCATAAGGTGCAATTGCCAGAATTCGTATCTTATCAGACATGGGTATCCTCCTTATCATATAAATGTTCTTATTTGAAACACAAATCTGAGCTCATTATACCATAATTTGTACCGTATTTATATATTTATAAAAGATGTATACATTTGCAAGAAATAATTGTGATTCTTTTTCTGCGTGTTTCATATATAAACCAAAACAGCCCCTGAGTTTATTTTCTCAAAATAGATTGTATGGTATGATGTGATGAATGAAGGTGTCTTGCTAAGAACCTGATCAATTCAAAATATTGGAAAAGGTAGAAATATGATTAAATTATTGATAATATCGGATGATTTCACTGGAGCACTGGATACGGGTGTTCAACTTTCAGCTGACGGGGCAGCAACCTATGTGACTCTGGATTCTGATTTTAATATGTCCGATTTTACTCAGGATATTGATGTTCTGGTTATAAATACCGAGACCCGCCATTTAAACCAGGACCAGGCGTATAAAACAGTGTTTTCCATAACCCAGCGGGCGATAAATGCGGGGATTCCCTATATATATAAGAAAACAGACTCTGTACTTCGGGGTAATATTGGAGCGGAGCTTGCTGCAGTGCTTAATGCCAACAGTTATAAGCAGATTCATTTTATTCCTGCCTATCCTGAGATGGGCCGAATAACAAAAAACGGAGTCCATTATGCAGATGGCATACCAATAGCGGAAAGTATCTTTGGGAATGATCCGTTTGATCCGGTTCTTTATTCTGATATTCCTAGTATCATATCTTCACAGACTTTGATTCCAACTCATGTAATTAATCAATACGAAGATGAAGAATGGAAGGATAAGGAAGGCATTCTGATACACGATTCCCACACATCTAAGGATATGGAAAGGATCGCCCATACGCTTATGACAGGAAAGACTTCCTGCTTGCTGGCAGGCTGCGCAGGGTTTGCGGCTCTCCTTCCTAAAATGCTGGGTATACAGGGCAGAAAGCCTGTAACTCCAGTTTTATCGACTCATATGTTCATTGCCTGTGCCAGTATTCACCCGGTATCACTTGCTCAGTGCGAGGATGCCACTCAAAAAGGTGTACCCCAGTATGTTCTTTCACCAAAAGAAAAGCTTGACCGTTCCTGGATCGGATCTGACAATGCTCTGGTAAATGAGATTTTGCGTTCCTGTGAGGAGAATCCGGTTGTTATCTTAAATGCAAATGGTCCAGGTGAACCGGAAGCTACTTATCAATATGCAAAAGAAAATGGGATTACACAGGAACAGCTTCGGACAGAGATTGTCTCTGTCATGGGATATATGATTGAAGCTTTGTTAGATAAGGGACTGAATGCCAATGCTTTTCTTATGGGAGGTGATCTCCTCTATCAGTTTGCAAAGCAGACAGGTATTAAAGCTATTTCTCCCATCTGTGAATTAGAAAAGGGAGTCGTACTCTCAGAAGCTCTATATAAAGGAAAAAACATAAAATTAATTTCTAAATCCGGTGGATTTGGACAAGAATCTCTTTTTACCGATTTATCAAAGCAACCGTTTATTCGCCCTATGGGGTCTAAGCACGTGGATATTGAAATAAATTAATGACCAAGGCCGAAAAGAGCCCGCGGTTTTACAGAAACTTAAATTCCTGTAAAACCACGGGCTCTTATTAATATGCAATTAAATCTAAAGGAGATCCATGAATTTTTGCAGACCATCTCTGGTATCATCGCTGTTTAATCTGGAATAAGATGCAGCCTTTTGAAAAGACTGGAAAGATTTTACATCCTCAGAAAGGAAATTATGGAATAACATATCAAATAGGACCAGTATCAGGATTTCCCTTGTTATGGTGTTGCTGCTAAAAAGCAGGTCTGTCTTTGGAATTACCAGGGTGATATTGGCATAGGGAGAGCAGAGAGACTTCTCATAATTGGTAATGAGCAGGACGCTGCTGCCATTTCTATTTAAATCGGCCAGTATGGAAGCCAGCTGTTTGTGATTGCCGGAGAGCGATATGGTGATAAAGAGATCGGTCTCCTGAGAAAGACTCTGATATAGTTTCAGTGTATCATAGTTGGTAAGTGCCTGCACGGTGAGGCCCAGTGTCATAAATTTGTGGGCAATCATTTCCGCTATATTCTGATTAAAATTCAATCCGATAATAAAGATCCGCCGTGATTTTAACATCAATTCTCTGGTATGGTTGATGTCTGCCGGATTGGTTAAATGAAACAGGCTGTCCAGAAGCATCTTATAGTCATTAAGCAGGGCGGAGTAGTCGGAATGGTTTACGGAGGAAGAACTTTTGTCAATTTCCTTCTGCATCGTATATTTTAATTCATTCAGGCCGGAGTATCCTACTTTTTGAGCGAAACGAATAATGCTGGCATCGGATGTTCCGATCTCCTTTGCCAGTTCCTGAGCGCTGAGTTCGATGAATTTCAAGGTAGATTTTTTAATGTATTGTACTATCTTCCAGTCTGTTTTGGTGAACTGGTTGGACATGCCGTCTATACGGGCCATTAGGGTGAAAAGTTCATAGTTTTCTGTCATTTGAAATACAGCCTTCCTTTCAATCTTCCCGGAAAAGGGAAGCCGTTTTGTTATTTCTGTAGCAGTTATGTAGTGAATTTCAGATTAAGTATATCATAATTCTGATTTATAATTCAATATTCCTTGATTAAAAAAGTTATAATTACAAAAAAGTAGCAAAATACATAATTAAAACTGTGAAAATAATATAAATACATTATTGACATGAAAAATGTAGTATGCTACAATTCGAATTACAAAAGGAAATACAAAACTGATAAATGAGGAGGTACGAAATGGAGAAACCGCAGATTTTGCTCTTAACTCACGGAGGCTGGGGAAAGGCGCTGACGGAAAGTCTGAAAATGATTATGGGAAGCGTTGATTTTGTTCATGAGATCCCGCTTTTGCCGGAGGTTACGTTTGCAGAGTATTACGCCAAGGTGGATGAATATGCAGCCGGGATGCCGGAGAAGTCCCTGATTTTTACGGATGTATTTGGCGGGACAACCACCAATGCAGGTGCTAAAATCGGACGGGAGCGGAATATTAAGGTGGTTTCAGGACTGAATGCGCCGCTCATGATTGAAGCCTGTACACAGATCCAGTACACCGGAGATTGTAACTTTGATGTAGTTTTGCAGCAGGGGCAGTCATCAATCATTGATGTGATCGGTGAGGTCACTAAGTCAATGGAAAAAAAGGAGAGTTAAAATGGCAGAGATTGTATTATGCAGAATTGACAGCAGACTGATTCATGGACAGGTTATGACCAAATGGGTGAATCAGTCACAGGCCAATCGGATTGTTGTAGTAAGCGACAGTCTGGCTGCGGATGAGTTTATGCTTGAGATTTACTTAATGTCTGCACCAGCAGGGGTTAAGGTAGAGTGTTTAAGCAGAGCAGACGCAGTAAAGAAGTGGAATGAAGACCAGTTTGGCAGCGGCCGGGTACTTTTACTGCTTCCGGATTTAGCAAGCATGAAGGAAGTATATGAAGGAGGAATTAAGGTCACTGATATTCAGGTAGGAGGACTGGGGGGAGCTCCTAACCGAAAAGTGGTATTTCAGAATATCACTTTAGATGATGCAGATGTGGAAAAGTTGATTTCGTTACAGGAGGCAGGAGTAAATATTATCTTCCAGACAATTCCGGAAGATGTACCGCAGGATTTTCACACCATTTTAAAAAAATACAATAACTAAGGAGAGTATGATATGAGTGTGTTGATGTTAGCTGTATGTATGGGGTTTTATTATTGGTTCTGCCGTTTGAGATTTGGGTATACCTTTTCTTCCATGCTTCTTCAGCCAGTTGTCATTGGTGTTTTTGTAGGGCTTCTGACGGGAAATATGCCTCTGGCCATGAAGATTGGTGCAGGACTTCAGCTGGTTTATTTAGGGGTTACATCCACTCCCGGCGGCAATGTGCCAAGTGATCCTGCTCTTGCAGGATGTATTGCAATTCCTCTTGGAGTAATGTCCAATATGTCTCCTGAGGTTGC
>SVDS01000073.1:13953-25453 GCA_015057715.1 Paenibacillaceae bacterium
GGAAAGAAGTCACTGATACCGTTCTTTATAACAGGATTTTTCGCAGTTATGTACTTAAAACTTGATACCATGGCTGTAGCAATTTTTGCAACCTGCGTTGCATTGTTGTTAGGTTTATTCCAGTTAAAGGAGGAGGCGATTTAAAATGGGAGAGCAGACACAGGTAAAAAAACTGAATAAAAAAGATATTACCAAATCCATGTGGATCTATTATGCCGGCGCAGAACTTTCCAATTCCTATGAGCGTTTGCAGAGCCTTGTATTCTGTGCGTCCATGACGCCGGTTTTAAAGAAGCTTTATGATACCGATGAGGAACTGAGTGCAGCATTAAAGCGTCATCTGGTTTTCTTTAACACAGAAGGAATCTTCGGAGCCATCATTCAGGGAATTGCCATTTCCATGGAAGAACAAAAGGCAAATGGAGAAAATGTAACAGATGAGGCAATTACGGGTATTAAAACCGGACTGATGGGACCTCTTGCAGGAATGGGAGATGCAATTGTATGGGCAGCAATTATGCCGATTATCATTTCTATCTTTTTACCTTTTGCAAGCAACGGTTCAGCATTGGGAGGCATTATGCCGCTGATTCTGTATCCGGCCATTACCATTGCAATTGCTTACTGGCTGATTCATAATGGCTACACATTAGGCAAAAAGTCTGTGGTATCACTGCTTCATGGTGGCAAGATGAAATCCATTATTTTTACAGCAAATGTCATCGGTCTTACCATGATGGGGGCATTATCCGCAAGCTACGTCACCATATCCACACCTTTGAAGTTTGGTTTTTCCAGCGGAACGCAGATTGTGGTACAGGACATACTGAATACGGTAGCACCAGGTCTTCTTCCTCTGGCAGCCGTGTTTATCATCTATTTTTATCTTAGAAAGAAAGGACCGTATTACAACAGAATCCTGCTTACAGTCGTGGCAGTATCTGTCATTACTTCTCTGCTTGGAATTCTGTAATGGTCTTAAGGAGTAATCATGGAAAACATATACAGTAAAAGCGGTCTTCAGGCCGTGATTAATGCTTCCGGAAGAATGACAAAGCTGGGTGTTTCCACCATATCGAAAGGTGTGGGGGAAACACTGGTGGAGGCAGCCGGCAACTATGTGGTAATTGACGATCTCTATGTCTATGCAGGCAGAAGAATTGGGGATCTTATTGGAACTGCTGATGCCTGTGTTACTTCCAGCGCTTCTGCCGGGATCGCACTGGCAGTTGCCTCTTTAATCTGCGGAGGAAACTTACAGAAAGTAAAACACCTTTATGACCTTCTGCCTTCTGTTACAAAAAGGGAAGTTATTATCTTAAAAGGGCATAACGTGGACTTTGGGGCACCAGTTGCAGAGATGGTGCAGATTGCCGGAGGGAAAATCGTCGAAGCAGGATATGCCAACGGAGCTTCTGTAGAAGATATTCAGCAGGCAGTAACAAAGGATACGCTGGCAATTCTTTTTGTCAAATCCCATCACTGCGTGCAAAAGGAAATGCCAGATGCCAGATCTGTTATTGAGCTGGCAGAACGTCTTGGTATTCCATGTATCGTGGATGCAGCAGCAGAAGAAGATTTAAACATCTATGCAGCCATGGGTGCGGACTTTGTATGCTACAGCGGTGCAAAAGCCATCGAAGGCCCAACCAGCGGTTTTGTTGCATGTAAGACAAAAGAACTGGCGGACAACATGAGACTCCAGTACAAAGGTATCGGCAGAGCCATGAAGGTGGGAAAAGAGTGCACCATGGGACTTGTAACGGCAGTGGAAGAATATATTGCCGGAGGAAAGACCAGCCCTGTTTCCAAAGAAGAGCTGGAACGGTTTGCAGCATGTGTAGGGGAGATACCAGGCTGCAAAACATCAATTATTAAGGATGAGGCAGGAAGAGATATATTCCGCTGTAAAATTGATTTTAATCCCCAGCAATACGGGATGAATGCCAAAGACGTGGTAAGAGAGCTGCAACGGGGAGATGTAGCCATCTTTACCAGAGATTATCAGGCAAATATCGGTTCCATCGCAATTGATCCCAGGCCTTTAAACAGTGAGAAAGAACTGGAAATCATTGAACAGAGGCTTAAAGAGATTCACAAATCAGTAAATGGAGGGAAATAAAAGATGGAAGGATTAAATTTTTACAAAGGAAGAGTCTGCTTAAACTGCCTGACAAATTCCGTTGATAATGCTAAGGAAATTTATGAGGCTGCCAAGGGTCATGTTGCAGTCGGGATTTTGTCGGCAAATTATCCGGATGTGGAACAAGCAGTAGAGGATATGAAACGATATCAGATAGCAGTAGACAATAATATTTCTGTTGGTCTGGGTGCAGGAAATCCCGGACAATGGAAAGCAGTAGCGGATATATCCGGACAGATTAAGCCAAAACACATTAACCAGACCTTTACGGCAGGTGGATATACCAGAGCCAAAACGGGAGAAGGACCATTTTTAAACTCCATGGTTGCACCCTGTGGGAAAGTGGGCTATGTCAAAATCTCAACTGGTCCGCTTTGTAAGGATATGGAGCCGGCAATCGTTCCGGTTAAAACTGCAATTGCAATGGCAAAGGAGCAGGGAGCCGATTCCTTAAAGTATTTTCCCATGGGCGGACTAAAGGTGAAAGAGGAGTATGAGGCGGTTGCCGCAGCCTGCGCAGAGAGCGGATTTGGACTGGAGCCAACTGGAGGGATTGATCTTGATAATTTTTCAGAGATCTTAAAGATCGCGGTTGATGCAGGAGTGGAACACATCATTCCTCATGTATATTCTTCGATAATTGACAAAGAAACGGGAGCAACCAGGATTTCCGATGTTGTGAAACTTTTTGATATGATTCGGGAGATTTTAGATTAAATAAAAGCTGTTTTCCTGTCAGCGGGGCGGGAAAACAGCTTTTTTAATTTCATTCATTTCTGTATTCACTGGGACTGATTCCATAAACATGCTTAAAGGTTTTACTGAAATGAAACGGGTCAAGATAACCGGTCAGCTGGCTTATATCAGCAATGGACAGATCAGGATTGCGAAGAAGCTGCCTTGCTATATTAAGTCTGTAGTTTCTTAAATATTTGGAAGGTGTAATCTCTGTGTATTTGAAAAATATTTTGCTTAGATAAGGAACAGAGAAACCAAATTCAGAAGCCAGTGTGGTGAAATCGATCTGAGTCTGATAATTCTTGTGAATGTATTCTTTTATCAGTTCCACGATTTCTTTTGCCCTGTTTGAGGAATGAAGGAGTGTAACGGAGTCAAAACGGTCCAGGGCAGCCAGTAGCTTGGTTTCCAGAGTGGCCAGCGTCTTTTCCAGTTCGTCATAATTGACGGGCTTTAGTAAATAATTGCTCACTTCGTACCGGAGTGCTTCCTTTGCGTATTCAAAATCTGTATATCCGCTGATAATCACACATAAGATAAACGGAAATTTTTCGTGTATATTCCGGACTAACTCAAGTCCATCCATCTCCGGCATCCGTATATCTGTGAAAATTACATTGGGCAGATGTTCTTTCGCCATATCCAGTCCTTCCAGTCCATTGGTTGCAATGGCTGTCACCTCAAAAGCAGGATTTAACTGTTCGATTCTTCTGGCTATATTTCTGGCAATTAAGGCTTCATCTTCAACGATTAAAACAGAATATTTCAAGGGATCATTCCTCCTATGACAACAATGGCTCCGTGGGGTACATTGTTGCTCAGTCTAAATATATGATTGCCGTGGTAGAGGATTTTGAAGCGGATGTAAATATTCATCAATCCCATCCCGTCTATTTCCAGATTGGGCAGAACGCCGTTTTTCTCTATCAGGTTAATCTGGTTTTGCAGTTTTTCCAGGTCTTCACTGGAAAAGCCAGGACCATTGTCCCGGATCTGCAGCTCCCAATAGGTGTTGGTCATAATACCAAGAATTTTCACATTCCATGGTGGACTTGATTTGGTTGAATATTTGATGGCATTTTCCACGATCAGCTGAAGGCAGAGTTTTGGAAGCCGGACCTGATGCATTTTTTCCGGTATGTCAAATTCAAATTGAAGAGAGTCACAGTACCTCACCTTCATGCATTCCAGATAATCACTGGTATGGTCAAGTTCATCTTTTAAAAGAACCAGCTGCTCGCTGTCCGAAGAAATATAACGCAGGATTCTGGAAATGGTCTGACACATGAGAATAATCTCGCTGTTCATGTTCTCGTCCGCCATTGCCTGTATGGTTGCCAGAGAATTGTAAAGAAAATGGGGGTTCATCTGCGCCTGCAGCGCCATCATTCTGGATTGCATGTCACTGTTTTGAAGCTGAAGTTCCCGCTCCATTGATTTTCTCGCCTGTCTCTGCATTTTTAACAAAGCCTGATACAAGGTGTTCACTTCTGTAATGCCAATTTCCATGTCCTCAAATTCAGTTGTGTCTTTTTCTTCTCCTGTTAGCTGGAATGCACGTACCTGATGGTAGATCTTATAAAGCGGAGTGGCAATTCTCCGTGAAATCATATAGGACACCATAATGGTTATGAGCATGACGGTAAACAGAAGAATAAAAGCTGTGTTTAAGTATTGATGAACCGGTTGCATCAGCATGCGGTTATCAATAACAAGAGCTGTAGTAAAACCGGTATAGTCAGATGAAGAAAAAATGATGTATTTATTTTGGGATTTTAAATATATGGGATTTACCCCCGGGCTTTTGGCAGGTTTGCTTTGCTGGGTCTGTATCAATTTGTAATAGCTGTCTGGTGTGCCGGAGCTGTCAGTCGTATAGATGATCTTCCCCTCCGGACTGAAAATGTATACATCTTCCTGATACGGGCTGTTAAAGGTATTTACTGTATTTGCTATGCTTTTAAAGGATTTTTTAACCTCCACAATTCCCTGTGGAACATTGAGCGGGCTGTAATACAAGCGGCAGAGTGATACAAAATAATTATCACCCGAATACGAATAAAAGCGCCCAAGAGTGTCGTCTTTATCGCAGTAAATAAATTTCTTTCCCTTCGCTTCAACCACCTTGCTGCACCAGTCTTTATCACTCACCCGTTCCTTTGATGCATGATTATCAAGACCTACTCCGAATTTACCGTAATCAAGGGAATAAAGGTAAGTCTGATCGGCGGGAGAATTGGGACCGATCATGGCGATAATCAGGTCAAACAGGATTTTAGTATTATTAATATTTTCATAAATTTCATCTGAACTTAAGGTGTTGTCCTGATAATTGATATAGATACCAAATTTTTCTTTAATCAGGTTGGAATAAATGATATTCTGGGATACAGTATCAAGGTCATGAATGACGGAATCATAGCTGCCCATAATCATGGCGGCATTATTCTGAAGGGAAGAAAAGGCATTTACCTTGATCTTGCCGGTTTCACTAAAAACGGTGTGAACCGTAAATGCCAGAATTACTGCAATGAATAAAGCAGTATAGGGAAGAAAAAGTGTTGACATTATGCTGCGTTTCTTAATGTTTTTTGTTTTATTCGCTGTCATTTTAAGCCCTTCCTTCCTGCGGTTTTTTCTGTTGGTTAAAAATATACATGAAAACAGATCAAAATGTTCATTCAAAAATGTATATATTACACTATATAATACAGATAACATGATAAAAGTCAACATTTAATTTTTGGGAGGTATTTTTTATGAAGTTAAAAAAGTTAGCTGTATTCAGTCTGGCTCTGGCCGCTGCCCTTTCATTTGCCGGTTGTTCGAAAGAGGAGAATGCTCCGCAAAAAAGTACGGCTGCAGGAGAGAGCACGTCTGGGGAGGCGAAGACATCTGCTGCGTCAGAAAAAGGTGGAGTTACTCTTTCTTTTATGGCAAGCCAGGACTGGATTCAGGATGCAGAAATTGAACTGTCCAAGAAATTTACTCAGGAAACAGGAATCAAGGTTGATTATCAGATTATTCCATCGGATCAGTATGTGAATCTTCTGATGACAAAGTTAAACACCGGGGAGTGCACGGATATTTTTGGGGCACAGAGTGGTAAATTTGATATTAAAGCACAGATCAATGTGGAAAAAAATGCGGTGGATTTAACAAAAACGTCATGGGGAAGCCAGGTTGAACCACTGGTGGCAGATCAGCTGTCTGTAGATGGTAAGCTGTATGGACAGCCGATTCAGGACGTATCTTCAGTATGGGCAATCGGTTATAACAAACAGATTTTCAAAAAGCTGAATCTGGAGATTCCAAAAGATTATGAAAGCTTTAAAAAAGTGTGCGATACCATTAAGGCAGCAGGAATTACTCCGATCTATGAGTGTGTATCAGATGGATGGCATCATACATTATGGCTGCCGGAGGCAGGTGTTGAGGCTGAAACAGCAGAACCTGGCATCGTTGATAAATGGAACAGCAACCAGGCGCCTTTCAAAGGAAATGCTACCCTGACGACAATTTTGGACCAGATAAACGACATGGTTGCCAAGGGCTACTGGGGAGAAGACTACATGTCCAATACCTATGCTGATTCAGCTAAAAACATTGCTTCAGGTAAATATGCGATGACAGTGGCCAATCAGGGGTTTGGAGTTGAAGTGAATAAGGTTAATTCTGAGATTGCAGTGGATGACATTGGCTATTTCGTAATTCCGCTGGCTGACAACCAGACATTAAACGTAAACCCGGCAGGTCCTGCAAGATTTATATTCAGCGGTTCCAAGCACGCAGCTGAAGCACAGCAGTACTTAGAATTCCTGGCAAAGGAAGAAAATCTTAAGTACCTGACTGAAAATGTAGGTAAGTTCAACAAACTGCCATTTAACAACGCCCCAAGTATGTATACAGATACGATTCAGGATTTTTATAACAGATATGATAAAAAGGGTACTGTAATTCAGACAGCTGTAAAATATGTAAATCCTCAGTGGAGTGAGATGGGAGCAAATTTGTCCGCCATGATCG
This sequence comes from Paenibacillaceae bacterium, assembly GCA_015057715.1. GTDB lineage: Bacteria > Bacillota > Clostridia > Lachnospirales > Lachnospiraceae > Lacrimispora. The sequence goes on from SVDS01000073.1 coordinate 20,861, forward strand.
TGGGAGAAATGACTCCGGATCAAGTTCTGGCATCTATTGATGAAGTGAGAGCCCAGCAGGCAAAGGCAGCAGGCGATCCCGCCTGGAAATGACAGCATGGTAGATCAGTTGAAAGAGAGTGAATACGATGAATAGAAAAAAGATATATCCTACGTGGTTTGCAGCTGGGGCATTGCTCCTGTATTCGGTGTTATTTGTCCTTCCAGGATTGATTGGAATCGGTTATTCTTTTACAGACTGGTCATCTTATTCAGACCAGCTGAAATTTGTGGGGCTGGAAAATTTTAAGACTGTATTTTCCGCTGACGGAAATTATCTAAAGATTATGAAAAACACTCTGGTATTCACTCTTGGAACAACTGTTATAAAAAATATACTGGGACTTGCGCTTGCAGTTCTGCTTACAAAGTCCATTCGCTTTTTGAATTTTCACCGGGGTGTTATGTTTATGCCTTCTGTGTTGTCCACACTGATACTTGGAATGATTTTCACTTCTATTTTAAATCCGTCAACCGGGTTGTTAAACACATTTTTTAAAGGGATCGGTCTTGGTGGTCTTGCAAAACCATGGCTTACAAGTCCCGCGTACGCATTCAAATCAGTAATGGCAGTAGATATCTGGCGCGGTACCGGATACATCATGACGATTTTAATTGCCGGAATCCTGTCTATCTCCTCGGATTATTATGAGGCGTGCAGTATCGACGGAGCCTCTGGCTGGCAGAAGTTTCGGTTTATCACGCTGCCGCTGCTTTTACCAACTCTGGCTACAACCACTGTTTTAAATGTAATCTACGGTCTTAAGGTCTTTGACATGATCTATGCCTTAACAAATGGTGGTCCGGGTAAGGCGACCACAGAGGTTCTTTATACGGCAGTATTTAAAAAATTCGGCACTGGTCAATATGCCATAGGTACGGCTCTTTCATCCGTTATGTTTTTATTTATGGTGTTTATCGGATTCTTCATGATCCGTCTGATGACGAAAGACGAGGTGCAGGAATAATGAAAGCAAAAAAGAAAGCCGCAGCTGCAGCAGTAAATGCAGCTGCGTGGATTATAACAGCAATATGCCTTGTTCCCATGCTATTAATATTGTTAAATTCTTTTAAAGACAGTCTGGGAGCGTCGGAGATGAATCTGAAATTTCCGGCAATTCCGTTACAGTGGAATAATTTTCTGGTAGTAATAGAAAAGGGAAAGCTTCTTACCTCATTTATGAACAGCTGCATCTATTCCGTAGTCAGTGTGTTCCTGTGCACCGTGCTTGCATCAATGGCTTCCTATGTATTTTCAAGAAACCGCTCCAAATTAAACCGTTTTCTCTATCTTTACATGGTGCTTGGAATTACCATGCCGGTTAACTATGTGGCATTGACAAAAGTCATGATGTTTCTTACACTAAATAATACAAGACTTGGAATTGTGCTTTTGTATACGGCTATGCAGCTGCCATTTTCAGTATTTCTGATTCATGGATTTGTGGCAAAGCTGCCGTCGGAGCTTGATGAAGCCGCCGTAATTGATGGCTGCTCACCGGTGAGACTTTTTGTATCAGTCATTCTTCCACTATTAAAACCTGCGATTGCCACGGTAATTGTACTGACCTTTTTAAATACCTGGAATGAATTTGTTTCACCTCTGTATTTTTTAAGCAGTTCTTCTAAATGGCCGATGACATTGTCCGTATATAACTTTTTCGGTATGTATTTTAAAGACTGGAATCTGGTTTGTGCAGATATTCTGCTGACCAGCCTTCCGGTAATCCTGGTATATTTGCTGGGGCAGAAATATATTGTATCCGGTATGACGGCCGGAGCAGTGAAAGGATAAGGTTATGTCAGAGAATAATAGCGGGGCGGTTGTGATTGAAGCAGGGGGAGTGACCCTGACTTATCGGAATATTGCATCAGACATTATCCATTGCAGTTGCAGCAAAGATGGGAGAAAACAGGTAACTTCCCCTCTTGAAATCCAGCTGCCGGAGAAGGGGAAACTGGATTACGAGAGTACGCAATCTTTTTGTCTGCTGGGAAATGGTCGGATGAATGTGAAGATTGACATAAGAACTGGTGAGGTGTGCTGGACTCTTGCCGATTCAGGGAAGCTGCTTTTTGAGGAACCTGGAAGGGAACTGGAGGAGATTCCTGTTTTTCGTTATACAGTAAATGGGGATAATCTTGATGTTTCACGGGTAAAAACTGTGGATGGAGAGAGAAACTTTGTAAATAATCTGGTTTCTCAAAAGGTGAGGACTGCTTACCGGGGAAAATTGTATTTTAAATGGCAGGAGAAGGAACGAATTCACGGTTTGGGGCAGGGAGAGGAAGGTATCTATAATTATAGAGGAACCACTCAGTATCTGTACCAGCATAACATGAGGAGTCCGATCCCATTTTTCGTATCAGACCAGGGCTATGGCATATTATTTGACTGCGGGTCTTTGATGACATTCAATGATGACTGCCGGGGATCTTATGTTTATTTTGATACCATTGATCAGCTTTCCTACTATATTATACAGGGCAATAATCTGGATGAAATCATGTCAGGGGTCAGAAGGCTGACCGGTCATGCACCTATGCTGCCTAAGTGGTCTTTTGGATACATTCAGTCAAAAGAGGCCTATCATACCCAGGAAGAACTCCTTTCTGTAGCAAATGAATATAGAAAAAGAAAAATTCCAATTGATGGAATTGTACAGGATTGGAATACCTGGGAGGATGGAAAATGGGGGAATAAGATTCTGGATAAAACCCGTTATCCGGATTTTCAGGCGGCGGTAGAGGAGCTTCACAGGAAACACGTTCATGTAATGGTTTCTGTATGGCCCAATATGAGTTCTGATGGAGAAAATTACCAGGAATTTAAAAAAGAAAATCTCCTTTTAAATGATTTTTCCACGTATGATGCGTTTAACCCTGAAGGCAGAAATATGTACTGGAAGCAGCTTGAACAAGAACTTTTTTCGGCAGGTGTGGATGCGTGGTGGTGTGATTCCACAGAGCCGTTTAGCGGGCCTGACTGGAGAGGCAGCTATAAAAAGGAGCCATGGGAGCGTTATCTGATTGTTGGAGAAGAACATAAAAAATATTTAGACCCAGGGGAAGCAAATCTGTACGGTGCAGTTCATGCCAGAGGAATCTATGACAATCAGAGAAACAGCTGTCAGGATAAACGGGTATTAAATCTCACCCGCTCCGGCTATGCAGGTTCACAGGCTTATGGCACTGTACTCTGGTCAGGAGATATCTGCGCAACATGGGAAACATTTAGAAAGCAGATCCGGGAAGGGCTTAATTTTTGCATGAGCGGACATCCTTACTGGACTTTAGACGCAGGCGGATTCTTTGTGGTAAAGGACAATTGGAAGAAGCGTGGCTGCGGTTGCCATAATGATCCGGAACCAAAATGGTTCTGGCAGGGCGGATATGAACTGGGAATAGAAGACAGGGCGTACCGGGAGCTTTACGTCAGATGGATGCAGTTTAGCGCATTTCTCCCTATGTTCCGTTCTCATGGAACCGATACTCCAAGAGAGATCTGGAATTTCGGGGAGCCTGGAACTATGTTTTATGGTGCACTGGAGAAATGTATCCGTCTGAGATATCAGCTTTTGCCATACACCTATTCACTGGCAGGAAAGGTAGCTCTTAATGATTACACCATGTTTCGCAGCCTTATGTTTGACTTTCCAAAAGATGAGACTGCCTGTGAATTGGGCTCCCAGTTCATGTATGGGGATTCTCTTCTGATTTGCCCTGTGACAGAACCCATGTATTATGAGCCGGAAAACTGCAGCTTAGAGACGAAGAAACTGTGGGACTGTTATCTTCCTTCTGGTGTAAGCTGGTATGATTTTGAGTCTGGAGAAAAATACGAAGGCGGACAGTGGGTTACAGTGGAAGCCATTCTTGACCGGATACCGGTATTTGTACGGGAAGGTGGGATTATACCCATGGAGCAGGGACTTGAGTATACGTCAGAATCGGTAAATACCCCATTTGAATTCCATATATATGAGGGAAAAGATGGAGTTTTTGAACTATATGAAGATGCGGGAGATGGGTATGAATACGAAAGCGGAACGTATAACCTGATTCCAGTTTCATGGAATGATGCTGAGAAAGAGTTGTGTGTGGGTGAAAGCAGCTTTGTATTTGATCAATCCATATCCGGACGGATTTGTGTCGTTCATACTTCTTCAGGAAAAACAAAAACTTTCTCTTATAATGGTAAGGAGATAAAAGCTAAAATACAGGATATAGATTATTAGGGCGAAATCTGCTAAAACAATATGCGAAGAACCGGAGATATGAACTTTGTTCACTTGTACATCTCTCCGGTTCTTGTGATGATGTTTTTATAATTTAATGGAATATACCATTAGTTGAAGCTCTTTTGAAGTTTCTGGTTTTCCATAATAGTTGGAATAGGTTTGTTTTATCATCATATTTCTGGCCTTTAAAATTTCCTCCAGTTCGTCATGGGAATAGAGCCTGATCGCATCTCCGTAGAGGATTTCCGGTTTAACCAGGGGTTCTCCATAAGAAATAGTTTTACCCCCATAAAGCATAATTTTCTTTTCCGCAT
>SVDS01000074.1:0-8390 GCA_015057715.1 Paenibacillaceae bacterium
AGTCTGGAGATGTCAAAGGAGCAGTTAGTAAACCGTATGCTGGCCATGGAGTCCAATGTAGATTCCCAGAAGTTAAGAACGGGAACGTTATCGGACAGTGACTGGGATGCGGTAGTGGAAGGAATCGGGGTAATAGGAAATTCCAAGTTAATTATAGATGACACCCCTGGAATTTCAATTATGGAGCTACGTTCCAGGTGCAGGAAGATGAAGTTAGAATACGGGTTAAGCGTAGTGATTATCGACTACTTACAGTTGATGAGCGGAAGCGGAAAAGGCGGAGAGAATCGTCAGCAGGAGATTTCCGAGATCTCCAGGTCATTAAAAGCCCTTGCAAGAGAGTTAAGCGCACCGGTAATAGCGCTGTCCCAGTTAAGCCGAGCCTGTGAGACGAGGCCTGATCATCGGCCGATGTTATCGGATCTTAGAGAGTCGGGAGCAATCGAGCAGGATGCCGATGTGGTTATGTTTTTGTATCGAGATGATTATTATAATAAGGATACTGATATGCCGAATATAGCGGAAGTTATTATTGCGAAGCAGAGAAATGGTCCCATCGGAACGGTAAATCTGGTGTGGAGGCCGGAGTATACGAAGTTCGCAAACATGGCCCGGCAATGAGCAGGATAGAAAAAGGGGTAGGCCCACCCTCAGAAACAAATGCATTTGTTTCTGAGGGTGGGCCTACCCCTTTTTCTATGGAGCGAACGCTCCCCATCTGGTAGAAAAATTGTTTCACAATTTTTCTACCAGATGGCTCCTGCGGCCTCCCGTCCCCCATTCCCTTTATCTTTATCTTTTCCTAACCCTAGAAAAATCCCCTCCCCCATAAAAAAAATTTCAACATCTTATTCATAATCCGTATCATACCCGCATAAGATATAAATAGTAAGGTTATGAAAACTAAACGAACCAAAGGAGAGGATATAGCTATGGCTGAGATACATTACTTAATATCGGATGCATCAAAAAAGGTTGATGTAGAATCCCATGTCCTTAGATACTGGGAGGACGAGCTAGAGTTAAACATTCCCAGGAATGAAATGGGACACCGGTATTACACCGAAGCACACATCCGTTTATTCAAGCAGATCAAGGACTTAAAGGAAAAGGGATATCAGTTAAAAGCCATTAAGACAGCGCTTGAAAAAGTCATTGGGGACGGGAAGGATCCGGTTATACCTGATGAGTTATTGGAGGGGCAGATGACCCAGGAATTAAAAGACAGTGGATTAGCCGGAGAAGACGGCGAGTCAGGCCTGGAGGTACATAACACAGCACAGGTCTCTATTGCACAGGGAAAGATGGAACAGTTTCAGGAAATCATGAATCACATCATTGGACGTGCGTTGGAGTTAAATAATGAGCAGTTGAGCCAGGACGTCAGCAGTCTGGTCAATGACAAGGTCATTAAGGAAATGGAGTACTTAATGAACCTGAAAGAAGAAAAAGAAGAAGAGCGCTACAAACAGTTGGACGAGCTGCTTCGTACCTATCAGAAAGACAACAAAGGCCGTGCAGAAGCCGCAGCATCCAAGATCCCCTTCTTTAACCGCAAAAAGAAATTTGGTCGAAACGGAAAAAAGTTATAGCATTCTCTCACTTTCAGATAAAAAGAGCCCAAAAGCGACTCAGGCAAAAAATCCGCAGTTGCCACTGAAAGTGTAAACTGCGGATTTTTTACAACGTCTTAATTCTCAGAACAAGCTTCCACAAATCTCTTAAAAAGCCGAAACGCTTCCTCATTCTTTTCCCATAAATATTCCGGATGCCACTGAACACCAACAAAAAACGGATATCCAGGCATTTCCAGCGCCTCAATCAAATCATCCGGAGAGTAAGCCGATGCAATCAGTCCCTGCCCCAGATCCTTCACAGTCTGATGATGCATACTGTTAACCCGTAATGTATCCATACCAGCGATTTCCCTTAACATGGTTCCCTGGGTCAGAGAAACCGTATGACTGGGCATATGATATGCAAATGGCTGAGTATGTGCGATAGGAAAATCCGATTTTGTCATAGAAAAGATATCCTGCCAGATCGTCCCGCCCATAGCGATATTTAACACCTGAATGCCTCTGCAAATCCCAAGAACCGGCTTTTGTTTCTCCAAAACAAATGGCAGCAGCCCAATCTCCAGCCGATCCCTTGCCTCCGATACATTCCCACAGTGTACCTGTGTTTCCTCACCAAACAAAAACGGATGAACATCCGGTCCTCCAGTAAACAAAAAACCATCCAGCTCATCCACCAGCTGCCTCAATTCCTCCTCATCCGCCTCCAGCGGAATAACAACCGGAATCCCCCCCGCAGCCTTTAAAGCACGTAAATAGGTAGGTCTCATCTTAATATCATTATTATCCGTATCGTGGGCAGGCGTCAATCCTATCAGCGGTTTTCTCATACTAACTTCCTTTCACAACTAACATAAGTGATAATAAAAAGATATGGAAATCAATAACAAAATGCCCCTCCCTTACGGAAGAGGCATATATGTATTCAAATAATTAAGCTTCAGAAATAGCTCCTGTAGGGCATACGCCTTCACATGCGCCGCAATCGATACAAGCATCTGCATCAATAACAAACTGAGAATCACCCTGGCTGATAGCGCTTACTGGGCATTCGCCTTCGCATGAACCGCAACTTACACAAGCGTCACTAATAACACGTGCCATGATAAATAACCTCCTTATATTCTATACATTTTTCTATATTTTATACTATTAATAAAATTTAATCAAGTAGAAAATGTAACAATTAATGTTTAATTTTAGGAGCAATAGGGATCAGGCGCATTAGTCCGGGCATCCCTGATTCCGGTAAGAATGATCTTCTTAGCCGATAGAGCATCTTCCTTTGATAAAGGTGGAACGCCTTTCAGCGGATAATCCAACCCCATACTTTCATATTTCACCTTTCCCATATCATGATAGGGAAGGACATCCAGGGCCTTCACGTTTTTTAACTGTCCGATAAAGCGTCCAAGATGGTATAAATCTGCTGATTCGTCTGTGATGCCGGGCACCACCACATGGCGGATCCAGACAGGAATTTCCTTTTCATCAAGATAGCGGGCAAAATCCAGAATAGCCACATTGGAATGACCAGTTAAGGGCTTATGCCGGATATCATTGATCTGCTTGATATCCAGCATGACCAGGCTGGTTGAAGCAAGAAGACGGTCTATCTTCTTTAAATATTCTTCATTGCTTCTATTAAATGTTATTCCAGAGGTATCCAGACAGGTATGAATATCCTTTTTTCTTGCTGCTTCAAACAGCTGGGTAAGAAAATCCAGCTGCATCAGCGGCTCACCGCCTGTGGCTGTGATACCTCCGCCCCGGTAAAAATGCCGGGACGACTCATATTGCTTTAATATTTCCTCAACTGTCATCAGACTGCCGCCTGCCAGTTCCCAGGTATCCGGGTTGTGGCAGTACTGGCAGCGCATGGGGCAGCCCTGAAAAAATACCACCATGCGCACGCCTGGACCGTCGACGGTACCAAAACTTTCAATGGAATGGATACGTCCTGTCATAAGTGCTTCGCCTTCTTTTCTGATTGTTACATATTGCTGTGGAATGTACGGGAAATAACCTCATCCTGCTGTTCTTTTGAAAGCTTGATAAAGTTAACTGCATAACCGGACACACGAACGGTCAGCTGAGGATAGTTCTCCGGATGCTTTTGTGCGTCCAGAAGAGTATCCTTTGTAAAAACATTGACATTTAAGTGATGTCCGCCTTCTTGTACATAGCCATCTAATAAGTTTACGAGATTGTCAATTTGAGATGCACTGATGTTTGCCATTGTATTATCCTCCTTATGTGTTTTCGTTCATTTGTTATTCCTGACTGTCTATTGGTCATCCTCTTCCCGGTCCATGCCCTGAAACAGGGTAGGAACGCGGCAGGCTACATCGCCTTCGGCACAGTCAAGAGAATTGGTTGTGGTAACTGTTTTTGCCATAGTCTTATGGGCATTTACGGTACCGTCCTCCGCAACAAGAATATTCATATGACCGCCGTTGTTGGTCATAAATGAATCCAGCATTGAAACGATATCATCAATTTGTTTTTCATTTGGATCTGCCATAACAGCCACTCCTTACTTCTGATCCTCGCTTAAAGCCAGCTCAAGATCCACTTCTAAGTCTCCGGTGAAGATCTTATCCTCTTTGCCAAGAGCTCCTGGTACGATAGAGAAGGTGTTGGAGATACCATCCTGAGCATCCTTAAATGGAAGCTTGGCCACAGATGCCAGAGATGCGACTGCACCATGAGTATCTCTTCTGTGCATTGGGTTTGCTCCTGGAGCAAACGCTTCACCTTTCTTACGTCCGTCAGGAGTTGCTCCTGTGTTTTTACCATATACTACGTTGGAAGTAATTGTCAAGATGGAAGTTGTAGCAATTCCTCCGCGGTAAGTGTGATTTGACTTCACAAAGTTCATGAAGGTGTGTACCAGATCATTTGCAATCTGATCCACGCGGTCGTCATTGTTTCCGTATTTCGGGAAATCTCCCTCAATTTCATAATCCACAACAATGCCATTCTCATCACGGATTGCTTTCACCTTAGCGTATTTAATAGCGGAAAGTGAGTCAGCCACAACAGAAAGACCAGCAATTCCGGTTGCAAACCAACGGGTTACTTTTTTATCATGAAGAGCCATCTGGATGCGCTCATAACTGTATTTGTCATGCATATAGTGAATGATGTTTAACGCGTTTACATAAACATTTGCAAGCCACTGCATCATATCCTTATAAGCATCCATTACTTCATCATAATTTAAATATTCAGAAGTAATCGGGCGGTATTTCGGACCTATCTGTTTCTTTGTGATTTCATCCACGCCGCCGTTGATGGCATATAAAAGACATTTTGCCAGGTTGGCACGTGCTCCGAATAACTGCATTTCTTTTCCGACTCTCATGGAAGATACGCAGCATGCAATGGCATAGTCATCACCGTGGGTAACTCTCATTAAATCATCATTCTCATACTGAATAGAAGAGGATGCGATGGAAGTCTTTGCGCAGAAACGTTTAAAGTTATCAGGAAGCTTTGTGGACCAGAGAACTGTTAAATTCGGTTCTGGTGCAGTGCCTAAGTTCTCAAGTGTATGAAGGTAACGGAAGGACATCTTTGTTACAAGAGGACGACCGTCAATACCCACACCACCGATGGACTCTGTTACCCAGGTAGGATCTCCTGAGAAAAGCTCATTGTATTCTGGTGTACGTGCAAACTTCACAAGACGAAGCTTCATAATAAAGTGATCAACAAATTCCTGAACTTCTTCTTCTGTGTAAGTACCTTCTTCCAGATCTCTCTGAGCATAAATATCAATGAAAGTAGAAGTACGTCCAAGGGACATGGCAGCACCGTTCTGTTCCTTAACTGCAGCTAAGTAAGCCAGGTAAGTCCACTGAATGGCTTCCTTCACATTCATAGCTGGTTTTGAAATATCAAATCCATAAATAGATCCAAGTTTCTTTAATTCCTTTAAAGCACGGATCTGCTCGGATAATTCTTCTCTTTCCCGGATTATTTCAGAATACATGGTAGAACGGGTTGTGTCCTTCTGTTCTTCCTTATCTTCAATAAGACGGTCAATTCCGTAAAGAGCGACTCTTCGGTAATCACCGATAATACGTCCGCGGCCGTAAGCATCCGGAAGTCCGGTGATAATGTGGCTGGAGCGGCAGTTACGCATTTCTTCTGTATAAGCATCAAAAACGCCTGCGTTGTGAGTCTTTCTGTGAACGCTGAAAAATTCTTTTATTTCTGGATCAATGGTATAACCATTGTCTGCACATGCCTTTTCTGCCATTCGGATACCGCCGTAAGGCTGCAGGGAACGTTTAAAAGGCTTATCTGTCTGAAATCCAACAATTGTTTCTTTGTCCTTGTCTAAATATCCGGGGCCATGAGAAGTAATAGTGGAAACCAGCTTTGTATCCATATCAAGGACACCGCCTGCTTCACGCTCCTGTTTGCTTAACTCCATAACCTGTGCCCACAGTTCTTCAGTCTTTTTTGTGGGTCCTGCAAGGAAAGTATCATCCCCATCGTAAGGGGTATAGTTCTTCTGAATAAAGTCTCTGACATTAATCTCGTGTTCCCAGATGCCGTTGTTAAAAGCTCTCCATTCCGGTCTCATTTGTTTGTACCTCCATAAAAAATCTTTATAATAAGTGTCAATAATAAATAAGTGTCATCAAAGGTTATAATTCCTACGACCTTTGTATGAATACATTATATATGAATACTGTATACAATGTCAATAGCGCTTATTGATAAATTTTTCTATAAGCATTTCAAAGAAAAAAGGAAATGAAACCCTTGCTAATTGCATGAAAAAGTATTATATTATAAAAACAGTATGTACAATTTTATAAGGAGGGATACAAGATGCAGATTGATAAAAATATGCTGATCGGAGCTTTGCTCGAGATGGATGACAGCGTTGCACCCATGCTGATGCGCGCAGGTATGCATTGTCTTGGCTGCCCGGCATCTCAGGGAGAGTCTTTAGAGGAAGCTTGTCAGGTTCATGGAATTGACTGTGATGTTCTGGTTTCTCAGATTAATGAAGTCTTAGCAGACAGATAGAGTATAAGGAGGCGGTCTTAACGATCTGCCTCCTTATTTTTCATTCTTAATTTCTTTTTTTTCTTCCCGGTAATGTCTGGGACTTACTCCATATTCCTGCTTGAATATTTTTGAAAAGGTCAGCGGATTATCATAACCGATGCTGGTGGCAATTTCCTGTATGGACCTGCAGGTGCTGGCAAGTTCCTGGGCAGCAATGTTTAAACGGAATCTCATTAAGTACTCCTGAGGAGAAACTTCCAGCTTCTTTTTAAAAATTGACGTTAAATAAGAGCGGTTAATTCCGATATAATCTGCTATATCCTGAACTTTAATACGGTCATAGTTCATCTTAATATACTGAAGTGCATAATCCACATAAGTATCAATGGAATAGTCATACTGATTCCTGCTTGTACGAAGGCTGCTTTGTGTCTCGATCAGCGTGGATAGGATCTCATAGAGATATCCCACACGCTTAATTTCATTGGCAAAGGTCAGCTGGTTGGTGTCCAGCATCTTCTGTATCATGGGAAGATAGCACCGGTTGGGGATCTGGGAATGGATGGCACAATGATCGTTTAACAGACCTGCATACCCTAAATAGGCTTCTGCCATGGTACCGTCAAAGGTGATCCACATATATTCCCATGGGTTTTCATAATCGGCATGGTATTGAATGGGCTGCCCTTTTGGTATCAGAAATATATCATCAGCCGCCAGCTCATAATGAGTGCCTCCCGTCTCCAGAACACCCGCTCCTCCCAAAACAAAGTGAAGGTGATATTCATTGGGAATCTTGTGATTGTACGTATATCCGGGAGGACACTGCTGAATTCCGCAGTGGACCAGATACAAATCATTGGTTTGACGCTTGATGTTTCTTAAACAACGGAATCCCGCCACACTTTTATAACTCGTCTGTTTTTCAGTCAAAGCTATGCCCCCTCAATCGGATACTGATTATTCATATCTATTATACAGGAAGCAGATTTTACATGCAAATCTTATTTGAGGAAGAAATGTCATCGGTACATACTCATATAGTCACCGTGTGCATCAATCAGTTCATCTACCATGGCCCGGATATCCCGGATACTAAGTTCAGCGCTGGTATGGGGATCCAGCATGGCAGCCTGGTAAATCATTTCCCTGCTTCTGGTTCTGGCCGCTTCCACGGTGATCAGCTGAGGATTAATATTTGTCATATTCATGGCAGCCAGCTGGACTGGAAGACGGCCGACATGGCAGGGAGTAATACCGCTTCCATCCACCAGACAGGGAACTTCCACACATGCATCAGAAGGGAGATTTTCAATCAGCCCCTGATTTAAAACATTTCCGCCAATTTTATAAGGCTGATTGGTTATAATGGCCTCCATAATATAGGAAGCATATTCCAGAGAACGGGTATGAGTAATGGCTCCGTTATTTAAAATGGATTTCTTCTCTTCCTCCCATTCATTAATCTGCTTGATGCAGCGTCTTGGATATTCATTCAAAGGAATATTAAATTCTTCAATGAGCTGGGGGTAGCGGGATTTAATAAACAGGGAATTATACTCAGCATTGTGCTCGCTGGATTCTGTACAATAATAGCCCAGGTTCCGTATGTATTCAAAGCGTACCATATCCTTGTGACCGCCAGCCTGATTCATCTCAAAAGCCTTCTGGCGAATGGCCGGATACAGATCATCACCGTTCCTTCCATGAATATTTAAAAGCCAGGCCATATGATTAATTCCTGCAATCAGCTCTGTCCGTCCCTCCAGGCGGTCTTCCATA
>SVDS01000074.1:8490-25151 GCA_015057715.1 Paenibacillaceae bacterium
CATGAATATTTAAAAGCCAGGCCATATGATTAATTCCTGCAATCAGCTCTGTCCGTCCCTCCAGGCGGTCTTCCATACCCAGTTCTTTTAACAGATTTTCCGAACAGACCTGTACACTGTGACACAGACCAATGGTTTTAACTGAGGTATACCGCTGCATAAAACCGGTCAGGATTGCCATGGGATTGGTATAGTTTAAAAACCAGGCATTGGGGCAGACCTCCTCCATATCTCTGGCAAAATCCTCCATAACAGGAATCGTCCTTAACCCCCTCATGATACCGCCGATTCCCAAAGTGTCTGCAATGGTCTGGCGCAGGCCGTATTTTTCCGGTATTTCAAAGTCGGTGATGGTGCATGGATCATATCCGCCAACCTGGATTGCATTTACCACGAAGGTAGCACCAGACAAAGCTTCTTTTCTGTTTTCCGGTCCTAAATAGGTGTGAATATCTGCTCTGCCCTCATTCACATTTTTGTTGATTGCGCTTAAAATAAGCTGTGAGTCCATTAGCCTTACGGGATCAATATCATACAAGGCAATTTCGGCATCCCGCAGTGCAGGTGTACACATGCAGTCACCCAGGACATTCCTTGCAAATATCGTACTTCCAGCTCCCATAAAAGTAATTTTAATCATCGTTTTTCCTCCTTGTTTTTCTTGTCTGTCTTTTAAGGTTATTGTATAATCACAGCAGATAAAAAGATAGGAAGTTTGTTTCTAAAAATTGTCATTTTGTTGCACGGAGGTTTTAAAATGAATCAATCAGCAAGGGAACTGACCATCTATTATTGCGGTCACGAAAGGTGTGCACCCGGTCATTTTTTCGGACCTGCAGTCCGCAAACATTACCTCCTTCATGTTATATTGAAAGGAAAGGGGATTTACCGGATCGCTGACAAAGAATACAGGCTTATAGCGGGGGAGGCTTTTTTGATTAAGCCTCAGGAAGTAACGTATTATCAGGCAGATGACAAAGACCCTTGGGAATATGCCTGGGTGGCATTTTCCGGAAATGAGGCAGAACGTCTGGTTTATGAATACCGCAAAGAGGAAGCTGGTTACTGCTATCGTTTTATAGACGGGAACCAGTGGAGGGAGATTATACTGGAACTTGTAAATGCTTTTTACAGCACAGCCCATAACATGGACGAGATGAGGGGGTATCTTTATCTTTTGTTTTCCCGGTTTCCAGGTAATACAAAAGAGTCGGATCTATTTGAAAAAAGTTATCTTGAGCAGGCAGAAACTTATATCCGGCATAATTACAGCTATCCTATACAGATTGCGGATGTAGCAAGGTTTATCGGCATTGACCGGACCTATCTTTACCGGATATTTAAAAAGCACAAAGGGGTATCTCCCAAGTACTTTCTGACTCAGTACCGGGTGTTTGAAGCAAAGCGGCTTTTAGAGGATACCTCATTAAGTATAACGGAAACAGCTCTTTCCTGTGGTTTCCACGATGCCTCGGTCTTCTGCAGATGCTTTCAAAAAGCCGAGGGGGAATCTCCGCTCCGGTACAGGAAGCAGTTTTACCAGGCTGATGAATGAATGTAACAAAACGCCATATAAAAATCACATTAATCTATGTAAAATTAACAAAGAACCGATTATAATTAGGTTTATAATAATAAAAAGCAACAAAAATGTACTGGGTATAATTTTTGCAACTATTGAAAGTGACAAATTATGGGAGGTAACAAAATGAAACGGAGATGGGGATTACCAGCAGCAATGGCAGTAATTGCAGCAACCGCACTGATTGGATGTACGAGTCAGCAAAACAGTGGCCAGGCAACAACTGCAGGATCACAGGAGACCAAACAGGAATCAAAGCAGGAATCAAGCGCCGCAGAAACAGAGAAGGAAAAAGGGGGCTCTTCCGGAACACTGACTGTAGCAATCTGGGATAAGAACCAGGAACCAGGTCTGACAAAGATCATGGCTGATTTTACAAAAGAAACCGGAATTAAAACACAGATACAGGTAACACCATGGGATCAGTACTGGACCATGCTGGAAGCAGGTGCTACGGGAGGTTCTCTTCCTGATGTATTCTGGATGCATTCCAATGAGATCGCACGGTACTCAGAATATGAGATGCTTTTGGATTTAACAGACCGGATCAAAGCTAGTAAAACCCTTGAGATGGATAAATTCCCAAAAGAGATTGTAAACATTTATAATTGGCAGGGAACCAAGCAGTATGCAGTACCAAAAGACATAGACACAATCGCTCTCTGGTACAATAAAACCATGTTTGATGCAGCTGGAATTTCTTATCCAAGCAAGGATTGGACCTGGGATGATTTTGCAGATGCAGCGAAAAAGCTTACCAAGGCAGATGGCAGCCAGTATGGATTTGCAATTAATCCGACCAACGATCAGGCAGGCTGGTGCAACCCGGTTTACGATATGGGCGGATACGTAATCAGCGAGGACAAAAAGTCATCCGGATTTACACAGCCGGGAACCATAAAGGCTCTTACGTTCCTTACCGACCTTATGAAAGAAGGGTATGCTCCTCCATATGAGGTAATTGCAGAGAATAAGGAAGAAGCGTTATTTGAAGCAGGCAAGGTAGCTATGATTACCCAGGGCTCCTGGATGCTTTCAGAACTTTGCAACAATGATTACGTAAAAGCAAACTGTGATATTGCAGTTCTTCCAAAGGATAAAACCACAGGAAGACGTGCATCTATCTATAATGGTCTTGGCTGGGCAGCATCTGCCAATACCTCCATGCCGGAAGAGGCCTGGAAACTCATTGAATACATGGGTTCCAAAGAAGCTCAGCAGAAACAGTCTGACCTTGGAATCGTAATTTCAGCTTATCAGGGAACCACAGCTAACTGGGTTAAGGCATACCCCAGCTTTAATTTACAGGCATATCTGGATATGATGGATGATCTGGTTATTCGTCCATACTCCAAATCAACAGTAGCATGGACCAACATGATTCATGAAAAACTGATTGATGCATGGACTGGAAAGAAGAGTGTAGAAGATGTCTGCAAGGATATTGATAAGGAAATGAATGCCATGCTGGCGGAAGAATAGGTATGGTCGGGGAGGCAGATATAACGGATGCCTCCCCTTTTAACGAATTTGCGGAGGGACTGCATGAACAGAGAAAAAACGGTATCAAGACGGGAAAAAAGTGAATTTTTGTGGGGCTGGCTGTTTCTGCTGCCTACCATGACAGGCCTCATAATTTTGAATATTATACCAATCTTTCAGACAATCTATCAAAGTTTCTTTAAAACCGGAGCCTTTGGTAAGGGAAATGTATTTATAGGGCTTGGTAATTACAGTAAGCTTTTGCAGGACGGTACAGTCTGGCAGGCTCTTTGGAATACCTTTAAATATGCACTTGTGGAAGTGCCATTTTCCATTGCTATTGCGCTGGTGCTTGCTGTTATACTGAACGGAAAAATAAAAGGCCGTTCCATCTGGAGGACTATTTATTTTCTGCCAATGGTTGCTGCTCCGGCAGCGGTAGCCATGGTCTGGAGATGGCTTTATAATTCAGAATTTGGTTTGATTAACCACCTTTTAAACCGAATCGGGCTTTCCTCTGTAAACTGGATTTCAGATCCTGGAATCGCTTATATTTCCGTAGCCATCGTGGGAATCTGGTCGGTAATCGGATACAACATGGTTCTGTTTTTTGCCGGTCTTCAGGAGATCCCCAGAGATTATTATGAAGCAGCGGAAATTGACGGAGCCGGAGGAGTGAAACAGTTTTTCTACATCACCCTTCCCCTGATTTCCCCCACCATGTTTTTCGTGACTGTAACCAGAGTAATTGGAGCCATGCAGGTATTTGACAGTATTTATATGATGATGGAAAAATCCAATCCGGCTCTGGTAAAAACCCAGTCCCTGGTTTATCTGTTCTATAAATATTCCTTTGTTGAGGGAAACAAAGGATATGGCTCCGCCATTGTCATGCTGTTACTTTTAGTAATCCTGCTCATTACGGTAATCCAGCTTCTTTGCCAGAAGAAGTGGGTTAATTACAACTAAGGGGGAGAATGATGGATAAGAATAGAAAATTTAAGTCAGTACTGCAATACTTCGTGCTTGCAGTGGGCTCTGTTGTTATGCTGGTTCCTTTCTTATGGATGATACTTACGGCTTTTAAAACAGCGTCTGAGGCGACGCAGATGAATCCATTTATTATCTTTCCTTCTGTATGGAGAAAGGATGCATTTTTATCTGTAATGAGTAAAATGAATTTTCTGAGGCTGTACTATAATACACTGGTTCTTATTATAGAACGTGTAGTCTGTGCAGTGCTTACAGCTACCATGGCAGGATATGCCTTTGGAAGGCTTCATTTCAAAGGAAAGAATCTTGCGTTTTCCCTGGTTTTATTCCAGATGATGGTTCCATCCCAGATATTTATTATTCCACAATATCTGATGGTGGGCAGGCTGGGCCTGTTAAATACCTCCTTTGGTCTCCTCTTCCCAGGACTGGTTACAGCCTTTGGAACCTTTTTGCTTCGTCAGGCCTATATGGGGCTACCAGCATCGTTAGAGGAAGCAGCCAGACTTGATGGCTGCAACATCGGTCAGGCATTTTTATATGTAATGGCGCCGCTTACGAAATCCTCCATGGTAGCGCTTGGAATATTCACCGCATTGTTTGCTTTTAAGGAACTGATGTGGCCATTAGTCGTCAATACAGAACAAAATACCATGCCGCTTTCTGCAGCACTTGCAAAGCTGCAGGGTCAGTTTGTGACCAACTATCCGGAACTTATGGCAGCTTCTTTGCTAGCCTGTATTCCCATGGTTATCATTTACCTGATTTTCCAGAAACAGTTTATTGAAGGAATTGCAACATCAGGAGGAAAATTATAAAGGAGTTTACACTATGCCAATCATTTATCATCAACAAGCAAAAGAGTTTCATCTGTATAACCAGTCTGTCAGTTATATCATTCAGATTATGGGAAACGGCCAGCTGGGCAATCTGTATTATGGGAAACGAATCAGGGACCGGGAGTCGTTTGAGTATCTTTTCGAAACGGGTGAGCGTCCCCATGCTGCAATCAGCTGCCCTTATCCAGTCAATTTATGCCTGCAGTATACAAAACAGGAGTATCCGGCATATGGAACCGGAGATTACCGGTACGGTGCGTACAGTGTAAGACAGGAGAACGGCAGCAGGACTACAAACTTTACTTATGCTGACCATAACATTTGCAATGGCAAGCCTTCCATTGAACCTCTTCCCTCTACCTATACGGAAGATGATTCAGAAGCATGCACGTTAACAATCCGGCTTCATGATGATCTCATTGATACAGATTTAATCCTCACTTATACCATATATGAAGAGCGTCCGGTGATAACAAGAAATGCCTGTTTTACACATAACGGAACAGAGGAAATTGTGCTGTTACATGCCATGAGTGCAGCGGTTGATTTACCGGAATCGAACTTTGATATGATTCACTTATCAGGTGCCTGGTCCAGGGAACGGTATGTAAAGCGGAGGCCGCTGGAACAGGGGATTCAGTCTGTCTACAGCATGAGGGGGATCAGCAGTGCGGAACATAATCCCTTTCTGGCACTTGCGGAAAAAAACGCCACAGAAGGAAGTGGAACTGTTTACGGATTCAGCCTGGTCTACAGTGGAAGTTTTCTTGCCCAGGCAGAGGTCTGCTCCCATGATACAACCAGGGTTTTAATGGGAATTCACCCAGATACCTTTGAATGGCCTTTAAAAACCGGGGAATCATTTCAGACACCGGAGCTTGTTATGGTATACAGCGATCAGGGATTGTCTTACATGAGTCAGGTATACCACAGACTTTACAGAACAAGACTTGCCAGAGGATACTGGAGAGACCGGGAGCGGCCCGTGCTTTTAAATAACTGGGAAGCCACCTATATGGATTTCAATGAAGATAAGATTCTAACCATTGCAAGAAAAGCAAAGGAAACAGGGGTGGAGCTGTTTGTGCTTGATGACGGCTGGTTTGGCGAACGCAGCCACGATGACCGCAGTCTGGGGGACTGGTATGTCAATAAGGAGAAGCTGCCGGGAGGCATATCCGGGTTGTCAGAGAAGATCGAAGCCATGGGACTTAAGTTTGGTTTGTGGATCGAACCGGAGATGGTCAATAAAAACAGCAGATTCTATGAGGCCCATCCAGACTGGATTATTTCCGCTCCAGGGCGTTATGAAACACCCAGCAGACAGCAGCATGTGCTGGATTTTTCCAGAAGCGAAATTGTGGATTCCGTTTACCAGATGTTAAAAGATGTGATAGAAGGCGCAAAAATATCTTATATTAAATGGGATATGAACCGTTATATTACAGAATGCTTTTCACGGGGCGGGGGTAAGGACCAGCAGGGAATGGTGATGCATAAATACATTCTGGGAGTTTATAATCTTTACAGCCGCTTAATTCATGATTTTCCACAGATTTTGTTTGAGTCCTGTGCCAGCGGAGGAGCCAGATTTGATCCGGGAATGCTTTATTATGCGCCTCAGGCGTGGTGCAGTGACAATACAGATGCCATTGACCGGTTGAAAATTCAGTATGGAACCAGCATGGTCTACCCTGTATCCAGTATTGGAGCTCATATATCAGCGGTTCCAAATCACCAGATTCACCGGATTACGCCTTTGAAAACCAGGGGAAATGCAGCATTCTTTGGAGCCTTTGGATATGAGCTTGATTTAAATCATTTAAGTGAGGAAGAAGTGCAGCTGGTAAAAGAGCAGATTGATATTTATAAAAAGAATCGAAAACTTTTACATCAGGGCACATTTTACCGGCTGAAAAGTCCGTTTGAGGGAAATGATACTGCCTGGATGGTAGTATCTGAGGACCAGAAACAGGCAATTGCCGCTTATTATCAGACCTTAAATCCGGCCAATGCAGGATGGCTTAGATTAAAATTTGCCGGACTTGGCGAAGATGTACTTTATCAGGTGACTGTTGAAGGCGATAAAGGGGAATATTATGGAAGTGAGCTGATGCATGCGGGACTTCCCATAAACAGAAACCGTTTCTTTAAGGAAACAGGTGATTTTGCTTCCCTTCTTTTCTTTATGAATGAAAAAGAAATATAAGTAAAAAATATTTAAATAAAAAGTCCGGATCTCAATGGTTCGGACTTTATTAATGTAATATTTTGCATTATTTTATCTGGAATCTGGTGATAATGTTGAAAAATATTTCAGCGCATGCTATAATTCTATAAAAATTATGGGTGTTTCCTCATATAACTGAAAAGAGGAGGGTTTCAATGAAGGATTATAATGTGCATTTGACGTTGATTGATCGGATTATACTTGATTCCTATAAGGTTTTACTGGAAGGGCTGGCGGATTATCTGGGCAGTGGTTATGAGATGGTGTTACACAGTCTGGAAGATACGGAGCATTCGGTAATAAAAATCATTAATGGCCATCATACCGGCCGGGCAGAGGGTATGCCTATTACGGATCTGGCACTCCAGATGCTGGAACAGATTAAAAAAGAAGGTGAAAAGGGGTATATTTCTTATTTTACAAAGAATAAGAAGGGAGAGCCTTTAAAATCAACCACGATTGTTGTGCGGGGTGAGGAAAGCCGGATTATCGGTCTTCTTTGCATTAATTTTTATTTAAATACTAATTTTTCCGAGATTCTTTCCGGCTTCATACCGGATATTACATCCCGTGCCCAGGTAAAGACTGAGACATTTGCCAGTAATCTGGATGAACTGATTTACAGTAAGGTTTCGGAGGTACGCAGCGAAGTGATGGAGGACGACCAGATTCTGCCTTCTCTTAAAAATAAAGAGATTATTAATATACTGTGCCAGCAGGGGGTCTTTACTCTAAAGGATGCGGTAGTTAAAGTTGCGGAGTATCTGGACATTTCTAAGAATACCGTATATATGCATATTAGAAATGCCGGAGTTGTTACGGATAAGGAAAAATGAGTAAAATTTAGTTGGGGAATCATAAAGATTAGAGAAATGTCCTGCATTGTTTGTTAAAATAAACAAAAAATAATGCAGGACATTTTATTTTTTGCCGAATCACACAAAAATATTGCATTTATTAAATTTTTATGATAAAATAAATTACATTGATACGAAGAGAAGTAAAAAATATTTTATTCACTAATGAAAGGGAGGTATTGAAATGGAAAAAAGTAAAAAGAAACTTGGACTTGTACCCAAATTAATCATTGCCATCATAATCGGAATTCTGTTGGGACTGTATTCTCCAAGCTTTGTCATCTCCATTTTAATTACAGCAGCAGATTTATTTAAGCAGTTTTTAATGTTTATCATTCCGCTGATGGTTGTTGCGTTTGTAACCATGGGTATTGCGGATTTGTCACAGGGGGCGGGTAAGCTGTTAGCGTTTACAGCAGCAATATCCTATACGTCTACCCTCATTGCAGGAAGCGCTTCATATTTTGTAGCCAGCAGCTTTTTCCCCACCTTTGTTAATGAGGAAGTGGTTTCCAAAGTTGCCGCTGCAAGTGACAGGGCCATAGAAGGATATTTCTCCCTGGCCATCACTCCTCTGCTGGAGACTACGGCAGCAGTTGTACTGGCATTCGTTCTGGGTGTATCAATCAGTACCATGAGAGGAAAGGAAATTGGGGATACCCTTTATAATGTATTTAAAGATTTATCTGAAATTATTACCAAGGTATTAAACCGTATCATTATCCCGCTGCTTCCCATGTATATCTGCGGAACTTTCGCAAAAATGACTTATCAGGGAACTACATTTGCAATTATGTCCGTACTTTGGAAGGTATTCCTTGTTGTTATAATTTTGCATCTTCTTTACCTTTTAATAGCATTTACATTTGCGGGAACCGTAACAAAACGCAATCCTATTACCATGATGAAGAATCAGATCCCAGGATATTTAACGGCTATCGGTACTCAGTCTTCAGCTGCTACCATTCCGGTTAATATTAAATGTGCGGAAAGCAATGGAATTTCCGAGGAAATCCGTAACTTCGTAGTTCCGTTATGTGCCAACATTCATATGGCAGGTTCCATGATCACCATTACCTGCTGCGTGACAGCCACCTTATTAATCTACGGAATGCCTCATGGTTTCCTTACACTGTTTCCATTTATCTGCGTTCTGGGAGTTGCTTTAGTTGCATCTCCGGGAGCTCCGGGCGGATCTATTTTTACTGCCACTCCATTTTTCCCAATCGTCGGAATTCCGGCAGTGGGAGATATTGCCAGCCTTTTACAGGCAATGTATATTGCACAGGACAGCTTTGGAACTGCCTGCAATGTATCCGGTGATAATGCAATCAGTGCACTGGTAGAATCATACTACCGCAAATACATTAAAAAAGAAAAATAAGACCACACGCTTTGAAAGGAGCAATTAATATGCCGTCAATCAGTATATTTGATGTGATCGGTCCCAATATGGTAGGACCGTCAAGCTCCCATACGGCAGGAGCCGTAGCCATCGCACTTCTGGTAAAAAAATTATTTCCTGGCTCTGTGAAAGAGGTTGAATTCGTACTATACGGTTCCTTTGCCAGGACTTACAAAGGGCACGGTACAGACCGTGCCCTGCTGGGAGGAATGCTGGGATTTGAGACTCACGATTTGAGAATTAAGAATTCTTTTCAACTGGCAGAAGAACAGGGACTTATTTATTCTTTTGTTACCAATGAAAAAGAAACGGAAGTTCATCCAAATACCGTTGAGATTCATTTAACTGGCACAGATGGGGCTTTTATGTCCGTAAGAGGAGTTTCTATCGGCGGCGGTAAGGTGAAAATTGTTAAAATCAATGGCGTTGATGTTGATTTTACAGGAGAGTACTCCACTCTGGTAATCCGGCATTTGGACTATCCCGGGATGGTGGCCTATATCGCTACCTGCTTAAGTGAAAGAAATGTAAACATTGCATTTATGCGTTTGTACCGGGAAAAGAAGGGGGCTACTGCCTATTCTGTAGTGGAATCAGATGAAGAGATTCCCCAGGAACTGCTTCAAAAACTGCGGGAACATGAAAAAGTTGAAGATGTAATGCTGATTCAGGTTTAGGAGGAGCTATGGATTTTATTTCAGGACAAGAATTACTGCAATTGTGCGAAGAGAATGGCTGCCCGATTTCCGATATCATGATTCAACGTGAAATCAGTGAATATGGCGCCTCTTCGGAAGAAATAATGAGGCGAATGAAGGAAGCTTATCGAATCATGAAGGAAGCCTGTCATAAGCCGTTAGACGAACCGGTTCCCTCCATTGGAGGACTCATCGGGGGAGAGGCAAAAAAGGTAAGGGACAGAAGACGTCAGGGAAAATCCATATGTGGAAGTATGCTTTCCAAAGCAATTACTTATTCTCTGGCGGTTCTTGAGGTGAATGCTTCCATGGGTCTGATCGTGGCAGCGCCTACAGCCGGAAGCTCCGGAGTTCTTCCCGGACTATTGCTTGCATTGGAGGAGGAGTTTTCCCTTGATGATGAGCAGATCATATCCGGTCTTTTTACAGCAAGTGCCATCGGGTATCTGATTATGAGAAATGCTTCCGTAGCGGGTGCTCAGGCTGGCTGTCAGGCTGAGGTGGGGGCAGCCTCTGCCATGGCAGCTGCAGCTGCAGCCGAAATCATGGGGGGAACTCCTCAGCAATGTATGGATGCAGCGTCCGCTGCACTTGTTAATTTACTTGGCTTAGTCTGTGATCCGGTAGCAGGACTGGTGGAGTGTCCATGTCAGAGCCGTAATGTAATCGGTGCTTCCAATGCCCTGGTCTGTGCGGAAATGGCTCTGGCCGGAATCCGGCAGCTGATACCATTTGACCAGATGGTGGATACCATGATGACGGTTGGACGATCTATTCCATTTGAATTAAGAGAAACAGCACTGGGGGGGTGTGCAGCAACAGAAGCTGCCTGCGCCAAAACCTGCCAGATCTTTAAAAATTAAGAGAAATAGTATAAGAGAAAAGGATCGGTCATTAAGACGGATCCTTTTCTCATTTCCAATTTTTATCTGCCAAAATAAAATAGTTGCGAGTGCAACTATTTTGTGATATGCTGTTTTTGAATTATTTTGTATATACGTGTTTAAACACCAGGAGGTGAATCAATTGGATAAACACAGAGATATCGGGAAATATATTTCCATCCTCCAAAGGCTGAATAATATGTTTTACGCAAACCGATTATCTTCTTTTCAGATAGGCTGTGGACAACAGTTTTTTTTATTGCAGATTTTTAATCATCCGGGCATGAATCTTCATGAACTGGCATTAAACGGAAATTATGATAAGGCGACAGCCACACGGGCAGTAAAAAAGCTGGAAGAAGAAGGCTATGTGCGGACGGAAACGGAAGAAGAGGACAAGCGGATACGAAGAATCTATTTAACTGACCAGGCGAATCCGGTTGTAGAAAAGACCCAGGAGTGTGTAGATGAATGGGCAGAAATAATTTTAGAAGGACTTACAGGCGCAGAGCGCAAAGAAGCAGAGCGGCTGCTCATCCGCATGGCGGATAATGCACATCGTTTTAATAGCAGGCAAAAAGGAAAGGAATGACATAATTTATGGAACACAACAAGATAAATCAGGGGGGAAATCCCCTGGGCTATAAACCAATCGGACATCTGCTGATGCAGTTTGCTCTTCCTGCGATTATCGCCATGCTGGTAAACTCAGTTTACAACATCGTAGATCAGATATTTATTGGACAGGGAATCGGTTATTTGGGAAATGCTGCGACTACCATTTCATTTCCCATTGTCACTATCATTTTAGCAGTTTCAACCCTCCTTGGAGCGGGAGGAAGTGCTTATGCCGCCATTAAGCTTGGTGAAAAGAAGGAAGAAGAAGCAGAACGAACTCTTGGTACTGTAACGATTCTTACTCTGGCAGCAAGTGCTGTTGTAGTGGCTGCTGGTTTTATATTTTTGGATCCCATGTTAAGGCTTTTTGGCGCAACGGATAATACCATGGTTTATGCCAGAGAGTATACTTCCATTATGTTAATAGGTACTCCGTTTAATATGCTTGGGGTAGTACTTAGCAACATGGCAAGAACTGATGGCAGTCCATCTGTCGCTATGTATGCCATGCTGGCCGGCGCATTTTTAAATACAATTCTGGATCCTGTTTATATTTTCGTTTTCCACTGGGGTGTTACAGGAGCAGCCATTGCAACCATTACTTCCCAGATTATTTCAGCGGTTGTTTTAGTCATGTATTTTGTGAAAAAAGGCAAAAACATGCGCTATCGCAAAAGCATCCTGCGTGTTGATTCGGAAATATGCCGCATGGTACTCCCACTTGGAATCTCCAGCGGTATTACTCAGATTGCATCAACTATTTTACAGGTTGTCATGAATAATTCTCTGGTGTATTATGGTAATCAGACCGCTGTAGGCGGCGATGTGGCGCTTAGTGCCATGGGAATTGTCAATAAGATTGGTATGATTTTAGTCTCCATTTGCCTTGGAATCGGAATTGGGTCACAGCCTATCTTTGGGTTTAATAAAGGTGCAAACCAGCCAAAGCGGGTGAGAAAGACATTTCTGGTGGCTGCAGCATCTGCAACCACTGTGGCAGTGTTAGGCTGGCTGGTCTGTCAGCTATTCCCGGGAGCTATTTTAAGTCTGTTCGGAACTGAGGATCCTCAGTTTAACCTCTTTGCTGAACGGTGCTTAAGGATATACATGCTTGGTATATTTGCAGCGGGCTTTCAGGTTGTCAGCACAAGCTATTTCCAGTCAACGGGACAGCCTTTAAAAGCATCTATTTTGTCCATGCTTCGCCAGCTTTTATTATTAATACCGCTGATTTTAATTCTGCCTCTTCGTTTTGGTCTTTCAGGAATTTTGTATGCAGGGCCTGCCGCAGATATCATTTCAGCAATTGTGGTCAGTCAGTTTATCATTCATGAGTTAAGGAAATTAAACAAAGCCTGTAAGGCCTGATAAGTTTTAAGCGGAAGGAGAACCACAGCCGTGAGCCTGAAGATACAAATGACAAAATTTTTAGCTGGATTTGGTAATGGAGAAAAAAAGATGGAAGCGGAGCTTCTGGCACCGAAACGGGGCGGCAATGTCATTGACCGGGATCATTATAATAGAAAGATCCGGGTGAAGGAGTGGAGTGTGGATGGCTTTTCGGGAGTCACGATCAACGGCAGCTATACCAGTCAAAAGCACATATTAATGCTGCCGGGCGGTGCATATTCCCTGGAACCTTCCAGCCGTTATCTGGAGCTTTCAGAATATTTTGCTCTATCCCATCAGATGAAGGTCACGATTCCCTTCTGTCCTCTGTCTCCGGAATATACAGCTTTAGAAGTGCACCAATATCTGCTTCATGTATACAGCCGCCTTATTAAGGAGTATAGGGAAGATCAGTTCTTTTTTTTGGGAGATTTTTCAGGAGGCGGCTTGGCACTATCCTTTTTACAGGAGCTTCGGGATAATAAGAACTTACCCCTTCCGGTTAAAACTGCGGTAATTTCGCCGTGGTTAGATATTACTCTGGATAATCCCCTGATTAAGATAGCGAAAAAAGCAGATGTTCTCCTTCCGGTAGAAACGCTAAGAGAAACGGGAATCCGTTACCGGGGCTCCCTGGCTTCCGATCATCCCTTTGTTTCTCCTATCTACGGAGACTGGGACAATCTGGGCAAAATTCTGATATTTTCTGGAACGGAAGATATTATGACTCCGGATTGTGATTTGCTTGCAGAAAAAGCGGGCAGTTTTAAGGGAACAGAGCTGATTTATAAAAAAGGAGCTGGCATGTTCCATAATTGGATTTTAATACCCTGCAGAGAGACAGATGCTACATTAGATTTAATTGCTTCTTATTTTCTTGATGAGGGGGAAATTTAAAAATGAGGTTCGACCCATAGCGGGCCGAACCTCATTTTGGCTTGTGATGAAGTACTATGAGCAAAGGAACGGATTAAAGTTGTGCAAGTGACTGAAGGGCATTCCCCTCAATCAGGACCTCGTAATGTTCCTTGTAGTACGCTTCGGAGGCGTAATCCTGATGAATCTTGGATCCGTACTCTGCAAGAAGATTGCATACCCGGCTGAAGTCCAGTGACTTCTCAGGTGTGTTACGTATTACCAGATAATACTGTCTGGTATTTGGTTTTTTATATAAAGTATTCCTGCCATCATAAACCTGTCCGATGATCTTTGCAGCATCAGAAATTTGATCCAGACTCTGAAAACAGTAGATTCTTACTGAGGAAGCGGTTGATTGCTCTTTGGGTTTTTCTTCTTCCGGCTCTTCTTTTTTGTCGATTCCCAACAGATTTAACAGACCATCAGCACCTTCTAAAAGCTCACTGGCCAGATCTGCAGGCATGGAATCTAAATCCTCGTCTGTTGTTGGTGAAAATTTTGCAAACCTTGTATCTAATTCTTCCGGGTCATCAATTTTAGTGATTACTAACATCACGCTTTCGTTGGATAACGGAATTGCTTCTACCATGAGAGGAATGTCTTCTGCTTCAAATCCCACTTCGTTAGAGGCTTTTTGAATCATCTCGCGGAACAGGTTGCGGGCTTTTTCACTGCCGTAGGCAAGTTCGCCTAAATTAAGGTTTCGGACGCTTAAATCAAAGCTGGTAAGCGTACAACGGATCTGATTTTCATTGATACGTTCTATCTTCATAGGATCACTTCCTGTTCTTTTTAAAATGGTGAATATTTTTTACATACTTCCTCAACATAACTATACTATATATTATAGCAAAAAGGCAATTACTATGTGAAAAAATTTATATAAATTTAAGGTTTATATGCAAAAATACGGGTATCCTATGTAATCTATGGGATTTTCCGGTTTTATTTTTTGTATAATACTAATATGATACTATTTCCTGTAATATCTCTGCAACTTCAAATGATGTTATACGTCGATTCTATCTATAGGATCGCTGATCCGTTTTGTAATAAGATATGGAGAAAACCTTTTGTCTGTGAGCATGGTAACGTGGCTGTGGCGAATATGACGGAAATATAAATTTAACTCCAGTGGCTTTACATATAGTGACCATCTGATATCCAAACCATTCAGAATAAAAATGAAAAGTCTATTAATAGGGTTTCGTGGTGCGCATTACAACTATGTCAAGAGATGCTGGAAGATAGTAAACAAAAGAATATTTTTAAATTAATGCATTTGATAGAATTAATAGAATATTACGAATAATACAAATGCCATGAGTTTTAGGCTTTGTATTATTATCCATGGCTGTAGCTTTTTTACTGATGTTTATATCAAGATAATTGAAAGGCAAACCTAATTTTAAATAAAAAAATATGTTACCATAGTGGCATGGAACAATCGTGTCACTGCAAGGGCGTTGGCCTTCTATCTTTACATAGATAAGAGGTGGTGCGGATGAAATATGACTTTAAAGACCTTACGGCCTTTGGCTCATTCATTTTAGCATTGCTTACCTTTATTTTCTATAATTGTAAGCAGCGTTTTTCTATAAAGTCCTGGAAACTGGCATAGAACAACCGCTCTTGTAATGGGGCGGTTGTTCCTTTTAAACTTAGTTAAACAATCTGACTTTCGGTAAAGAGAATAAACGGAGTAGTAGCAGCTAATTGTTCATTTTGATGGTTACGGGTCAGAATGATATGATCAATTCCATCTTTTTTATTTTCAACCAGATGGATAAAAGCCCTTTGGACAGGGAACAAACAGCTACGGCCATTTTTCCCCAGCGTTACGGAAGGCTCAATTCCAAGAAGCAGGGTATATTCCTCGTATGTTTTGCTCCATTCACTGGTTGAGATCGTGATTTCATGGATTGCGGCAGCTCCGTTGGCATGTGAGGTATCTTGTTCTTCAATGATTGGTGATGGCTGATATTTGCTCATCAAAAAGGGCAGATAAATACTGTCCGGACAACAGAGTGACCATTTGAGTTTAATTCCATGGTGTTCAGTCCTGGATTTTGGACGTGGTTTAGATAATTTCAGTCCATTTTTAAGAAGCTTATCTATATTTTTCTGATACAGAGTACCGGGTACAGAGTCCAAAGCATAATCTCTTAATCCCTCCTGTCCTGGCAGGTAACGTGCAAGACGGGTGGAATAAGACGGGTTCCATAATCCTATTATTTTAACCATGAATTTAAGAAGTGCGTTAACAACTCTTCCGTGATTCGTGGAGAACAGTTCCAGAAAAGAGCCATCATTTAAATAAATCAAAGCATTATGTGTCTTACCAGGAACACCTCCCGGTACAACCTGAAACCCCATAACTTGATATTGGCGGATGGCTGTTTCAAGATTTGTGACTTGGATTAACACATGTCCAATTCTAAATGGGATATTTTTATTTTTCACAAATAAGACCTCCTGATTTGTAATATGTGGTTAGAATAAACTAACTAAAAAATATCACTTCTTTTGTTGGTTGTCAATTTGAACATATTTTCCGCTGCTTACTTTTATTACACAGATGAAAAGTAAATATAAAAATATTATAAAATGGTTGAAAATAAAGGAATATTATATTACAATATTTTCCAAGAGATGATATTGAGCAGGCACAAGGAGGTGATTTTAGTAGGCACCGTTCTGTTCGGCAAATATCAACTATGCGGTATCTTGGGAACCGGTCGGGAAGGAACAGTTTTTCTGGCGGTT
>SVDS01000075.1 GCA_015057715.1 Paenibacillaceae bacterium
GGGATTCGAACCCACGCGCCCTTGCGGACAAACGGTTTTCAAGACCGCCTCGTTATGACCACTTCGATACCTCTCCAAACGCGCTTTTACATTTTAATAGAAGTTTGTGTTTTTGTCAAGCACTTTTTTCTATTTTTTTCAAATCTCTTGGAGCTTTTTTCTCTCAATTACCGTCTTCATCAGCGGCAACTTCGATAGTTTATCATTGTTTGTATCATCTGTCAACATATTTTTACATATTTTTCAAATATTTTTTAACCCATCTACAAATGCTCTAAAAGACGTTGCTTTGCCTGCTCAGCAGTGCTAAAGTTTTCTTCTATTCCTGTTATATAGTAGAGCGCATCCTGCCATACTTTTACTGAATAATCAATTGCGGGAATATCAGAAACGACGATCCGGAATCTTGCTTTGCCTGTGCTTCCCCGCAGATCCGATAAATACATGCAGCCTAATTCTGATGCAATTCGTTCCAGTAAACCTTCCCTGGTGCCTGTATCCGTTTCATTCCTGGTTTTTCCAGTTTCCATCTATTGTACCTTCTTTCCTACTTTTCATCTGACGAAACAGCTGATACTATCTAATAGCCATGAAATCCTAATAATGGATTTCATAGCCTGATCATACATTAAATACTCTATATAAATAATAATATTGTAATGAATGCAACATGTCAAGTGATGGAATGCATTATTTACTACACATATTTCATTTAATGCAATACTATGGAATCAGGAGGAGTTACCCATGTATATAGACTTCAATTTTTCCAAACGCCTCTCAGAGCTCAGAGCTCAAAAGGGTGTGTCCGCACGTGATATGAGTCTTTCTCTCGGACAGAATCCCACATATATCCATAAAATAGAAAATGGGCGGGCGCTTCCGTCCATGATGGGTTTCTTTTATATATGTGAGTATCTGGATATTGAACCAGCTGAATTCTTTTCCCGCGATGTAACCAGTCCTGCCAAAGTCAAAGAACTTATGGAAGATGCACAGCATTTAAATCGAGAGCAGCTTGAGCACCTACATCTGATAGTTAAGGATCTATTAAAAACAGGTGGAAAAAAATAAAAAGGAAGCTGCTCCTACAGCATTCCTTTTATTTTTTCCCATATATTCTGTTAAGAAATACGCTGGCGATCTCTAAGTCCTCCGGTGTAGTTACCTTTATATTGGTATAATCGCCCTTTATTAACTTCACTTTTTCTTCTGTCATGGATTCTACCACCATAGCATCGTCTGTAACCCCTTTTTGAAAAGATTCCGATTCCATCAGTCTTTTATATGCCTTGAAAACCAGATCATATCGGAATGCCTGAGGTGTCTGGATCTGCCAAAGGCTTGCACGATCCGGAGTTAATGCGGCATACCCATTTTCATCAGATATCTTAATGGTATCCTTAACAGGCATGCCGATTACACAAGCTCCATATTTTATTGCCGCTTCTTTTGATGTATCAATAATTTCTTTGGTAACACAAGGTCTTGCGCCATCATGAATAAGAACGTAGGAGCAGTTCTTTAATGCTTTCAGTCCAGCATAAACAGAGTGATATCTCTCTTTTCCGCCTTCTGTTACGTCTGTTATCTTGCGAAACCCATAACGGTCCACAATCTCCGTCCTGCAGAAAGAAACCTCGCCGGGACCAGTTACCAGAACAACCTCATCTACAGAGCTTTCTTCAAAGGCTCTTAAGGTATGATAAAGAAGGGGTCTGCCGCACAGCTCCATATACTGTTTGTGGATTGTACTTTCCATGCGGGAGCCTTTTCCTGCTGCCAGGACGACTGCTGCTGTTCTTTCCATAGTCCGGTTACCTTTCTCCCAGTTTCAGATTGGGAACTGCATTTAGATCCCAGCCAGCCCTGGCTCCGTTAATAAATTCATAATAAGCCGCTGTTCCAATCATGGCAGCATTATCAGTACAATAAATGGGAGAAGGATAATAAAATTCAATTCCATTTTTCTCGCAGGCTTCTTTCATGCCTTTTCGAAGCGCAGAGTTAGACGCCACGCCCCCTGCTATGGCAACTTTTTTAAAGCCATATTCTTTTGCAGCATCGACGGTATGGGATACCAGAACATCAACCACAGCATTCTGGAATGATGCCAGAAGATCGGGCACATTAATTTCCTCTCCCATCATATTTGCATGATTAATGTGATTTAATACTGCAGACTTTAATCCGCTAAAGCTAAAATCGTATATATTTCCGTCTACTTTTGCTCTCGGAAATTTTATTGCCTGTGGATTTCCCTCTTTTGCTGCCTTGTCAACTTTTGGTCCCCCTGGATATCCAAGCCCCACTGCCCTGGCCACCTTGTCAAATGCTTCGCCTGCCGCATCATCTCTGGTTCTTCCAAGTATCTCAAACTCTCCGTAATCCCTTACGATCACCAGATGTGTATGTCCGCCTGATACAATCAGACACATAAAAGGCGGTTCCAGGTCTGGATGCTCAATAAAATTAGCGGATACATGACCTTCTATATGATGGACTCCGACTAATGGCTTGTTTGCTGCATAAGCCATTGCCTTTGCTTCCGCCACTCCCACTAAAAGTGCTCCCACAAGTCCGGGGCCGTAGGTAACCCCGATGGCATCCATATTCTCAAGTGTAAGCCCAGACTCCAAAAGTGCGGACTCTATGACCTGGTTGATCTTTTCTATATGCTTTCTGGAAGCAATTTCGGGAACGACTCCGCCATATAGGGTATGAAGATCGATCTGGGAGGAAATTACATTGGACAATATCTCCCTTCCGTTCTTCACTACCGCTGCTGCCGTCTCGTCACAGGAACTTTCAATTGCAAGTATATAGACATCTTCTTCTGTATGATTTTTCTTCATCGCCATTCCCTCATTTCTCATCAAATTCCAGTTCCAGCGTCCAGGCATCTCTTGCTGCTTTTGCCCTGGGGAAAATCTCACGGACCTTGTCCATAAAATCCTCCGGTCTGGTTAAAGAGGGACTGTAATGGGTCAGCCACATCTGTCTTGGCTGAGCTTCTTTTGCAAGTCTGGCAGCCTCATAAAATGTCATATGGCGGTATTCCCTTGCTTTTGCCTCTTTTCCATCTTCGCCGTACATGCCTTCACATATGAAAAGATCCGCATCCTTTGCATACTCGGCAATCACCGGTACGGGTCTGGTATCTGTACAGTAAGTCACCTTAAGGCCACGCCTGTCCGGCCCTAAGACAAGATCAGGCGTCAGAATTCTACCATCAAAATCGATGGTTTCTCCCTTTTGCAGACGACTCCAGAATTTTTGAGGAATCTCTGCCGATTTGGCCCGGTCCACATCAAATCTTCCGGTTCTTGGAATAGAAATGGAATAACCATAGCAGACAACGTTATGATTGACGCGGTATGCATCAATTACGTAAGGCGCCATGGTTATCTGCTCTCTGTTTTCGGAGAGTTCAATGAATTTAAGTTCAAAAGGAAGCTCCGGCGCAATGGTACGAAGTGCTCCCACCACCCGCTCAAGCCCTTTCGGACCAATCAGAGTTAAGGGTTCTGTCCGCTCTGCATTTCCCATTGTCAAAAGAAGTCCGGGCAGACCGCTGATGTGGTCCGCATGATAATGGGTAAAGCAGATAATATCAATGGGTTTTGGGCTCCAGCCCTTTTCTTTTAATGCAATCTGAGTTCCTTCCCCGCAGTCAATCAAAAGATTGCTGCCATCACACCGTGCCATCATCGCTGTCAGCCAGCGGTATGGCAGAGGCATCATGCCCCCGGTTCCCAGCAAACATATATCCAACATAGAATTTCCTCGCTTTTGTCTCATTCAGTGGGCAGAACAAAAAACTGCCACATAAAATCATAACACAAAGCAGAGGGAATTAGCAACTATAAATATTCCAGCTGTTCCTCTACCTCCACCGATATCTTAAACTCAGATATCAATGAATCGTAACAGGTTTCACATAAATCAAAATGATGGATCTCCCCATCTTTCTCTGAAAAGAAGTCCCACGCGTGATTGATGCTGATGACCCCTTCCCTGGCAATCCCTTCTGACACAATAATTTTTTTGCCGCAGCAGTTGCAAACAACTGTTTCTAGCTGACCGCCGTTTTTGTACTTTCTCATCTTACTCTCACCTTTCCTTTTACCGCCCATGCTTTTCTTTCCGGGCATAATGGTATGCCTGCAAGGCGTTCCTTTTTCACATTTTCCAGAGAAATCCCTTTTTCCACCTCCCTGCACACCAGGATAGAAAAAAGGGCATCCTTACTGGATACCCCTACATTATAAACGGTGTTATGCCCTATTTTTAGTGGTAAATGTTTCAAATATGGTGACAGACCATAAGGACCGCATTTTCACTGGGATTGAGGTAGTAATGTTTTCTGATCCCCTCCTCTACAAATCCATAGGATTTATAAAGGTTTCTTGCCCTCTCATTGCTTTCTCTCACTTCTAAAAATATGGATTTTATTTCTTTTTGTCTGGAATAAAAAACCATCTGGTCCATAAGTTTCTTGGAAAGGCCCCTCCCCCTGAGTTGAGGAAGAATTGCGATCCGAAGCAGCTCGCATTCATCTGCTATTGTCCGGAAAACACAGTATCCCGCTGCTGTTCCTTCTTCCCAAAGCACCAGCCAGGTATCAAGTCTGCTTTCTAATCCCTTTTTAATCATCTCATAAGACCACGGATCGGAAAAGCACTGCATTTCTATTTCCAGTACACCTAAAACATCCTCCGGCGTCATCTCACGAACCATCTTACTCTCCTTTTAAGGCCTCTTCTCTTTCACGCTCTGCCTGGGGCTTTCGCAGATAATCGGGAGCATGCTCCGCTGCAGTTACCGTCTTTCCTTCCTGGAACAGGCGAACTCCATAAGCTGCCACTGCACCAGCCCGCTGTCTGCTTAAATGCGGGGGGGCAAATTCAAAGGGAACCTTCATGAATTCTTCTATACTTTCTTTATATGCCGGTACTCCGTCTCCTGAGAAAATCACACGCTCACCCATGGAATTAAGCTCTTCAATTAAATCTCTGATATCCATGGCGCAGGATTCCTTCACGATGGAAAATCCGGTACGATTATCATAAATACCGGTGTAAACCTGGTTTCTTCTGGCATCCATAATGGGGCATATAATAGAAGCACAGCCATAGAACTCATAGGCCATTGCATCGATTGTGGGGACAGAAATAAGCGGTTTTTTCAGCGCAAGTCCCAGACCCTTTCCTGTGGCAGAGCCGATCCTAAGTCCGGTAAAGGAGCCCGGTCCTGCTGAAACTGCGATGGCATCAACATTTTCCAAGCTGACTCCTGTCATGGTTACAATCTCGTCAAGCATGGGAAGCAGTGTCTGGGAATGGGTCTTTTTAAAATTAACCGTGTATTCTGCAGTCAGTATGTCATCCGAAAGAAGGGCCACCGATGCAACAAGAGACGAACTTTCAATTCCTAATATGTTCATTTACATTCCCTCCACGGTGATTTTTCTGTAGTCAAATCCTTTTTCTAAATCTTTATCTATGGTTACGGTAATAACCTGTTTTGGAAGAATCTCTTCGATCAGTCCGGACCATTCAATTAATGTGACACCTTCCCCGTAAAAGCAGTCTTCATAGCCGATCTCGTCCATTTCACTGACATCACCAATCCGGTATACGTCAAAATGATAAAACGGAAGGCGACCTCCGTCATATTGCTTCACTATGGTAAAGGTTGGACTGTCCACCGGTTCTGTAATACCAAGCCCGGCGGCAAACCCCTGGGTGAATACGGTTTTTCCCACTCCCAGATCTCCATTTAAGCAAACTATGGTGGAAGGAACCGCTTCCTCTCCCAGTTTTTTTCCTAATTCAAAGGTATCTTCTGGTTTCCAGCTTTCTATTACTATCATTTATATCCTCTTTCGCCTCTCCGGAGGCAGATTTTCTTTCATTAATGCCGTTATTTCCGACGCTTTCTCGCCTGCAACAGAATCCGGAAGCAGATAGGCATGAATCCGGTCCATATAAATAATCAGCAGTTTGCCGATTCGTTTTACCACCATCACATCTTCCCATAATAATTCCAGATTATCCTGCCCCTGGGTTACCACAATACCTTCTGCTGAAAATGAAAGGGTCATACCATCACG
The DNA here is from genome assembly GCA_015057715.1 of Paenibacillaceae bacterium. Taxonomy (GTDB): domain Bacteria; phylum Bacillota; class Clostridia; order Lachnospirales; family Lachnospiraceae; genus Lacrimispora. The sequence goes on from SVDS01000075.1 coordinate 6,116, forward strand.
AATGGCAGATTTTTTTGCCTGTCTTGCTGCCTTCGTATAGAGGACGAAAGGCTGCCAGACCGTGAACATCAGCGCACAGACAAGAATCAGAATCCTGTAAGGGCGGGATGATGTCGTCCAGGTTGCAATGAGCACATAAAGAGCAGCGGCACTGAAAAGAAAACTGAAAATCCCCTGGAATCCCCGGTATGAATGGTACATGGAAAATTTCCAGAGATCTTTTGCAGTCAGTCTCACATCTAATATAAGCGGATTTTTCTGTTCCACATTTTCCTCCTTTTATACAGCATTTCACTTTTACTGTATCTGCTTAGAATTTCATGGTAAGAGCGATTCTCTTTTTGGGAACGTCTACGCTTATTACCTTTACTTCAACGATGTCTCCCACGCTGACAGCTTCTAAGGGATGTTTAATAAATTTGTCAGATATCTGGGAGATGTGAACCAGTCCATCCTGATGAACTCCAATATCCACAAACGCACCGAAGTCAATTACATTTCGAACCGTTCCCTTTAAAACCATCCCGGGCTGTAAATCCTTCATCTCCATAACATCCGTGCGTAATATGGGTTTTGGCATCTCGTCACGGGGATCTCTTGCCGGCTTTTCCAGTTCCTTTACAATATCGCGGAGGGTGATTTCACCAATCTCTAATTCTTCAGCAAGCTCTTTATAGTTATGAATCTTTTTACTGATTCCGTATATTCCCCCGTTCATCAGCTCTTTTGCCTCATATCCCAGTTTTTTCAGCAGCTTTTTAGCCGCATCATAGGACTCTGGATGAACGCTGGTTAAATCAAGAGGATTCTTTCCTCCCTGGATTCTCATGAAGCCGGCACATTGTTCGAATGCTTTTGGTCCCAGCTTTGCAACCTTTAACAGCTGGCTCCTGCTTTCAAACGCACCGTTCTCCTCCCGGTAAACCACAATATTCTTTGCTATGGGCTTTGAAATACCGGATATATATTCCAGAAGAGAAGCAGAGGCTGTATTTAAATCAACACCTACTTTATTTACGCTGTCTTCCACAACTCCCTGTAATGCTTCACTTAAATGCTTCTGGTTCATATCATGCTGGTACTGACCCACACCAATGGACTTGGGATCAATCTTTACCAGCTCTGCAAGAGGATCCTGCAATCTTCTGGCAATGGAGGCTGCACTTCTCTGGCCTACATCAAAATTGGGGAATTCTTCAGTCGCCAGCTTACTGGCGGAATAAACAGAAGCTCCAGCTTCATTTACAATAATATACTGAACTGGCTCTGGAATTTCTTTTAATAATTCTACGATGATAGCTTCCGATTCTCTTGAAGCAGTTCCATTTCCCACAGAAATCAGGGAAATTCCGTATTTTTTAATCAGCTTCTTTAAAACAGTCTTGGCTTCTTCTACTTTGTTTTGAGGTGCAGTGGGATAGATTACTACGGTATCCAGCACTTTTCCTGTTTCATCCACTACTGCCAGCTTACAGCCGGTACGAAAAGCCGGATCCCAGCCAAGAACCACTCTTCCTACAATGGGAGGCTGCATAAGAAGCTGCTCTAAATTTTTGCCAAATACACGGATTGCTCCATTCTCCGCTGTTTCCGTTAATTCATTACGTACCTCACGCTCAATTGCCGGTGCGATAAGACGGTCATAGCTGTCCTTTATAACTTCCTTTAATATGGGAGAAGTAACAGGATTGTCCCGAATAATCACCTGCTTTTCCAGAAAACGAAGAATTACTTCTTCCGGTGCCGCCACTTTCACAGTGAGGATCTTTTCCTTTTCGCCTCTGTTAATGGCAAGAATCCGGTGTCCTGCTGCCTTCTTTAAAGGTTCTTCATAATTATAATACATTTCATATACAGACTCTGCTTCCTCATCCTTTGCAGAAGATAAAAGACTTCCCTGATTCATGGTGGCGTTCCGGATATAAGTGCGGTACTCCGCCTGATCGGAAATCCGCTCTGCCAGAATATCTTTTGCTCCGTCAATTGCTTCCTGGGCAGTCGCCACTCCTTTTTCTTCCGAAACATAGTCCGATGCGGATTCCAGAAGGGGGGTATTCGTCATCTGAAGGATAATGAGATCTGCTAATGGTTCTAATCCTTTTTCTTTGGCGATGGTGGCCCTTGTCCGTCTTTTTAGCTTATAAGGGCGGTATAAATCTTCCACTGCAACCAGCGTCTGGGCTTCCAGAATCTTCTTTTCCAGATCCGGTGTCAGCTTCTCCTGCTCTCTGATGGATGAAAGTACCTGTTCTTTCCGTTCCTCTAAATTCCTTAAATAACGAAGTCTTTCATCTAAGTTACGCAGAACTTCATCATTTAAAGAACCGGTTACCTCTTTTCGGTATCTGGCTATAAAAGGAATGGTATTCCCCTCATCAATAAGTCTGATTGTCTCTTCCACCTGATTTCTGGAAATGGAAAGTTCTTCCTGTAAAATCTTTATTATATCCATGCTGTACCTCTTATTTTTCATAGTTGGTTCAATTCAACTATTATAATTCATCATTCCCCGTTATGCAATACCCGTCTGGACACAGCGGTCTTTTCGTGCTACAATCATAAAATACAGATTCAGTTCAGGAAAATCCTGGATGACTTCTGTACTATACACATACGAGGTAAACACCAATGGGAGAAAATTATAACAGCAATAAAGGAATGCTACCGCAAACTCCGAATACAGGTTCGTTTCTGGCATTCTGGTCTGTCCTTTTAGGCGGCCTGGGACTGCTGACAGACTGCCTTCCCTTATTCAGTATCTGGAATCTGCCGGCAGGTCTGATTTTTGGTCTTACAGGCATTGCTCTTGCTATATTATCAAAAAAAGGAAAGCCCTTCAGCCACCAGGCACAGCTTGGACTGATCCTTTCCATTATATCTGCTGTCTGCGGCCTGTTACTGGCATTGTTCATTATATTTGTCTATGATGTCATGGATACCAACACCCCTTTGGGGCTGTATTTCAGACAGGTATTCGAAGCCACCACCCAGGCATTGATGCCCACGGGCGGCGTAGGCAGATAAATTATTATAATGGGGGTAAAAGATCAATCCCTTTCACCACCAGCATATAGTTCTTGAAGATCCAGTTTATCACTACAATTGCAGCTCCAATAAGAATAAGTATCCGTTCCCTTTTTTTATGGTCCAACGGGTGCTTTCTTTTTTTTGATAAAAACCGGACGATACCTTCAGCCAAAACAGCGATAACAGTATAAAGGACCAGCGGATGATACTGAACGCTCATCCGCAGGTCCCCCTGTAACAAAGTCCGTACTGCTCTCGTTCCCCCGCAGCCGGGACAGTAGAGCCCGGTGAGGGAATGAAAGATACAGACGGATCCTATTTTCCAAATTTTTTCTAACCAGATCATTGGTTCCACCTTCGTTTAATCTGCAAGATCAAAGGCATCGTGAACCGTTCTCATGGCGCGGTTTACGTCCTCTTCATGAATGAGGACCGTAATCCTTATTTCAGATGTTGCAATCATTTTGATGTTAATATTGGCATTGTAAAGAGCTTCAAACATCTTTGCGGCAACTCCTGGATTACTGGTCATCCCTGCGCCAATGATAGAAAGCTTTGCCACATCCTCTTCACTGGTCACATTCTGGGCTGTAATCCCATCCTTATGTTCGTTTAAAAGATCCATGGTTTCTTTTAAATCCTGCTTCGCCACCGTAAAGGAGATGTCTTTTCTTTCTTCTCTGCCAATGGACTGGATAATGATATCAACGTTAATGTTGTGTTTTGCCAGAAGATTAAAGATTTTAAATGCGACTCCAGGCTCATTCTTAACCCCGATTACGGAAATACGGGCTACATTTTTATCTGCGGCAACTCCGCTCACCAGCATTCTTTCCAATTTTGTTTCCTCCTTGACGATGGTACCTTCTTCTCTGTTCAGACTTGATCGTACAACCAGCTGTACTCCATAGCGTTTCGCCATCTCTACCGAACGGTTGTGAAGCACTTTGGCTCCCAGAGAAGCAAACTCAAGCATCTCATCATAGGAAACCTCCAATAGCTTTCTGGCATCGGGAACAATTCGTGGATCTGCTGTGTAAACTCCGTCCACATCTGTGTAAATCTCACATGCATCGGCATGGAGTGCGGCAGCCAGAGCCACAGCCGTGGTATCTGATCCCCCTCGTCCAAGAGTTGTCAGATCCTCATATTTATTAATGCCCTGAAAACCTGTGATAATAACGATTTTCTTTGCTTCCAGTTCATGCTGGATCCGTTCCGTATCAATTTTCTTTAACTTAGCCATTCCATAAGCGGAAGAGGTATGCATCGCTACCTGGGACGCGTTTAATGATACAGACGATACGCCGAGAGCATTCATGGCCATGGACATCAGTGCCACGCTCACCTGCTCTCCGGTTGCCAGAAGCATATCCAGCTCTCTCTTTGGAGGATTGGGGTTTATCTCATGAGCTTTGGCGATCAGACCGTCTGTTGTCTTTCCCATAGCGGATAAAACCACAACTACCTGATTGCCTTTTTCATAATCCTCAATACAGCGTTTTGCTACATTGAATATTCTTTCTTTGTCTGCGACGGAGCTACCGCCAAATTTTTTAACAACTAACATTGATGCCTCCTGGCGAAAATTAAATTTCTGCGCGGATGCGCTGTCTGATACCTGACAGCTTTTTCGCTCTTAAATGGTATTCCTCCTCAGTCATAACTTCTGTCATGACTGCAAATTCATCCATGTGGTCCAGTTCTGTTACTTCTACCTTTCCAAAAGCAGCCTCTGCTTCAGCAAGCCGCTTTGCAGCAATTCCCTTGATTCTCACAAAATACCGGAAGGAAACGCTGTCCATGGCAGAGATGTTAAGGCGATTTCCATCCCAGCCCATCTTCACATGATGACCTGGGTTTTTAAGGGCTTCAATAATATCTGCTACAACTGCACTGGCCGTGGGAAGCTTTCCAGCTCCGCTTCCATAAAACATGGAAGTACCCAGCATATTTCCCTTTACCAGAATGCCGTTGTATACGTCGTTTACAGAATACAGCGGATGATCCTTTCCTATCATAACCGGAGCTACAAACGCATGAACTCCCTGATCACTGATTCTGCTGGATCCAAATAATTTAACAGAAGTTCCAAGAGCGTCGGCATAACGGAAATCCACGTCCGTTATATTAGTAATCCCTTCTGTATAAATATGCTCGTAATTCACTTCGTGTCCCGAAGCCAGAGCAGTTAATATGGCAATTTTCCTGCAGGTATCATGTCCTTCCACATCTGCCTCCGGATTGCGCTCCGCATATCCAAGTTCCTGGGCTTTGCTCAGTGCCTCTTCAAAAGTCTCTCCGGCTTTGTCCATTTTAGTCAGTATGTAGTTGGTGGTACCATTTAATATGCCGGTTATTTCTTCAATTTGCTCACCGGCCAGTGAAGTATATAAAGGACGGATTATGGGAATACCGCCTCCTACGCTTGCCTCAAAGAGAAAGTTTACCTGATTCTCTTCTGCTATTTTTAAAAGTTCCGTTCCATATGCTGCTACCAACGCCTTGTTGGAGGTAGCCACATGCTTGCCTGCCTGAAGGCTTGCTTTCACAAAAGGATAAGCCGGGTTTAAACCTCCCATGGTTTCAATTACCATGGATACCTCCGGGTCCTTTTCAATGACGGAAAAATCATGAACAATCTTTTTTTCAATTGGTGTACCGGGGAATTCTCTTAGATCGAGAATATATTTCACATTCACCGTGTCACCGGTCTGTCTGGCAATTATATCTTTGTTCTGTTCCAGAATTTCAACAACTCCTGATCCGATGGTACCATAGCCCATAACTGCAACATTCATCATATTCTCACTCCCTGGCTAAAATTTTTACGTAGTGGACTCCATCCTTTTCTTCTATATCCTCAACCATCTTTGAAACATTGCCTGTTGTTTCGAGAACCTCCACACTCAGTGTGAGGGTGGCAACGCCATTGACCGGAATACTCTGATGAATGGTTAATATATTCGCGCGGTACACAGCTACCACATGAAGCAAATCCGAAAGAAGACCAGGTTCGTCATCCATCTGCATAACCAGTGTGATGGTCTTTCCCTTGGCATTGTCATAAAACGGAAAGATATCATCTTTGTATTTGTAAAAGGAACTTCGGCTGATTCCAACCCGGTCAGTTGCCTCCTGTACGGTGATAACCCGTTCCGACTCTAATAATTTTTTTGCCTCAACAACTTTCAGCAATACTTCAGGTACAGCTTTCTGCTTTACCACAAAATATTTACTTTTATCTTCCATAAAAAAATATCTTCCCTTCTGTGTCCGCATCGGAAATACATCTGTGCTCATAGGGAAGATATTATCATATTTGTGCATGGTATGCAACTATTTTTGAGTTTATTTTATTCGGTATTTAAAAAAATGCATGAAAAAACTAGATTTCTGCTGAATCCTCACCAGCTTTTGCTCCGGTACTTAACCATCGCAGATATGCATACATAAACTGATCCAGCGCTCCGTCAAGGACACTGTTTACATTACCTGTCTCGGAATTGGTCCTGTGGTCTTTCACCATGGTATAGGGCTGCAGTACATAGGAACGAATCTGGTTTCCCCAGCCGATCTCCGTTACGTCTCCACGGATACCGGAAAGTTTTTCCGCATTCTCCTGCTGTTTTAACATATAAAGCTTTGCTTTTAACATCTGCATCGCTTTATCCTTATTCTGGAACTGAGACCGTTCATTCTGGCACTGCACCACAATTCCCGTAGGAAGGTGAGTGATTCGAATGGCAGATGAGGTTTTATTGATATGCTGTCCACCTGCTCCGCTGGAGCGGTAAGTATCAATTCTTAAATCCTCATCGTTAATATCAACATCAAGGTCCTCTTCAATATCCGGCATAACATCGCAGGATACAAAGGAAGTCTGACGCTTTCCAGCCGCATTAAACGGAGAAATACGTACCAGACGGTGAACCCCTTTTTCTGACTTTAAATAACCAAACGCATTGACACCATTAATCTGTATAGTTACGGATTTAATACCAGCTTCATCACCGTCAAGATAATCAAGCACTTCCGTCTGAAAGCCCTTTTTCTCAGCCCATCGGCAGAACATGCGGTAAAGCATGCTGCACCAGTCGCAGGATTCGGTTCCGCCAGCACCGGCATTCAGTTTTAATATGGCGTTGTGGCTGTCATATTCACCGGAAAGCAGCGTATTAATACGCATCTCTTCCAGATTTTCTTTCAATTCAGCAAGCATCTGAGCTATTTCCGGAATCAGGGAGGCATCGTTTTCTTCGTTGCCCATCTGGATCATGACCCCGATGTCTTCATACTGCTGTTCTAATTCTTTGTAGCCTTGTACGGTATCTTTTAAATTCTTTGCAAGCTGGACGATCTTACCTGACTTTTCCGGATCTTCCCAGAAGCCTGGCTCTTCCATAGACTTGTCTAACTCATCAATTCGCTTTAACTTGTTATCCAAGTCAAAGTGAATCCCTCACTTCCACTAATGGTTTTTCATACGATGATAATTCGTATTTGTACTGATCTAACTCTACCACTGTGTCACCCACTTTCGTTTTTTAATTTATAAATACAAAATTGGGGTCTGTTCCCGTAAAAGGGAGCGGACTCCAATCTTATAAAAATACTATACTAGTTTGCGTCCGCAACACTGCTTATACTTTTTGCCGGAACCGCATGGACATGGATCATTGGGATAGACCTTATTATCAGCCTTTTTCACCGGTGCTTTCACTGAGCTGTCATCCTTATTGGTTCCTGTCACTTTGGCAGCCGGTTCACGTTCCACCTTCTGCTCAACTCTGATGTGGAAGAGGATACGTACGGTATCTTCCCGGATCGCTGCTGTCATCTCATCAAACATCTGATAGCCGCTCATCTTATATTCCACAAGAGGATCTCTCTGGCCATAAGCCTGAAGACCGATGCCCTGGCGCAGCTGATCCATATCGTCAATATGGGACATCCATTTATTGTCAATAACCTTTAAGAGAATCACCCGCTCGATTTCACGGATCTGCTCTCCCTCAGGGAACTCTGCCTCTTTTGTTTCATAAAGCTTAATGGCTTCTTCTTTCAGCATGTGCTTCAGCTCATTCTTTCTCACTTTTCCATCTTCCGGAATGGTGATTGGCTGAAGAGGAATAACTGGCAGAAGCAGGGTATTTAATTCATTTAAATCCCATTCTTCCGGAGTCTGTTCGTCGCTGATAGACAGATCCACAGCATTCTCCACAATATCAGTAACCATCTTTAAGACAACGTCACGCATGTTGTCTCCGTCAAGAACTTTTCTTCGTTCTGCGTAAATGACCTCACGCTGTTCATTCATGACCTCATCATATTTTAAAAGGTTCTCACGGATACCATAGTTGTTGGTCTCAATCTTCATCTGAGCTTTTTCGATAGCATTAGAAAGCATCTTATGCTCAATCTGCTCGCCTTCCGGTACACCAAGTGCATTAAACATGCCTACAAGACGTTCGGAACCAAACAGACGCATTAAATCATCTTCCAGAGAGATATAGAACCTGGATTCACCCGGATCTCCCTGACGACCGGAACGACCACGCAGCTGGTTATCAATACGGCGTGACTCATGACGCTCTGTACCGATGATCTTAAGACCTCCGGCAGCTTTGGATTCATCATCAAGCTTAATATCTGTACCACGGCCTGCCATATTGGTGGCAATGGTAACTGCTTTATGCACACCTGCGTCAGCAACGATCTCAGCTTCAAGCTCATGATACTTTGCATTTAAGACTTTATGAGGGATGCCTCTGCGTTTTAACATACCGCTTAACATCTCAGATGTATCAATGGTTATGGTACCAACCAGTACTGGCTGACCTTTTTCATAAGCAACAGCCACTTCGTCGCATACTGCTTCAAATTTTTCCTTCTTTGTCTTATAAACCGCATCTTCCTGGTCAATACGGGCAATGGGACGGTTTGTGGGAATTGAAATGGCATCCATTCCATAGGTATTTCTGAATTCCTTCTCCTCTGTAAGAGCAGTACCCGTCATACCTGCTTTTTTATTATATTTATTAAAGAAGTTCTGGAACGTGATGGTCGCAAGAGTTTTGCTCTCTCTGCGGACATTCACATGCTCTTTTGCTTCAATTGCCTGGTGAAGACCGTCGGAATACCGTCTGCCTGGCATAATACGTCCTGTAAACTCATCTACAATGAGAACCTCATCGTCTTTTACCACATAATCCTTATCCCTAAACATCAGATAGTTGGCACGGAGAGCCAGAATGATGTTATGCTGGATCTCTAAGTTCTGTGGGTCTGACAGGTTCTCGATGTGGAAGAACTGCTCTACTTTTTCCACACCCTGCTCTGTTAAGTTGACAACCTTGTCCTTCTCATCCACAATAAAATCACCGGATTCAGTGATTTCTTCACCCATAATGGCACCCATCTTGGAAAACTCGCCGGAAGCTTCGCCCTTTTCTAACTGGCGTGCAAGAATATCGCAGACTTCATAGAGCTTTGTGGATTTGCCGCTCTGTCCGGAAATGATAAGAGGTGTTCTGGCCTCATCAATTAAAACAGAGTCAACCTCATCAATGATACAGAAATCTAAATTTCTTAAAACCATCTGTTCTTTGTAGATGGCCATGTTATCTCTTAAATAATCAAAACCAAGCTCATTGTTGGTTACATAGGTAATATCGCAGTTATAAGCATCACGTCTCTCATCTGAGCTCATGTCGTTTAGTACAACGCCTACTGTCATTCCAAGGAACTCATGGATTCTTCCCATCCACTCCGCATCACGCTTTGCCAGATAGTCGTTAACGGTTACGATCTGTACACCGTTGCCTGCCAGTGCATTTAAATAAGCCGGACATGTGGATACAAGAGTTTTACCTTCACCAGTTCTCATCTCCGCGATACGACCCTGGTGTAATACTACACCACCGATTAACTGCACACGGAAATGTTCCATATTAAGAACTCGCCTTCCGGCTTCTCTTACAGTTGCGAACGCTTCAGGCAAGATATCATCAAGAGTTTCCCCTGCTGCCAGTCTTTCCTTAAAAAGCTTCGTGTTGTTTTTTAATTCCTCATCCGTAAGTGCAACCATGGTCGGGCGCAGAGATTCTATTTTATCCACAATGGGATTAATGATTTTCAATTCTCTTTCACTATGAGTTCCAAATATTTTTTGAACCAAGTTCATGATTTATTCTCCTACTCTATCTTTCAATATACACCGTACAATCCTGTATATTGTAGCACTAACCTGCCTTTAATTCAACGAATTCATAAAAAATTAACATTCTGGTAATAATCTGACCTAATATTGCCAGGTACTGCCATTTTCTTCGGCAACCTCCAGCAAATTCAATTTAAAATTATGGTTAACCTGACACATTGCACAAAAAATTTGTTCGATTCCCGACTTTTCCACATTATCCACATTGGATTGTGTATTTTTCCCCCATTTTTATCCCCACCTCCAACCCTCGAATTTGCGAAAAAAATCAGTTATACACCGAGTTATCCACATTATCCACATTTATTCTCCACATAATACCAGCATTCCCATCACAATGACAAATACGTTAATTTTTGTATACTTGTCATAAAATTTTCTTTTTCGACGAAAAAATCCATTTTTCCCTTGACTTTTTTTTAACCTTATCTATAGTTTTTCAATAATTTGATAAAATATAAGAAGAGTCTTTTTACAAAATCTTTTCTTAAATTATCTTAATACTTTACATCATTATTGAATTATTCTAATAAATATGCTATACTATACCTATCTCAAGAAAAAGGAGCTGATGACTTATGCGTTTTACAATTACAGGAAGAAATATTGAGGTGACAGCAGGGTTACGGGAGGCAGTTGAGGACAAGCTTGGAAAACTGGACCGTTTTTTCGCACCTGCTACAGAGGCAACAGTAAGACTCAGCGTGCAGAAGGATATTCAGAAAATTGAAGTTACTATTCCAGTGAAAGGACATATAATTCGAGCCGAAGAATCAAGTAATGATATGTACGTTTCCATCGATCTGGTAGAAGAGATCCTGGAACGCCAGTTGAAAAAATATAAAAACAAGTTAATCGACAAAAAATTAAACGCTCCCTCCTTTTCAACAGCATTTTTGGAAGATGAAAGTGCAGTCGATGACGATGTGGAAATTGTCAAAACAAAGAAATTTGCTGTCAAACCCATGGATCCGGAAGAAGCCTGTGTACAGATGGAGCTTCTTGGACACAGCTTCTATGTATTCCTCAATGGAGATACCGATGAAGTGAATGTGGTATATAAAAGAAAAGGCGGCACTTACGGATTGATTGAACCGGAATTATTATAGGAAACTATTTATATATAAAAAATGCCCCAGGCCAGTATAGCCTGAGGCATTTTTTATTTACTCTTTTAAAAGAAGATTTCCCCATCGGGCGGTTGACTGCCAGGAATTATCAGAATCATCATTAAATTTTGCTACGCTGATTCTTTCTCCCCGCTCATTGCTGTCATTGATCTGGACATCAAATCCCATAACTTTCCCTTTTTCAGCTGTGGTGGTCAGTGGAATCTTTGCTTCTACAAGATATCCATCTTCCGTCACTTTCACTGATGACTGGAACCCTTCTCTTTTCCCATTGCTTCCAAACGTCACCATGTTTTTACAGGAAACGCGAAACTGCCCGTCGTCTTCCTGATAATAGTAGGATTTGTCATTGTTTTCATCTAAGAACAGTTCCACAGAATCCTGCTCATAAGCATTTTTATTATCAGTATTTAAGGTTTTATCTTTAACACGGACAAGAACATAAATATTTTTTTCATCCCAAAGTGTTTTTACGGTACCAGTTGCGCCCTGCCAGGCCATTGTCATAATGCGAACCGGTTCTTCCTTTGCCTGATTCCAAATTTCATCCACTGTTCCATCAATTACTGGTGTACCTTTTACTGCGTTTATGGTGTTTGGCTCTGGAATCTCTTTAAGAGGGTGCTTTTTTAAATATCCATCAGGATCTGCAACTGCATAATAAGCTTCTTTGGCTTTGTAATTCCCATCAAATAAGCAGGGAAAATTGGAGCTTCTCCAACTCCGTGTATCCGCATAGCCCCAAAACGTCACTCTTTCAATAACATCCGAATATTGATTATAAAGTCTGAAAAGCTGGGCATACGTCTGCCCCTGAGCGATCTCCTCTTCCTTGGTAAGCCCGGTTGCCTTCGCCTGACTGACTACTACATCAAGTTCTGTTATTGAAATTTCAACCCCAGTCTTTTTAAACAGTTCCAGGGAATGTTCTACCGTAGCCACAGGCAGCGTGGTACTGTAGTGCGCCTGCATACCGATTCCGTCAATGGGTACACCTTTTTTCTTTAAATCAGTAAACATAGCGGCTGCTATTTCGGCTTTGTTGTTATCATTTAAATTGTAATCGTTATAATATAATTTTGCATTGGGATCTGCCTCATGGGCAAACTGAAAAGCCAGTTCTATATAATCAGTTCCAATATTTCTTAGCCAGGGAGTATCACGTAAACAGGATTTCCAGTTTCCGTCTGCTGGAAGTCTGGCTCCATCCTGAATGGCTTCGTTTACCACATCCCAGGATAATAGTTTTCCACTGTAATGTCCTGCAACATTTGAAATGTGATCTCTCAGTCTGCCAATTGCTTCTTCCCGTCCGCAACCGGCATTCATCCAGTCAGGAGTCTGACCATGCCATGCCAGTGTATGCCCGACTGTCTTCAAACCGTTTTCCTGGCAGAATCCGGTCATGGCATCTGCCGACTCGAAAGTAAATACGCCTTTTTGCAGCTGCATGGCATCTGGTTTCATCATATTTTCCGGTGTAATCACATTGAAATGATGAAGTACCATATCTCTATCCGCTCCCGTAAGGTTAAAGCTGTTATAAATGTTTCCAATCAGGAATTTCCCCTTATAAATATCCTTTAAGGGAGTGAGGTTTTCTATGTGGACTTCTTTCTTCTCCTGGTCTTTCGTAGCCTGTTCGTCTGCCAGAGACATTCCCATTGTCATATTAAGGCAGACCAGAATACTCATGCAGGCCGCCCCGGTTTTCCCCAGTAATTTTTTCATCTCTTATTTTCCCTCCTTATTATATGCCGCAAACAGTTGCGTCTTACTAACAATTCTATCAATTAAAGCGTATTTCACAACCGGATAAATCATATAAAAAAACATGGTTAATTATATGGTTAAAATTGTTCATATCAATTCAATCTGACTGCATTTCACGACATTCCACTTGAATTTTTTAAGCATCAAAGGTATTCTTAATGTGGCTTTTTATACTATTTGATACTGAGGTACTGATTTTGATTAATATTGCTGTATGTGATGATAATGACAATATGATACTTGAGTTAAGAAACAGGATATTCGATTATATGAGTGAAACCAGTTATAAAGCCGAGGTTCATTCATTTTCCTGTGCTGAGGACCTGCTTAAAAGTGATGAATTCTATGATATTATTTTTCTGGACATACAGATGGAAAATATGACTGGTTTGGAAGCGGCAAAACAGATCAGGCAGTCCGGTTTGGAAAGCTTTCTTATATTTGTTACTGTCCTGAAAGAATATGTCTATGATGCCTTTTCCGTAGAAGCTTCGGATTATCTGTTAAAACCCTTAGACAGTCAGCGTTTTCAATCCACAATGGCCCGCGTTCTTCAACATGTTCAGGATAAAAAAACAGCTCTTTTAACCATTCAGAAAGGGGCCTGGTGTAAATCAATCCCATTCTCGGATATTTTATACTGCGAAGCAATTAACAGAAAAATCTTTGTTCATACAAAGCAGGAAATTATCGACTACTATTTTAAGATTAATTTATTGGAAAATCAGCTGGAACCTGACTTCTTCTGCTGTCACCGCAGCTATCTTGTTAACCTTAAGGCCGTCTGCGGATATGAAAATGGGCAGGCAAAACTGGTCAACGGGGAGAGCATACCTGTTTCAAGACTACGTATGCAGGCGTTCATGGAAGCAATGCTAAACTATATGAAGAAAGGAGACAGATAGATGCCATTTACGGAACTGTTTAACAGGTGGTTTGATTTTATTTACTTTTTTTGCATTTTAAATGCTTGTCTGGCCTGTATGGAAGTCTGGTTTTTCAGCAGATTTTCAAATCAGAAAGTAAAATGGTATTATTTCGCTTCTTACATTCTGATCATATACCTGTTGGCTTCAATCGAAATATCCATACGGGCTGCATTTCCTCTATCTACCCTAATAGAACTGGGAACACTTTTTTTATTCGGCTGGCTGGCTCTAAAATGTGCACCGGCAATGTCCGCAACTGCAGCCATACTTTCCATCTGCATTATGCAAGTTGTTAACGGCATATTTCAGTCATTGTTAAGCCTCCTCTTAACAGTCCTGTTTCCCTATACAATGGTTCTTACAACAATAAGTGGTCTGTTCGTCATGATAACTGTTTTTTTCTCCTATCGCCTTGTCCTGACATGGCTGAAAGACAGAAAAGTACCCATGCTGCGATATATCCTGATACTGATGATGCCAATCCTCTTTGTGCTTCTGGTTATGCAGCATGTTTTTTCAGTATATGGAAACACAGTTACTGTCAGTACTGATGGAACCAGAATTTCTCCTGAGGTAAATGACTGGACGATGCTAATCATTCAGATAGCCGCCTATTTATGCCTGTTTGCAGTTCTTTTTGCTTATAAAGAATTATTGGAAGGCTTCGCTCTTCAGATGCGCAATAAGCTTCTGGAGCAGCAGGTAAATGCTCAGGCCAACTCGGTCCAGGATATGCAGATGCGATATGAAATGACAAGAACGTTCCGGCATGACTTAAACGGTCACTGGACCGTTCTTGGCGGCTTTTTAAAAACAGGAGAATCAGATAAAGCATTGGAATATCTTGGTAAGCTGACCACTATGTCCGATCAGCTTACCTTTCCATGCCAGACAGGAAATGCCGTATTAAATATCCTGTTAACAAATAAATTGGGAATTGCGCATCAAAAAGGAATCAATGTTGACTGCACCGTGAAAATTCCTGACGACTGTATGCTCGATGATATGGATTTGTGCATCCTATTCTCAAATGCTGTAGATAATGCTGTTAAGGCCTGTATTGCAGGAAATCAAACAAGTCCCTTTCTGACTCTGAAAACAATTCAGAAAGGCGACTTTTTTATGATTGACATCAAAAACAGCCGTTCTGACGTTTTTTTGCCCGTCAGTGGCACCGGAATCGGACTTCAGAGTATAAAAGCGGTTGCCGAGAAATACCATGGTACAGTTCAAATTGAAAAAACTCCCAAAGCATTTCGATTAACCGTACTTTTTCTCATTCCACAACATTCAGACAGCATCTCAATGCATCTTACTTGAATCTCTATGATATCCCTTATATATTCATAGTATCTCAGGAAAAAAGGAGGCATTACCATGAATATCAGCAGCATAGGGATATCCCCACCACAATTCCCGTCTGAAACAGACCCTGTTACACAGCCAGAACAGGACAGTACCGACGATATTGAACAGCAAATAAAAAACCTGGATAAGGAAAAGGGGAAACTGGAGGGGCAGCGGGATAAAGAAAGAAATCCTTTCGCTTTGCAGCAAAGTGAGAAATACAAAGAGCTGGAAAAGAGGATCAAGGAATTAGACAAGCAGATACAGCAATTAAAAGCAGAGGCATCCTCCTCGCAGAAAAAAGCAGGAAGCCAAAATAAGGAAGCAGTTTCTTCCAGAAATCCTTTTGATACCTACGAATCAGAAAAACAGGAATTTAACGATTAGCAAAAATCCTCCGATAAGGGAATACTTTCCCTTATCGGAGGATTTATTTTAGTCAGTTTTATTTTCCGTATCTGGTCAGATAACGTTCTACACTTGTAATTGCATTGGCTCCGTCTGAAACAGCTGTTGATACCTGTCTTAACTGTTTAGTCCGAACATCACCTGCCGCAAAAATACCAGGAATATTGGTCTCGCAGTCCTCTCCTGCCTTGATGTAACCATGATCCATTTCCACAAGGTTATCAAAGGCTTCGCTCTGTGGATTAATTCCCACTGCAATAAACACACCGTCAACGGAAAGTCTGCTTGTTTCTTCCGTTTTGGAATTCTTTATGGTAAGAGATTCAACCTGGTCTCCGCCTTCTATTTCTTCGACTACTGTATCCCAGATAATTTCAACATTCTCCTGATTAAATAACTGTGTCTGCAGTGTCTTTGCCCCACGCAATTCATCTCTTCTGTGAATTAAGTACACCTTCTTGCACATTCTGGAAAGGAATATGGCGTCTTCGATTGCCACATCGCCTCCGCCTACAACGGCGGCTACCTTGTTTCGGAAAAATGCTCCGTCACAGGTTGCACAATAGGAAACACCCATTCCGGTCAGTTCTTTCTCTCCAACGACGCTGAGTTTTCTATACAGAGCTCCTGTTGCGATAATGACTGATTTTGTCACATAGGACTTTTCCTGACCTACAACGGTAAATTCTCCGTCTGCTGCCTCAATACGAAGCACTTCGTCTGTAACAAAATCTGCTCCCAGTTTTTCTGCATGATCCCGAAATTTCATACCCAGGTCAAATCCGTTAATTCCGGGAAGCCCCGGATAATTATCCACTTCGTAGGTATTGAGAATCTGTCCGCCACTGGCGACTTCTTTTTCAATCACTACCATCTTTAGTTCAGCTCTTTTTCCATATACTGCAGCAGTAAGACCTGCCGGACCTGACCCTATAATCACAACGTCATAAATCTCATTCATTTTATCTACCTGCTTTCTTTATTTTGTATTACAGATTCTTTTGTAATCATTATATCTCACCCATCTTTTTGTATGCAATGCCCTCGTTGCATTTTAAAGCAGAATTTGTTAAAATAATAGCATCACATAACGACAGAAAGGGTGGTTTTATGTCTAGAAAAACAGTACTTGTAACTGGCGCTTCCCGGGGAATCGGAAAGGCCATTGCTGTCAAATTTGCAAAAAAAGGATACAATGTGGTCATTAACTGTCTTCATAATGAAGACCGCCTTTTGCAGACCAGGAAGGAACTGGAGTCCTATCAGATCTCCTGTCTTTCCTATATGGGTGATATGGGAGATATGAATCAGTGCCAGGAACTCTTCCAGATGATAAAAAAACAGTTTGGTCCACTGGACGTACTGGTTAATAATGCAGGTATCTCCTACATCGGACTCCTTCAGGATATGACGACAGAAGCCTGGGACCGAATAATACGGACCAATTTAACCTCTGCCTTTCATTGTTCCAAGCTGGCAATTCCGGGAATGCTGGAACGCAAGCAAGGCAAAATCATAAACATCTCCTCTATCTGGGGTGTATCGGGTGCATCCTGTGAAGTAGCCTATTCCGCCACCAAGGGTGGGATTAATGCATTCACCAAAGCTCTTGCCAAAGAGCTGGCTCCAAGTAATATCCAGGTCAATGCAGTGGCATGCGGAGCCATCGATACGGAGATGAATCAGTTTTTAAGCGAAGATGAGTTAATCGCTCTCATCGATGAGATTCCAGCCGGAAGACTGGGAAAAGCGGAAGAGGTGGCAGATCTTGTCTATCACCTGGGCTATAAAAACTCCTATCTAACCGGTCAGATCATCGGTCTTGACGGAGGATTTATTTAGAAAGCCCTCCACATTCTGATTCATGATTGACGCGGTGCGGTGAAGAATTTTAAGATCCTCTTCGGGAATGTCCCTGTGAAGTTCTTCCACAAATTCCTTCCTGCACCGCCTGATCCGCTCCACAATTTCCTCACTTTTCTCCGTAAGCTGGAGGCGGACCAGCCTTCTGTCATTTTTATCTCTGTCTGCTGTTAAATATCCTTTCTCACTGAGAGAATCTACAGATCTTGCGATCAGGCCCTTAGATATATTTCTATACTGGGCAATCTCCGAAGCACTTTTAAGTCCCTCACTATTTGCCAGAAACATCATAACTACTATTTCATTGGGAGTGAAACCATATTCTGATACAGACTGGCTGCACAGTTTCTGGTATACCTTATCGATTTTTACAAAACATGCCAGACAGCACTCTTCTTCCTGTCTCATTCTTTCTCCTGGCATACTGGTTATAGACTCATTCATAACAACACCCTTACTAAATCATATGAGAAAATCTCCGCACTGTATACTATGGCAGCTATTACATCGCTTTCAATAGTTCATTATTGAACCGTTTACTTTTGAAGTATATATCATAGGAAAGCACCTGTCAACCCCGTATAGAAAAAACCCGGAAAAAGAAATCCTTTTCCGGGTAATAATTTTTATGCTTCTGGCTTTTCAACCTGTGCAATTTGTGACTTCTGCATAGGAATTCTGCAGTTTTTGTTGTTGCCGAATTCAACGATAACGGTATCATCAGTCATATCGATAATAACTCCATAAAATCCGCTGCTGGTTAATATACTGTCACCGACTGCAATACTGGAGAACATCTCCTGCTGTCTTTTTTTCTCTTTCTTCTGTGGTCTGATCGCAATAAAATACATGAAGCCAAAGATTACTGCAATGTAAATTACCCAGAAACCCATGCCCATTGTACCGCCTGTTGCTAATAACATAACCGTTTCCTCCTTAAATATCGATCTGCCGTCTGCCTGTCCTAAAAGGGGGCCTTATGCCTGGGAACTACCGGCCATCATGCCGGACAGTTTCCTCTCCTTATACTCTCCATAACGGTGATTCTCGATTGCTTCGCGAATCTCTTCCATCATTGTATTATAAAAATACAGATTATGCAAGACACATAATCTCATGCCCAGCATTTCTTTTGCTTTTAACAAATGCCTGATGTAAGCTCTGCTGTAGGAACGGCAGGCGGGGCACTGGCACCCTTCTTCAATCGGCTTATGATCCAGCTCAAATTTTGAATTAAATAAATTTAATTTTCCA
>SVDS01000076.1 GCA_015057715.1 Paenibacillaceae bacterium
GTTTACGGACCTGGGAGCCCGTACCATTGAAACCAGCGAGACTGAGGACAAAGACTGGATTAACAACTGGAAACAGTTTTTTAAACCATTTACGGTTGATGATATTCTAATTAAACCAACCTGGGAGGAAATCCCGGAAGAGCATAAAGAAAAACTTCTGATCGAAATTGATCCCGGTACTGCCTTTGGTACAGGACAGCATGAGACCACACAGCTTTGCATTCGTCAGTTGAAAAAATATGTGAAACCAGGTGACCTTGTTCTTGATGTGGGTACCGGCAGCGGGATTCTTGGCATTACAGCACTTAAGCTTGGAGCAGGTGAAGTATTCGGAACAGACTTAGATGAAAATGCCATCACTGCCGTTATGGAAAATATGGAATCCAATCACATAGATCCGGAGAAATTTAAGGTTTTAAAAGGCAATATCATCAATGACAAAGAAGTAAAAGAAGCTGCAGGCTTTGAAAAATATGATGTAGTAGTCGCCAACATTCTTGCTGATGTCATTATTCCTTTACAGAAGGAAATTCCGGTTCATATGAAGAAAGGAACTGTCTTTATTACTTCCGGTATCATTAATATGAAGGAAGAAGCTGTAAAGCAGGCATTTGCTGCCAACGATGCCTTTGAACTGGTGGAGGTTACTTATCAGGGAGAATGGGTTTCTGTGACAGTCAGAAAGAAATAGATTCGCGTCCTGCGGACATACCTTTATGTCCAAAGAACATGGACAGGAAAGAGGAAGGTCCTGCAGACATACCTTTATGTCCAAAGAACATGGACAGGAAAGAGGAACGTCCTGCGGACATACCTTTATGTCCAAAGAACATGGACAGGAAAGAGGAAAACAATGTATCATTTTTTTGTACAACAGGATCAGATTGGGGAGACCACAGTCCGGATTACTGGTACGGATGTGAACCATATAAAAAATGTTTTGCGCATGGGACCTGGAGAAGAAATTTTGCTTAGCAATGGAGTGGATAAGGATTACCTGTGTGAAATTCTGTCCATTACTTCCGATGAGGTTTCGGCAAAGATATTAGAGATCCGGGAAGGCGGTACGGAGCTGCCTGTGGAGATTTATTTATTTCAGGGACTTCCCAAAAGCGATAAGATGGAGCTGATCATACAAAAGGCAGTTGAACTTGGAGTGTTTAAGATCATTCCAGTGGAAACAAAGCGCGCTGTAGTGAAGCTTGATAAAAAGAAAGAGGAGTCAAAAATCAAACGCTGGGCGGCTGTTTCTGAAAGTGCAGCCAAGCAGTCCAAACGGCTTTTGATTCCGGAAGTGACTGGTGTGAAGACTCTTCGGGAAGCCTTTGAATATGCAAAGGAATTTGACATACTTTTGCTTCCGTTTGAACATGCCGAAGGAATGGTACACACAAGGGAGATTGTATCCCGTATAACACAGGGTATGAAAGTTGGGATTTTTATTGGTCCGGAAGGCGGCTTTGAAGACGGGGAAGTGGAACTTGGAGAATCATACGGCGCACATACAATTACACTGGGAAAACGTATTTTACGCACAGAAACTGCGGGACTTTTCGTTCTTTCTGTACTTGGGTTTCAGTTGGAAAGCGTTTAGGGAGATGACATAAATGGAAGCATATTTTGATAATTCGGCAACGACCAAAGTTCTGGAGCCGGTGAAAGAGATTGTAATAAAAACAATGATGGAGGATTATGGAAATCCATCAGCCAGGCATAAAAAAGGACTGGACGCGGAACGGTATATCAAAGAAGCTGCCGAAACCATAGCAGGAACTTTAAAGGTGGCTGCAAAGGAAATCGTATTTACATCCGGCGGTTCCGAGTCCAACAATATGGCTATTATTGAAACTGCCATGGCCAATAAACGGGCAGGAAACCATATTATCAGTACTGGAATTGAACACGCTTCCGTATACAACCCTCTTGCCTACTTGGAAGAGCAGGGATTTCGGGTGACCTATCTTTCCGTTGACGGACAGGGTCATATTAGCCTGGAAGAACTGGAGGAAGCGATCTGTCCTGAGACGATTCTGGTTTCCATCATGTATGTAAACAATGAAATTGGCGCCATTGAACCAGTGGAAGCCATTTCTAAAATTATAAAAAAGAAAAATCCAAACATCTTATTTCATGTAGATGCCATACAGGCTTACGGGAAGCTTTTGATCCGGCCAAAGAGCCAGGGAATTGACCTGCTCTCAGTAAGCGCTCACAAAATACATGGCCCGAAAGGGATCGGTTTTCTTTACATTGACAAACGGGTTAAAATAAGGCCTATGATTTATGGCGGAGGCCAGCAAAGAGGTATGCGTTCCGGTACGGAAAATGTTCCGGGTGTTGCGGGTTTATCTGCAGCCGCTAACTTTATGTATACCAATCACAGAGAGAAAATCCGTGCAATTACAGAGCTTAAGGATTATTTGATAGACAGACTGTCAGAAATTGACGGGGTAACCATAAACAGCCTGAAAGGAGAAATGTCGGCGCCACAGATTGTCAGTGCCAGCTTTTCCGGAATCCGCAGCGAAGTACTCCTTCACGCACTGGAGGAAAAAGAGATCTATGTATCTTCGGGTTCTGCCTGTTCCTCCAATCATCCGGCTGTCAGCGGAACCTTAAAAGGAATTGGTATAAAACCGGAACTTTTGGATTCCACCTTAAGATTTAGTTTCGGAGTTTTTAATACAAGGGAAGAAGTGGACTACTGCATACAAACCTTAAAGGAACTGCTGCCTGTACTCAGGCGGTACCAGAGAGGTTAAACGGGTTTTTAAAAGAAAGGACAACAGATGCAATATCAATCATTTTTAATTAAATACGCAGAAATCGGTGTAAAAGGAAAAAACCGTTTCTTATTTGAGGATGCTCTTGTAGCACACATCCGCCATGCATTAAAGAGGCTGGATGGAGATTTTATCGTTTCCAAGGAATCAGGACGTATCTATGCCACTGCCCAGTCCGAATTTGACTTTGATGAAGTTGTTGAATCATTAAGCCGCATATTCGGAATCGCAGCCATCTGCCCCATGGTTCAGGTGGAGGACAATGGTTATGAGGATTTAAAACAGCAGGTTTTAACTTATGTGGACCAGTATTATGACGATAAGCATTTTACATTTAAAGTGTATGCAAGAAGAGGAAACAAACGGTATCCGGTTAACTCAGAACAGATTAACCGGGATTTGGGAGAAGTGATTCTTCATACATTTCCTGACACAAAGGTTGACGTTCATAAGCCGGAAGTTATGCTATATGTAGAAGTCAGAAATAAAATTAATATTTATTCCAAAATCATTCCGGGACCGGGAGGAATGCCGGTAGGAACCAACGGAAAAGCCATGCTTTTATTATCCGGTGGAATCGACAGTCCGGTAGCTGGTTATATGATTGCAAAACGGGGAGTTAAAATTGACGCAGTCTATTTCCATGCTCCGCCCTATACAAGCGAACGGGCAAAGGAAAAGGTCATTGACCTTGCAAAGCTGGTTTCCAGATATTCCGGACCAGTTCACCTTCATATCGTGAATTTCACTGACATTCAGCTCTATATTTATGACAAATGTCCTCATGAGGAACTTACAATCATCATGAGACGATATATGATGCGGATTGCTGAGCATCTGGCAGGAGAATCAGGAGCACAGGCATTAATTACAGGAGAAAGTATCGGACAGGTAGCTTCACAGACCATGCAGTCACTGGCAGCGACTGATGCAGTCTGTACAATTCCGGTATTCCGTCCGGTAATCGGTTTTGATAAGCAGGAGATTGTTGACGTATCAGAAAAGATCGGAACTTATGAGACTTCTGTACTTCCTTTTGAGGACTGCTGCACCATCTTTGTTGCAAAGCACCCGGTTACGAAGCCAAGCATTAAAATGATTGAGCGTTCAGAAGAAAAACTGGAAGAAAAGATAGATGAGCTGGTTGAGACGGCCATTCGTACCGTAGAAAAAGTCTGGTGTTAAAGAAAAAATGGGGTCCGGCTCCTTATTAAAAGGACGGATCCCATTTCTCAAATAACTCTTAATCAAGTTAATCTACAATATATGGAGATAAAATGTTTAAGATTTCATCGACAGCGCTTTCGGAATGAATATTTAAATCAATCGGCTTGGATAAATCCAGGCTGAAAATACCCATAATGGATTTTGCATCGATCACATATCTGCCGGAAACAAGATCAAAGTCTGTATCAAATTTTGTCAGGTCATTTACGAAAGATTTTACTTTGTCGATGGAATTTAAAGATATACGAACTGTTTTCATGTGAAAAACCTCCTTGCGTGAGCTCTTTTATTAATCAGGGAACCGCCCCCTTTTTCACTTCAATACTACTGATTTATTGTATAAAAGTCAATGGTAATTTTACATGAAAATACTGAAAATTTAAGCAATATTTAGATAGGAGAAAATAAAATGAGAAAGGCAGCCCTGCATAACCTTGGGTGCAAGGTAAATTCATATGAAACAGAAGCAATGCAGCAGCTTTTGGAAAACGCCGGCTATGAGATCGTACCGTTTGCTGAGGGAGCAGACGTTTATATTATCAACACCTGTTCTGTAACCAACATTGCTGACCGTAAATCCAGGCAGATGCTTCATCGTGCCAAGAAAATGAATCCCAGTGCAGTCGTTATTGCAGCCGGATGTTATGTCCAGGCAGCAGGGGAAGAATTGAAAAAAGACGAAGCAGTCGATCTGGTGATAGGAAATAATAAGAAGACAGAGCTGGTTTCCATTCTGGAGGATTACTTTGCTCAGAACAAAGTCACAGAGGAAGAAACAGTGATTGACATTAGTCATACTGCTGAATATGAGAACCTTTCCATCAGCAGGATCGGTGATCACACCAGAGCGTTTGTAAAGGTGCAGGACGGCTGCAATCAGTTCTGCAGTTACTGCATCATCCCTTACACCAGAGGGCGGGTCAGAAGCAGAAAGCCCCAGGAAGTGGTGGAAGAGATCACACGGCTGGCGGCTCTGGGATATGAGGAAGCTGTTTTAACGGGAATTCATCTAAGCTCTTACGGCATGGATTTTCCGGCAGAGGAGAGAATCGGCCTGCTGGAATTAATTATAAAAGTACATGAAATACCGGAAATCAAACGAATCCGTCTGGGTTCCCTGGAACCAAGGATTATAACAGAAGAATTTGCCAAAGCTCTAGCCGGGATGGAAAAGATATGTCCTCATTTTCACCTGTCATTGCAGAGCGGCTGTGATGCCACGTTAAAGCGTATGAACCGGAGATATAACACCAAAGAATACTTAACAGGATGTGAGCTTCTTCGCAGTGCATTTAAGAATCCTGCCATAACAACCGATATCATAGTAGGGTTTCCTGGGGAAACCGACGCTGAATTTGAAACCACCAGAGAATATTTAAAGAAACTCCAGTTTTATGAAATGCATGTATTTAAATATTCGGTCAGAAACGGAACCAGAGCGGCAGATATGCCGGATCAGATCCAGGAATCTGTAAAAACAAAACGAAGCGGTGAGCTTCTGACTCTGGAACGGGAAATGTCACTTTCTTACCGGGAATCTCATTTGGGAAGTCAGACCGAAGTGCTGATGGAAGAGGAATATGAGGTAGATGGAAAGCGCTACGTGATTGGTCATACAAAAGAATATTTAAAAGCAGCAGTCCCTTTTGAAGAAGGAATAAAAGGCAGGATGATAAAGGGAATTTTATGGAAAATGCTGACAGATGAAATCATATTTTTAAAATGTTAAGATACAAAAATTATTTTTGGCTTGCCGAATCCATGATTATGGTTTAAAATAAAGGAGAACAGTTAAAGGACGTGAGAAACATGGGCGATATTCATAATACACAATTTTTTAAAGCAGTCCAGGAAAATAAGCTGGACGTAAGTCAGGTACTGGAACAGGTTTATATTGCCCTCACAGAAAAAGGCTATAATCCGGTTAACCAGATTGTGGGGTATATTATGTCAGGTGACCCTACCTATATCACCAGCCATAAGAATGCCAGAAGTCTGATCATGAAAGTGGAACGGGACGAGATTCTGGAAGAACTGATGCGGGTATATATTGATACGAAGTTAAAGTAATGACGCCATTTGGTGTCAGTCGGGTAGGTTTCAACTCTATAAGACCTTTGCAATGCGTTACAGCTGTCAGATGAAGTGGTAAGAGGCGGAGTCTGGCAGTTTGTTTTTATCTAGTTGGCTGCGAACCAGCTTTGTTTTGTTGTCCAAAAAGCATGGACAGGAAAGAGGAGCGTTATAACGAACATACCTTTATGTCCAAAAAGCATGGACAGGAAAGAGGCGCGTTCTAACGAACATACCTTTATGTCCAAAAAACATGGACAGGAAAGAGGAAATATGAGAATCATGGGACTTGATTTTGGTTCTAAGACTGTGGGAGTTGCAGTTTCCGACCTACTGGGTATAACTGCCCAGGGTGTGGAGACAATTACGAGAGAAGAAGAAAATAAACTGAGAAGAACCTGTGCCCGGATTGAGGAACTGATTCAGGATTATGAGATTGAAACCATTGTTTTGGGTTATCCTAAGAATATGAATAACACGGCTGGAGACAGAGCTAAGAAGACTGAGGAATTTAAAGATATGCTGGAACGCCGGACAGGACTTCCTGTGGTTTTATGGGATGAGAGACTGACTACGGCCGCTTCTGAAAGAATTTTGATGGAGAGCGGTGTGAGACGGGAAAACCGGAAAGCAGTCATTGACAAGGTGGCAGCAGGATTGATTCTGCAGGGATATTTAGACAGTTTAAAACGGGAGACAGGCAATGAACAGTGAAGAGAGAAAAATTACCCTGACCAATGACGAAGGGGAAGAAATTATTTTTTATGTGTTAGAAGAAACCAGAATTAATGGTATGAATTATCTGTTGGTAACTGATTCCACAGATGAGGACGAAGAAGGAGAATGTTACATCTTAAAAGACATGTCAAAGCAGAATGAAGAAGAAGCTTTGTATGAGTTTGTTGAGGATGATAACGAGATAGATTATTTATTTAAAATATTTTCCGAACTGCTTGACGGAGCGGATGTGGATATTGAAAAATGATGGTAAGTGATTGAGGGACTGTTGTATGGAACAGGAAGTTTTTAAAGATATGCTTCGAAAAAAAGGACTCAAGGTGACCAATCAGCGTATGCTGGTTCTGGAACTCATGGCTGAGCGTCCGGGAGAACATCTGACTGCAGAGGAGATTTATGATCTGGCCAGACAGAGCTGCCCGGAGATCGGACTTGCCACGATTTACAGGACTGTGCAGGTGCTGGTGGATTTGTCAGTGATTGATAAGGTCAGCTTTGATGATGGATTTGCCCGCTACGAACTGGGGGGCTTTAATCGTGAGTCCGGACACCACCACCACCATGCCATTTGCAGCCGATGCCAAAAAGTATTTTCCTTTAAAGGTGACCTTTTAGATACTCTGGAACAGGCACTTCTTGATACAGAGGGGTTTATGGTAACAGATCATGAAGTGAAACTTCACGGGTACTGCAGGGAATGCCGGGAAAAAATGGAAGAAGATCAGGACGGGAAATAATAAAACGGAGGTAAAAGATTGAAGAAACAAGACAGCAACGCGAAAGTAAAAATCATTCCCTTAGGAGGAATGGAGCAGATTGGTATGAATATCACTGCTTTTGAATACGAGGACAGCATCATTGTTGTGGACTGCGGACTGGCATTTCCCACAGATGATATGCTTGGAATCGACCTGGTAATACCGGATGTTTCCTATCTGAAACAAAATATTAACAAAGTAAAGGGATTTGTCATCACCCATGGTCACGAGGATCATATCGGTGCGCTCCCTTATATTTTAAAAGAGATCAATGTGCCGGTTTATGGTACCAAACTGACCATTGCATTAATCGAGAACAAATTAAAAGAACATAATCTTTTGAAAAACACCAAGAGAAAGGTGATTAAACATGGACAGTCCATTAATTTAGGCTGCTTCCGTATTGAATTCATCAAGACAAACCACAGCATCGCCGATGCATCTGCCCTCGCTATTTTCTCACCGGCAGGTGTGATTCTTCATACTGGAGACTTTAAGATTGACTATACTCCTGTATTTGGAGAACCGGCAGATTTAGAGCGTTTTGCAGAACTTGGAAAAAAAGGCGTGCTTGCCCTCATGTGTGACAGTACCAATGCCATGAGACCAGGCTTTACCCAGTCGGAAAAGACGGTTGGAAAGACCTTTGATAATATATTTGCGGATCATAAGAATAACCGTATCATAGTGGCAACTTTTGCATCCAACGTGGACCGTGTGCAGCAGGTAATCAATTCCGCTGCCAAGAACGGGCGTAAAGTTGTAGTAGAAGGAAGAAGTATGGTTAATGTAATTGGAACGGCCAGTGAACTGGGTTACATTGATATCCCGGAAGGCACATTAATTGACATTGATCAGCTGAAGAATTATCCCGATGAGCAGACCGTGCTGATCACTACGGGAAGCCAGGGAGAATCCATGGCAGCTCTTTCCCGTATGGCTGGAAGTACTCATAAGAAGATTTCTATTAAGCCAAATGACGTAATTATATTAAGCTCTAACCCGATTCCTGGCAATGAAAAAGCAGTTTCCAAGGTAGTAAACGAGCTTTCCATGAAGGGTGCTGAGGTAATTTGCGAAGATACCCATGTATCCGGACACGCATGTCAGGAAGAAATTAAGCTTATGTATGCCCTGGTTCGTCCTCAGTACGCTATTCCGGTACATGGAGAATACCGCCACTTAATTGCACAAAAGAGTGTGGTTCAGTCCATGGGTATTCCAAAAGAGAACGTAATCATCATGTCTTCCGGTGACGTAGTGGAGCTGGGATCAGAATCCTGGAAAGTAGTAGATCATGTTCAGTCCGGAGGTATCCTGGTAGACGGACTTGGAGTAGGTGATGTAGGTAATATCGTATTAAGAGACAGACAGAATCTGGCACAGAACGGAATTATCGTGGTTGTGCTGACTCTGGAGAAATACTCCAATCAGCTACTTGCAGGACCAGACATTGTATCCAGAGGATTTGTATATGTAAGAGAATCTGAGGATCTGATGGAAGAGGCAAGAGCCATTGTAAATGATGCAGTTCAGGACTGCCTGGAACGCAAAATCAACGACTGGGGTAAAATCAAGAATATTATCCGGGACAGCTTAAGCGATTTCCTTTGGAAGCGTATGAAGCGTAATCCCATGATTCTGCCGATCATTATGGAGGTGTAGGAGTTTTATTAAACTCCTGCCTTTAAGGCGAAAGGAATGGATCGTTATGAGCCGGACAACGAATGAGATAAATAAAATAACAGGAGCGATCATAGCCATATCCTCCAGACTTATCATTTTTGCACTGGTCGTAATGCTGCTGTATGAAGGTGTGACCAGAGGCTATGATTTTGGTCATGAGATATTCTATGCCTCCGCAGTTGAACAAAAACCCGGCCAGGATAAGAATATTACTGTGGAAAAGGGTTCATCAGCTGCGCGTGTAGCCAGACTTTTAAAGGGAAGTGGCTTAATTGCCAATGAATATTCCTTTATCATACAGGCCGAGTTCTTTGATTATAAGGTGAATCCGGGTATCTATACCTTTAATACTTCCATGACCTCCAAGGAGATCCTTCAGATGATGAATGATAATACGGAGGAAAAGAAAGATAAACAATGATTGTTAACGACAGGATAACGGAATATATTAAATCTCTGGAGACAGACCGAAACGGTCTTCTTACAGAGATTGGAGAAAAGGCAAGACTAGAAGGGGTTCCGGTAATCCGGGAAGAAACCGCCGCTTTTTTACAGACAATGACTGCCGCCATGCAGCCACAGGCCATATTGGAGGTGGGAACAGCGGTTGGATATTCTGCCCTTTTGATGGCGGAGGTTATGCCCCGTAACTGCCATATCACTACCATAGAAAAATACGAGAAAAGAATTCCCCAGGCGAAGTCGAACTTTGAAAAAGCTGGAGAAACGGATCGGATTACCCTGTATGAAGGGGACGCAGAGGAGGTATTAGAGGGGCTTAGCGGCCCCTTTGACCTTGTCTTTTTAGATGCCGCCAAGGGCCAGTATTTAATCTGGCTTCCCAGAATTCTTGAACTTTTAAGGCCAGGCGGAATGCTGATTTCAGACAATGTTCTTCAGGATGGGGATATAATAGAATCCCGCTATGCAGTAGAGCGGCGCAACCGGACCATTCATACCCGGATGCGGGAATATCTGTTTGAATTAAAGCATTGTGACCAGCTTATTACATCGGTGGTTCCAATTGGAGACGGAATTACCGTCAGCATTTTAAAAGAGAAGTACGAGAGAGGAGTTTCATGAGAAAGACCGAACTTTTGATTCCGGCAGGCAGCCTGGAAGTGTTAAAAACCGCAGTCATTTACGGTGCAGATGCTGTTTATATCGGAGGAGAAGCCTTTGGACTGCGTGCCAAGGCAAAAAACTTCACAAATGATGATATCCGGGAAGGAATTGCCTTTGCCCACAAACATGGGGTAAAAGTTTATATTACAGCCAATATACTGGCTCACAACGATGATCTTTCCGGAGTAGAGGAATATTTTAACGAATTAAAAGAAATAAAACCGGATGCGGTGATTATTTCCGATCCGGGTGTATTTGCCATTGCAAAACGGGTGATTCCGGATATGGAGCTTCATATCAGCACCCAGGCCAACAATACAAATTACGGAACTTATCTGTTCTGGCATCAGCTGGGAGCAAAACGTGTGGTATCAGCCAGAGAACTGTCCCTTGCAGAGATTAAAGAAATCCGGGGAAAGATTCCGGAAGATTTAGAGATCGAAAGCTTTATACACGGAGCCATGTGTATGTCCTATTCCGGCCGTTGTCTGCTGAGCAATTATATGACAGGCAGAGATGCAAACCAGGGAGCCTGCACTCATCCATGCAGATGGAAATACTCCATTGTGGAAGAAAAGCGCCCGGGGGAGTATATGCCGGTTTATGAAAATGAGCGGGGTACTTACATCTTTAATTCCAAGGACTTATGCATGATTGAGTATATTCCGGAGATGATGGATGCAGGAATTGACAGCTTTAAGATAGAAGGACGTATGAAAACCGCACTTTATGTGGCAACAGTGGCAAGAACTTACCGGAAAGCCATTGATGATTACAACAAAGATCCTGAACTTTATAAAGCTAATATGGACTGGTACCGTTCTGAAATCGGAAAATGTACCTACAGAGAGTTTACAACCGGTTTTTATTTCGGCAAGCCCGATGAAACCACTCAGATTTATGACAACAACACCTATGTAAAAAACTACACCTATTTAGGAACGGTTGAAGCTGTTGATGAAAGAGGGTTTGCAAGAATCGAGCAGAAGAATAAATTTACTGTGGGAGAAACCATTGAGGTGATGAAGCCTGACGGAAGAAATCTGGAAGTAACGGTGAAAGGTATCTGGAATGAAGACGGGGAGGCGCAGGAAAGTGCACCTCATTCAAGACAGATCCTTTTTGTGGAACTTGATGAACAGTTGGAACCATATGATATTCTTCGCAGAAGTGAAATGGAATAAAATAAATAAGATTTTAAGCACTGTCCGGCATGGCAGGTAACTGCCGGATGGTGTTTTTCTTTTCTGGCAAATCCGGGTGGTTGTTGTAGAAACTGCCATATTGTGGTATGCTATAGAATGTCTAAATCAGTTTAAATAAAATAGAAGCTGACAGAGCGGAGGCTTACGTATGATATGGATTTTGTGGCTGATAGCTGTTATATGTGTCATTTATTATATTGTAATTGTGGTTTATTCCGGTATAACCACATCTTTTTCCCTGATCTGGCTGTTTTTCGCCGCCATATGCATGTTATTGGCAGGAGGATGGGAAACCTATATAAAGCATAAGGATAAGGTGCCTTTGTGGGTTCCGGTTTCAGCTGCCACCATGTGCTGCACCGGTATTTTAGTATTTGCTGTGGTTGAGATTCTTGTATTTACAGGTGTGGCTGTCCGTGATACTTCGAATCTGGACTATGTGATCGTTCTGGGGGCAAAAGTAAAGGAGACAGGAATTACAAAATCCTTAAAAAAACGTCTGGATAAGGCGGTGGAATATGTGGATAAGAACCCCGGTACGATTCTCATTTTATCCGGTGCCAAAGGAGAAGATGAGCCGGTTGCCGAGGCCGAGGCCATGAGAGATTATCTGATTTATAATGGGGTAAAAGAAGAACAGCTTATTTTAGAAACACGTTCTTACAGTACGGTTGAGAATATTGCTTACAGCCGTGTAGCGATTGAAGAGGACCAGGCAAGGAAAAAGGCCAACCGGTTAAACAGCCCGGGAATTGTGGTTCCAGGGGCATTTGTAGAGGTGCCCGATAAACCCATAAGAGTAGGTGTGCTGACCAGTGATTTTCATGTATTTAGGGCTCAACAAATTGCTAAAAAATGGGGCATTCCTGATATTTATGGAATATCCTGCGGATCCGATCCTGTTCTTTTTCTACATTTTTGCGTCAGGGAATGCGCGGCTATATTAAAAGACAAATTAGTGGGCAATATGTAATTAATACAGAATTTGCAGGAGGAAAAAATCATATATGAATCAATTAAAGAAACTTGCAGCCTATGAGGTTGTGGAGGAAAAAGAAATTGCGGAGTTAAACGCCACAGGTTGCGTACTCCATCATAAGAAAAGCGGAGCCAGAATTTTCATTATACCATGCGACGATGATAATAAGGTATTTAACATTGGATTCAGGACGCCTCCTAAGGACAGCACCGGAGTGGCGCACATTCTGGAACACAGCGTTTTATGCGGTTCTGATCAGTTCCCTGTAAAAGATCCTTTTGTGGAATTGGTAAAAGGCTCCCTTAACACATTTTTAAATGCCATGACTTATCCGGATAAAACCGTATACCCGGTTGCCAGCTGCAATGAAAAGGATTTTCATAACCTGATGAATGTCTATATGGATGCAGTACTTCATCCAAACATTTATAAAGAAGAGAAGATCTTTATGCAGGAAGGCTGGCATTATGAGCTGGAAGATAAAGACTCCGATTTAATTTACAACGGAGTGGTTTACAATGAAATGAAAGGTGCTTTTTCCTCTCCGGAAGAAGTTCTTGACCGTTTTACAAGAAAGGTACTTTTCCCGGATAACTGCTATGGTCAGGAATCCGGCGGAGATCCATCCTTTATCCCGGATCTCACATATGAGGAATTTTTAAATTTCCACAGAAAGTATTATCACCCCTCAAACAGTTATATTTACCTTTACGGCGATATGGATATGGAAGAAAAGCTCACATGGCTGGATCGTGAGTATTTAAGCCATTATGATCAGGCAGAGGTTGATTCCAGAATTGAAAGACAGAAACCGTTTGAACATCCAGTGCAGGAAGAAACTTACTATTCCATAACAGAAGGGGAATCCGAAGAAAACGCTACCTATCTTTCCATCAACACCGTAGTGGGTACCGATTTAGATCCCAAACTATATGTGGCATTCCAGATTCTTGAGTATACCCTTTTAGATGCACCAGGCGCTCCTTTAAAGCAGGCACTGATTGATGCAGGAATTGGCCAGGATATTCTTGGTGGATACGACAGTGGAATTTTGCAGCCGTATTTTACGGTGATTGCAAAGAATGCCAATAAAGAGCAGCTGGGAGAGTTCCTTGCAGTTGTAAAGGGAACCTTAAGAAAGCTGGCAGATGAGGGAATTAACAAAAAGAGTTTAAAGGCAGGCATGAATTACTATGAATTCCGTTATCGGGAAGCAGATTACGGTTCCGCACCAAAAGGGCTGATGTATGGACTTCAGTGTATGGACAGCTGGCTTTATGATGGGGATCCCATGATGCACTTACAGTATCAGGCCACCTTTGATTATTTAAAGAAAGTAGTGGATGACGGTTATTTTGAGCAGCTTATCAGAGAGTATCTGTTAGATAATCCCTTTGAGGCAGTACTGACCGTCAGCCCGAAAAAGAACTTAACAGCAGAAGAAGACAGAAAAACAGCAGGAAAGCTTGCAGAATATAAGGCATCTCTATCCGAAGAAGAGATTAACAGGTTAATCATTCAGACAAAAGCGTTAAGGGAATATCAGGAAAACCCGTCTCCCCAGGAAGACTTGGAAAAGATCCCCATGCTTGCCAGAGAAGATATCAGCAGACAGCCAGAGGAGATTATCTGGGAGGAGAAGGATGTCAATGGAGTCAAGGTGCTTCATCATGAGATGTTCAGCTCCGGTATTGGTTACCTGAAAGTGCTGTTTGATACATCGGTTCTGCCGATGGAGGATTTACCTTATGTAGGATTTTTAAAATCCCTGCTTGGATATGTGAATACGGAGAATTACACTTACGGAGATTTAGCCAGCGAGATTCATTTAAACAGCGGCGGTGTCAGCTTCAGCGTTACCTCTTATCCTGATTTACAAAACAGAGGTCAGTTTAAAGGCTACTTCATGGCAAGTGCCAGAGTGCTCTATGAAAAAATTGATTTCGGATTTTCTATTTTAAATGAAATACTGACCCGTTCTCTTTTAGATGATGAAAAGCGGGTAGGAGAGGTAATCAGCGAAACCAGATCCAGAGCAAGAATGAAACTGGAAGGAGCCTGCCATTCGGCGGCAGTGGCAAGAGCCACATCCTATTTCTCCTCAGCAGCCTACTTTAATGATATAACCGGAGGAATCGGTTATTATGAATTTTTGGAAAAGCTGGATAAAGAATATCCGGCTGATAAGAAAACTTTTATTGCCAGATTTCAGTCTGTGGTGAAAAAGCTTTTTACAACCGGCAATATGCTGGTCAGCTATACAGCAGACAAAGAAGGTTATGCCCTTCTGCCTGATGCAATGAAAAAGCTGACGGATGGGCTGCCTGCTGGAGATGAAAAACGGTATTCCTTTCTCTACCCGTCAGGAAACAGAAACGAAGGCTTCACCACCGCTTCCCAGGTTAACTATGTGGCAAGGTGCGGGACCTTTGCAGGCACTGGTATGGAATATACCGGAGCATTAAAGATATTAAAAGTTATTTTAAGCTATGACTATCTTTGGATCAATCTGAGAGTCAAGGGAGGCGCTTACGGCTGCATGAGCGGATTCGGGCGTTCCGGCGAAGGCTATTTTGCCTCTTACCGGGATCCTAATTTAAAAGAAACAAACCGGATCTACGAAGGCGTGGTGGAATATTTAGAGAACTTCCAGGTGGAAGACCGGGATATGACCAAATACGTAATCGGAACCATCAGTGATATGGATGTCCCCTATCCGCCATCTACCAAAGGAAACCGCGGTTTGTCCGCATATTTATCAGGTGTGACCAGGGAAATGATGGAAAAAGAGCGGGAAGAAGTATTAAATGCATCACAGGAAGATATTAAAAGACTGGCTCCTATCGTAAAAGCGGTATTAAGCACCGGCAGTCTCTGTGTCATCGGCAATGAAGAAAAAATCGCAGCGGAAAGCTCTATGTTTGCAGAGACAAAGAACTTATTCCACTCATAACACAAAGGAGAATCTATATGGATCAAAATTATAAATCTGGCTTCGTTTCTTTAATCGGGCGCCCAAATGTGGGAAAATCTACTCTGATGAATCATTTAATCGGGCAGAAGATTGCCATTACTTCTGACAAGCCGCAGACAACAAGAAACAAGATTCAGACCGTATATACGGATGACAGGGGGCAGATTATATTCCATGATACTCCGGGAATCCACAAGGCGAAAAACAAGCTGGGAGAGTATATGGTAAGCGTGGCAGAGCATACGTTAAAGGAAGTGGATGTAGTTCTGTGGCTGGTGGAGCCCTCCACCTTTATCGGTGCAGGAGAGCAGCATATCGCCGAGCAGTTAAACCAGGTAAAAACACCGGTAATTTTAGTCATTAATAAGATTGATACGGTGAAGAACCAGGAACAGATTCTCACATTTATAAACGCTTATAAAGATATCTGCAAGTTTGCAGAGATCGTTCCGGTATCTGCCTTAAAGGATAAGAATACGGATTTAATGCTGGATCTGATTTATAAATATCTTCCGGAAGGTCCCCAGTATTACGACGAAGACACGGTGACTGACCAGCCCATGCGTCAGATTACTGCAGAACTGATCAGAGAAAAGGCGCTCCGGCTTTTAAACGATGAGATTCCACACGGAATTGCAGTAACAGTAGAGAAAATGAAGGAACGGGACAACGCAATCATGGATATCGAAGCCAATATTATCTGTGAGCGGGAATCCCATAAGGGAATCATCATCGGAAAAGGCGGCGCCATGTTAAAAAGAATTGGAAGCGCAGCACGAAGAGAGATCGAATCCCAGCTGGAAATGAAGGTGAATTTACAGCTTTGGGTCAAGGTTCGCAAAGAGTGGCGTGACAGTGAATTGTATATGAAAAATTATGGGTATAGCCAGAAGGATATTTAAAAACGGTGGTAGACATTGAGGGAAACAGAGAAACTGACAGGAATGGTATTAAAGGTTTCTCCAGTAGGAGAGATGGATAAGCGTCTTGTGATACTGACCAGGGAAAGAGGGAAAATTACCGCGTTTGCCAGAGGTGCAAGGAGGCCGGGCAATCCGTTTATGGCGGTGAGCAGGCCCTTTGCCTTTGGCCAGTTTTCCCTTTACGCCGGCAGGGATTCCTACACACTTCAGTCAGCGGAAATTTCCAATTATTTTGATGAACTGTCAGCTGATATGGAATGTACCTGCTATGGCTCTTATTTTCTGGAATTTACCGATTACTATTCCAGGGAAAACATAGATGGGACCGGACTTTTAAAGCTTTTATATCAGTCGGTCCGGGCTCTGTTAAAGCCTGCTTTAGATAACCAGCTGGTTCTGCGGATTTTCGAGCTGAAGGCCATGGTATTAAACGGGGAATATACGGAGAAACCGCCGCGGCAGGTCAGTGATTCGGCGAACTATGCATGGGAGTATGTCATCGGTTCCCCAATCGAGCATTTATATACCTTTACCCTGACGGAACCGGTGCTCATAGAGTTCTCCCGCTGTGTGGAAATCAATAAAAAGCGGTACGTTGACCGTGAGTTTCATTCTCTGGATATTTTGCAGACGATGATGGGGAGTTAAGTATTGAAATGAAAGGCAGCATTTGGTATAATGCTCTCATATGTGCCAATGCAGGAGGAAATTGGATGAAGAAAAGGAAAGCAATTCTGGCTGTTTTGCTGACTGCAGGCATGCTGACAGGCTGTCTTGGGAAGGGCAGCAGCAGCACCTTAAATTCAGAGAGCAGCAGAATCTTTGTAACAGAAGAAGGAACCCTTCAGACTGCAACGGTGGAATCTTATGCGCAGCAGGACTATTATAATGGGGATGAACTGAAAGCATTTCTGGAAGAGGCAGTTTCTCAGTATAACGGAGCCAACGGGCAGAATCAGGTCACCTTAGACTCCTGCACACTGGATAAAGGAACGGCCAAGATGGTGTTCCATTACGCTTCTGCTGAGGCATTGATTGGATTTACAACCCAGTATGAAGATAAAGCCAATCTGGTAGAATCCATTGTGGTAAATAAGCTGTCTGAACTTTATAGTCAGAGTCAATCAGAAAAAGTAACCTTTATAAAAGCTTCAGATGGTAAAAAAGCGGATGATAAGGCAGTATCCAAAAAAGGAACAAGCCAGGCGGTTGTTGTAACATCAGCCAATCCCGTTACCATACAGACCCAGGGAAAGATTCTGTTTGTATCCGACAATGTGGTGATAAAGGACAGTCATACTGTACAGACAACAAAGGGAAAAAGCTACATTATTTTTAAATAAGAGAGGTTAAGATCATGGAAAAGACAATGGAAAAGATAGTGGGACTGGCAAAGTCAAGAGGATTCGTATATCCAGGTTCTGAAATATACGGAGGTCTTGCAAATACCTGGGATTACGGCAATCTGGGAGTGGAATTAAAGAACAATGTTAAGAAAGCCTGGTGGCAGAAGTTCATACAGGAAAGTCCATATAACGTAGGTGTGGACTGCGCGATCCTGATGAATTCCCAGACCTGGATCGCTTCCGGCCATTTAGGCGGTTTTTCCGACCCTCTCATGGACTGCAAGGCATGTAAGGAACGTTTCCGCGCAGATAAACTGATTGAGGATTACATGGGCGAACATGGAATCACCATAGAAGGTTCTGTTGACGCATGGTCTCAGGAAGAGATGAAACAGTACATCGATGAAAAAAATATCTGCTGCCCAAGCTGTGGAAAACATGACTTTACCGACATTCGTCAGTTTAACTTAATGTTCAAGACCTTTCAGGGAGTTACCGAAGATGCAAAGAATACGGTTTATTTAAGACCAGAGACTGCACAGGGTATTTTTGTAAACTTTAAGAATGTACAGAGAACTTCCCGTAAGAAGATTCCTTTCGGAATCGGACAGATTGGTAAATCCTTCCGTAATGAGATTACGCCTGGTAACTTTACATTCCGTACCAGAGAATTTGAGCAGATGGAGCTGGAGTTCTTCTGTGAGCCGGATACAGATTTAGAATGGTTTGCTTATTGGAAAGAATTTTGCGTCAGCTGGTTAAAGAACTTAGGCATGAAAGAGGATGAGATGCGTGTCAGAGATCATGAGAAGGAAGAACTTTCTTTCTACAGCAAAGCAACCTCTGATATCGAATTTTTATTCCCATTTGGCTGGGGTGAATTATGGGGAATTGCAGACAGAACCGATTATGACTTAACCCAGCATCAGAATACATCTGGACAGGACTTAACCTATTTTGATGATGAGAAGAAAGAGCGTTATATTCCATATGTAATCGAGCCTTCTCTTGGAGCTGACCGTGTAACACTTGCTTTCCTTTGTGCTGCTTACGATGAAGAAGAGATTGCAGAAGGTGATGTACGAACCGTACTTCGTTTCCATCCAGCAATCGCACCGGTTAAGATTGGTGTTCTTCCATTATCCAAGAAATTAAATGAAGGTGCAGAAAAAGTATTTGGTGAACTGCGCAAATATTATAATTGTGAATTTGATGACAGAGGAAACATTGGTAAACGTTATAGAAGACAGGATGAGATCGGTACACCGTTCTGCATTACCTATGACTTTGATTCAGAAGAAGATCACGCAGTAACCGTTCGTGACCGTGATACCATGGATCAGGTAAGAGTTCCAATAGCAGAGCTTAAAAGCTACTTCGAAGATAAGTTCCATTTTTAATAACAGAATCCGGAAGAAAATCGTTTGCAAGATTTTCTTCCGGATTTTTTTGCCTTCACTTCTCCAAATCCGAGTCACGTTTGGTCCAGTGTACCGTTTCCGGCAGATGCACAATTGGTGCATAGATACAATAGATTTTTAGGGGCCTGTCACCGGTATTAATCACATTGTGCCAGGTATTGGCTGGAATTAAAACTGCACAGCCGTTATCAAGCGGGTGGGAATATAAAAGGTCATATGGACTATCGCCCATGTAAATGATTCCATCTCCATCTACAATGCAAATATACTGATCCTGGCTGGGGTGATTTTCTGTACCTATGTCATACCCTACAGGAATACTCATAAAAGTAAGCTGCATATGTTCTCCTGTCCATCTTGTGGTTCGAAAGGAAGGATTTCTTAATGTATCATGATTGATATTAAGAATGAGAGGTGAAGGCCCGTAGTCGCTGGCATCCCAGGAATAATAGGAGCGTTCATTACAGGTGGAGTTACAAAACGAATTACAGTCGGACATTGAAGCATCACTCTTTTCATTTTAGTAATGTATTATATGGTACCGTGATCGTTCAGTGACACCGGATCAGACAAAGAAAAAAGCCGCAGGCGGAAAATCCAGTTGATTTATCCTGTCCTGCGGCGTATTTGTTATCTCTGACCTTTGTCGTATGGAATTCCTTCCGCTTTTGGAGCCTGGGAATTTCTTGAGGTAAATACCAACACAATTAATGTAATGATATAAGGAACCATTTTGTAGAAGTAACTTGGAATTCCAAGAGCACTTAAAAATGGAATTCCGGAATAAGAGGAAGCCACCGCTTTCATCAGTCCGAAGAAGAGGGAACACAGCATAATATTGACTGGCTTCCACTGACCAAAGATTAATACCGCCAATGCCAGGAAACCGTAACCTGCCACATCTGCATTAAAGTTGGTGGAAGTAGGAACTACAAATACCAGACCTCCCAGACCTCCCAGAGCACCGGAGATTAATACTCCGGCATACTGCATACGGTAAACATTAATTCCCGCAGAATCCGCTGCCTGTGGGTGTTCTCCGCATGCCCGAAGCCTTAAGCCAAATCGTGTGCGGTAAAGCACAACGGCAGATAATACAAAGATTAAAATTCCCACGTAGGTGGTAATATAGGCGTTCTGGAATAAAAGCGGTCCGATAAATGGGATACTGCCAAGTACAGGAACCGAGGTGATACGGAAGGTATTGTTAAATGGAACCTGCTGAACACCCTGGATAACACGGGCTACGAATACTGCAAAAGCAGGAGCGAACATATTAAGAGCAGTACCACTGATAACCTGGTTTGATTTCATGTTAATGGATGCATAAGCATGGAACAAAGAGAAGATCATTCCGGTGCCCATGGATACTAATATGGCGATAATCAGCTGAAGCTGCCCGCTCATATTTTTACCTGTAAAATTTAAAAACAGGATACCGGTAAACGCTCCCATGGTCATAATACCTTCCAAAGCGATGTTTATAATACCGCTTCGCTCGGAAAACATGGCTCCAAGTGCAACGATCATGAGAGGAATCATGAAATACATGGTCTGCTGAAAAATAAAATAAATGACACTCATGATTTCTTTCCTCCTTTCTCAGTTTCGTCAGTTTTTCCATTTTTCTGTCCAACGAACTTTGACATGATAATTTTTACCATCAGGGCAAATGCGCTGAAATAGATAATAACTGCAACGATTATATCAATGATTTCTGTGGAGAACTCAAACAGCTGTAAGTAAAAGCCGCCGGCTGTCAGGTATGCAATGAAGATACCGGAGAACAGAACGCCGATGGGGTTGTTGAGACCAAGGAGTGCAACAGAAATACCTGTAAATCCTTCGGAAGGAAGTACGTCTTTAATCTCGATATGCTTTCCGGTTCCTGCAAGGAATAAAAGACCTCCTGCAAGTCCTGCAATGGCACCGGCGATTACCATGGAAAGAATAATGCTTTTCTTTTCATTGATTCCTGCATATTTGCTGGCGTCACGGTTAAAGCCCACTGCTTTTAACTCATACCCAAATGTGGTCTTATTTAAAATAACCCATATAAGGATTACCACCAGAATCGCAATGATAATTCCCCCGTTAACGCTGGAACCCGGGAAAATCTTATCCAGACCCATCTTAGGGATATTAGCGGTATTCGCCACATTCTTGGATTCGTTCCTTAAATTGTTAAACAGCGGCTTATAGCTTTTCGTAATCCAGTTTACCAGATACATACCAATATAGTTCATCATAATAGAGGCGATAACCTCATTTACATTATAGTACGCTTTTAAAATACCTGGTACCAGCCCCCATAAAGCACCAAGGATTACACTTGCTGCAAGAGCTACAATCCAGTGAGCCGGACCGAGAGAGGTCCAGAGAATGCCTACATAAACCGCTCCGAAGCCTCCAATGATAAACTGGCCGGGAGTACCGATGTTAAAAAGTCCGGTTTTAAATGCAAAACCAACAGAAAGACCGGTAAGAATAATCGGTGTGGCATAATAAAATACCTGACCCACACCTTTGGCTCCGTGGGTGAAGGCTCCGCTCAGAATCGTAGCGAATCCGGGAAGTGCCTGTTCTGGATTACACAGAAACAAGATAATCAGCCCTACAATGAGTCCCAGAATAATCGCGAATATGGAAGAGAGGATGCCTGTATGATCTTTTATCTGTTTCGGTTTCATAGTGTGCCACCTTCTTTCTTAGCGCCTGCCATATAAAGACCTAATTCCTGAACGGTAATGTTCTCAGGGTCTAAGTCAGCAACGATTCCGCCTTCAAACATGACTAAAATCCGGTCGCTTAAATTCATAACTTCATCTAATTCCAGAGATACCAGTAAAATTGCGGCACCTGCATCACGCTGTTTTACCAACTGGTTGTGAATGTATTCAATGGCACCGACATCCAGGCCTCTGGTAGGCTGAACTGCAAGGAGAATATCGGGACCTTTGGAGATTTCTCTTGCAACGATAGCTTTCTGCTGATTGCCGCCGGACATGCTGCGGGTCGTGGTAAATGCCCCTTCACTGCTTCGAATATCATAATTTTCAATCAGTTTTTGTGCATAGTCATAGATCTGGTCATTCTTTAAAAATGTGCCACTCTGAAATTCTTTGTCAAAATACTGCTGGAGAACCAGGTTGTATGCCAGATTGTATTCCAGTACCAGACCATGTTTATGACGGTCTTCGGGGATGTGGGAGAGACCATGGGTATTTTTATAGCGGATACTTTTTTTCGTCATATCCTCGCCGTTAATGGTGACAGTACCGGAGCTGGGATCCGAAATACCGGTGATTGCATGAACCAGCTCTGTCTGTCCATTGCCGTCAATACCGGCGATACAGACAATCTCACCTCTTCTTACCTGAAATGACACATCATGAACCAGCTTTTTGGTTTGTCCTTCCCGTTTGGCTTCTACAGATAAATCTTTTACTTCCAGAACTACTTCACCAGGCTCGGACGCCTTTTTACTAATGGTTAAGTTTACCTTACGGCCAACCATCATCTCTGACATCTCTTCCCGCGTAGTATCGGCAACATCTACGGTTCCAATATATTTACCGCGGCGCAGGACGGAACAGCGGTCTGCTACCGCCTTGATTTCATTGAGCTTGTGTGTGATGAACAGTATGGACTTCCCTTCCTTTACCAGATCCCGCATGATCTGCATCAGTTCATCAATTTCCTGAGGAGTCAGGACTGCGGTCGGTTCATCAAATATCATGATTTCATTATCACGAT
This sequence comes from Paenibacillaceae bacterium, assembly GCA_015057715.1. Lineage (GTDB taxonomy): Bacteria > Bacillota > Clostridia > Lachnospirales > Lachnospiraceae > Lacrimispora. Next base: position 22,995 of record SVDS01000076.1, read on the forward strand.
ACAGCATTTTTAAGATTTCAACCCTTTGCTGCATACCTACGGTAATATCGGATATCAGCGCATCAGGGTCTACGAACAGTTTGTATTTTTCACTTAATTCCATTACTTTTTTGCGGGCATCATCCATCTTCAAAAAGCCCCGTCTTGTCATCTCCATGCCCAGTACGATATTCTGCAGGACAGTGAAATTCTCTACCAGCTTAAAATGCTGGTGCACCATGCCGATACCAAGTGCATTGGCATCCAGCGGACCAGTGATTTTTTCTTCATTACCACGAACCCGGATTGAGCCTTTTTCTGGCTGATATAATCCGAATAATACACTCATAAGAGTTGATTTGCCTGCTCCATTTTCTCCGAGGAGGGCGTGTATCTCGCCTTTTTTTAACTGTAGTGTAATGTCATCATTGGCGATAATACCGGGAAATTCTTTTGTGATATGAAGCATCTCAATAATGTAGTCCATAAAATCCCCCTTACTACGGTACCTATCTATGGGACCCGGTACCCGGTTAATAAAGTTATAAAGCAAAAAGAAGATGCCGTAAGAGACCAGATCTTTACTGACTGGTGAATCAAACGGCATCTCCTTTCCTTTTTTATGTCAGAATTCTGACATCGTGGTATGCCCGGAGGGCACTATCCCCGCGGATTATTCTACAAAGTTAATCTTTGTTTTTTCAAGCTTTAAGTCTTTGTTTGGATCGTTGTTATCTTCAGAAGGCTGTACCAGGGTTACTTTGCCATCCTTTAATTCAGTGAAGATTTTTTCGTAATCTTCTTTTGTGAATTTGGTGAACTTGGAAGTTTCCATCGGAAGGCCGATACCGTTATTCTTAGCGGAGAAGATACTTGTCTCGCCGCCTGGGAACTTGTTGTCATAGAAAGCTTTTACACCGTCGTATACAGATACGGAAAGCTGCTTCATGGCAGACGTGATAACTGTCTCAGATTCATAGCTCTGGTCAACGTCAACACCGATTACCTTTTTGCCCTTTTCCTGAGCAGCAGCCATAACAGAGTTACCAACAGCACCGCCGCAGCCAAAGATTACGTCGGTTCCGTTCTGGTACCAGGATGCAGCCATAGACTGAGCCTCTGGAGTTGCAGCGAAAGCACCTGTATAGTTGTACATGATTTCAACGCCGTCAATGCCCATTTCTTTAGCTGCATAATCAGCACCTTCAGCAAATCCGTAACCATAACGGATAACTGCAGGAACAGCCATACCACCTAAGAAACCAAGCTTTGTGTAACCTTCTTTTACTGCTGCATAGCCTGCTAAGAATCCAGGCTCATCTTCCTGGAACAGGATTGGCATAACATTGGATTCTGTCTTATATTCTGAGTAGTCTGCGTTATGAGGAACTCCGTCAAGAAGAATGAAGTGAACATCTTTGTACTGCTCCTGAGCAAGGAATACAGGCTCTTCAAATAAGAAGCCAGGACATACTACTAATTTTGCACCACCTTCAATAGCAAGTCCAATTGTTTCTAAATAAGAATCAGTAGTACCTTCCTGTGGCTGATAGTACTTATAGGAGATCT
>SVDS01000077.1 GCA_015057715.1 Paenibacillaceae bacterium
ACTGCAAAGTAGGATTCCTGACTGTGATCCGCCATCAGAATCAGGAAAAGCATAAGGAGCATAAGAATACTCCAGGATATCAAAGTACCGATCCATATGACAAACCGGTTTTTTAACCATTGCTTTTTCAATTAGATTCCTCCCAGCTATCGGTTGGTAAACAATTTCCTGTATTCATTGGGCGAAACGCCAAGGGTTTTTTTAAACTGTCTGGTGAAAAACTTGATATCATTATATCCGGCCAGTTCAGCAACCTCGCTGATGCTTCTTTCTTTTTCGGTCAGCAGCTTTTTGGCAGTGTCTATTCGCACCATTTGTATATACTCGGTTAAGGTTTTTCCGGTTTCCTTTTTGAAGAGAGAGGAAAAATAGGTGTAGCTGAACCCTGTATTTTTAGCCAGCTCCTCCAGCTTAATATTAATTCCCTTATTTTCTTCTATAAAATGTTTGGCATAGATGACAGGCTTTATTTCTCTGTTTTTCAAATGGTCCAGCACCTTCATAAGTGTTTCACAAAGGGTGTCTTCCAAAAGCCGGAATGTCTGCTCCAGGGTTGTACAGTGTTCATACATTTCAGAAAACCAGGATTCTTTTTCGTGTTCGTCCAAAGAGGAGTCCAGCTGTTTGAATCCATTGAGATAATAGTTAAGCAGCAGCAGGAGATTTTTCTTTACCTGTAAACAGGAGGTTATATCATCTGCCTTCATAATATGCTTTGCAGCTTCCACACATTTTTTAATCTCTTCCATATCAAAGGCTTCCGGCCTGTTTTCCAACAGCTTTAAGATTCTGGCATCAATGGCGGAGGAGAGGCCCGTATTTGTAAAAGTTGGTTTTATCTCTGAGACTGTATTCAGGCCAGTGAGAAAACGGTTACCAATGGCAATTCGGCTTTCCTTAATCCGCTTAATCAGCTGGATACAGCTATCTGCTTGTTCGCTGACGACAGCATTAAAATAGAGCCTGGGGAATAAATCCTGAAGACTGAGGACACGCTCCTTTATATGGTTTATAGATTCCAGCAACTCTTTCCTGTCAAGATCATCAGAAAAAAGAAGAAAGAATATTCCTTCTTCTGTTACTTCGAAGATCCAAATCCAGTTGTGGGAGGAAAACTCCACTTCAGCTATTTCAAGGGTTTTCTCTGTCAGCAGCTGGTAGCTTTCTTCCGTAAATTCTCTGTAACTGATATTGGGTTTTACAGCAATACACCTTGCTGAATTCTTCATGATATCAGCTGCATTCATTTTTTCAACTTCCTGCAGTATGTTCTCCTCCTGTTCGTTTAACTGCTTTTGTAAAACAGTTTTTAAAAACAGGTGTTTAAATGTACCGGTATAATTCTTTATTGTTTCTTCAAGATGCAGGCGGGTGGATTGTATGGATATCTGCTCCTGGGTTTCCTTAACCAGTTTTTTTAATGTACGGGTTAAATCTTCCTGGTTGATGGGTTTTAGCAGATAATCTCTTACACCAAACCGCATTCCCTGCTGGGCATACTGAAAGTCTTTATAACCGCTGATGATGATGCATTTGAGAATTTCATTCTGCATTTTTGCTTCTTCAATCAGACGAAGACCATCCATTCCAGGCATTCGGATATCTGTAAGAAGAATATCCGGTTTTTTTTCATTAATCAGCTGCAGAGCAGTTAAACCGTCGTATGCGGTTCCAAGCAGCCGGATGCCAATTTCATCCCAATTAACTAAATATTCGATGAGCTTACAGATCTTTTTTTCATCGTCTGCAATTACCATACCTAAAATTGCAATCATCTCCCGTTTTGTCATTTTTAACAGTATTGCCTTTCAGGTTAAGTATACTTCACTGGTGAGAGATTCTCAACATAAATAGTGTTGAAAATTGTTGGAAATTGTAAAAAACACCATAATATTTTAAGTATTGATTAAAATATTGAGTAATAATGCTTTTTAATATCGGTTAATTTGTTAAATTTATATCATAAATGCATAAAAGCAGTTCAAATCATAGTAAGAAACTATGAGTACAGATGAATTTTCTTGCTATCAATGGGTGGGTTTGGTATATTAATAATAAGATTTTGTACCGTAAAAAAACATAGAAATGTAAGAGGTATAATTAGGTGATTAAAATATGAATGCTATGGAAGCCCGTAAGAGCAGATTTTTTAAAAATATGTTTTTGTCCTACTGTCTGATCATTATATTAAGCTTTCTCATTTACTCGGTAACAGTCATTTATGAGGCTGCAAAAGTGAAAGAAAATCAGGCAGTTAAATATTATGAAACAAAGGCCCAGGCATTTGCCAATGGGATGGACCAACAGATTTACAGCGCACAGAATATCATAACAAATCTTAATAATTCCTCGTTGATTAATAAATTGTATATGACTGTTCAGATGCAGAGCCCGGTTGATTCTTATCTATTGTATCAGGTGTTAAATGATATCCGCTATCAGAAAACAGCTGGAGATGATTTTAATATCTCAGATGTTGTCCTGATGATGAATAATTACAATAAGGTTTATACCAGTGATGAGGTGATTCACTTAACCGATAGTATTAATTTATCAGAGTGGAATACTGACCGCATGGCAATCACAGATTTAAATACCAGTTTAAATATGAATAACAGCCAGCTGACATTTTTTAAAAAATATCTGATATACAGTGGAGCTTATCAATATGGATCTGGTTCACAGAGAGGGATTGTCTGTGTTTTATTTGAAAATCAGAAGATAGAGGAGATGCTGAAAGCTGCATCCGGTGAGGCCCGGGGGTATGCAGTTTACTATAATGGAAAACCGGTTATAAAAGAAGGGATTGAAGATGGAAGAAGTTTTAAACAGACCTCACAGGTAAGCAGTGCCATATCTTATGAGATTATAGCGGATCATAATAAGTTTGGGTTTGAGTTTTCAGACTTAGGATCATTTGCATTGGTATTTGGATTTTTGATTTGTTTGGGGTATTTAATACTCGCTTACTTTTTTACTAACCGGTATTCATCCCCATTTGAGGAAATCAGGCTTTTGGTGGGGAAAGACAGGAAAGAGGGAAAGAACGAAGCTGAAAAAATTGTCTCAGGTGTGGTTGATCTTCTTGGAGAGCGAAACGGGTATATGCAGCAGGTTCATAACATGTCACCCTATGCCAGCCAGGGAATCCTTCACAGTCTTATTCTTGGGAGTGACGGGGAATCTGGTAATAAAGAATTTCTGACTGATTTTGTTCAGCTTAAACGAGTATTTTTTCTTGCTGCAATGGTTGATTTATATTTTGGAGAAAAATGGAGTAAGGATGAGGCAAAGAAAGCGGTAAAAGCGATTTCGATGCTGGCAGAACAGGAATCAGATGAGGAATTTAAGATCCTGTCTTATAAAAAGGATTCTTTCCATGTCTATCTTATTTTTAACAGCAATAACGGAGAGCGTCTGGAAGATAAGCTTTACGAGTTTTTTGATAAGATGAAAAAGACCCTGGATTCCAGATGCATGGTGACCGTTGGAGCAGATGAGGTTAAGGAAGAACTGGAAGAGATATCAGTTTCCTGTGACAATGCAATGCTGGCTCTGGAAAAAATATTATGGGAGGGAAGAGGGGCCATCTATTTCCATGATCCACAATCAGACTGTTCTATGAATTATTATTTTCCAAAGGATGGAGTAAAACAGCTGACAAAGGGAATGAAGGACAGGGACAGGGAGTCTATCCGTCATTTCTTTGAGGAGATTGAGAAGAAAAACCAGATGGAGTTTGATAATTCTGTTTATGCCGGAAAGCTGCTGTTAAGTGAGCTTTACGTTACCGTTGCAAAAGCAATGCAGGCCATATGGGATCAGTGCGGCATTCCTTTAAGAAGAGTGGATGTCTGCCCCCCTTACCGTACCATGGATGAGGTGATCGAATATTATAGTAATCTGATAGAAGGGCTTTTTATTGAAGTGGATCACTCTGAGGAATTAAGAGAGGAATATTTCCAGAATGAGTTGGAATTAATTGAGTATATCAATAAGAACGACAAAAATCCGGACCTTTCCCTTACCCAGATAGCGGATCATTTTTCCGTAAGCAGTAAATATGTGACAGCTTTGGTGAAAAAGCGGTTTGGCATGACCTATTTAAAATATGTGCAGGAACGAAGAATTTCTTATGCCATTGATCTTTTAAAGAATTCGTCTCTTCCCCTTGAGAAAATAGCGGAAGAATGTGGCTACACCAATATGCTGACATTCAGAAGAAATTTTAAAGCAATTATGGCGTGTAACCCAAGTGACTTCCGGGGAGAGAAAACTACGGAAGAAGAGTCGTAATAAATTAACAAATAAAAGGACTATAAAACCAGGAATGAATCAAAAAAGGATAGTAAATACTGTTTCCTTTTTTGATTCATTCATTTTTTGTGGTCAAAATGCCCTTGGAAAAAGTGAAACTAGTAAAAAAGTAGGGCAAATTATACAATTTACTCACAACTCATCAAATGGAAGGGGACAAAAGAAATGAATGTGCTTGCCAGAAAAAAAGCAAAGCCAGAGATAAAAAAACTCTCGAAAGAAGAAAAAAAACTGCTGTTTCGAAAAAATGTGAAGAGAGATAAATATCTGCTTCTAATGTTTGCACCAGTTTTGATCTATTATCTGATATTCGCCTATTTACCTATGACAGGTCTTGTAATGGCGTTTACACAATTTAAAGCGGGCAGCGGAATGATGGGCCTTTATACAGGGACTTTTGTGGGGCTGAAATGGTTTATTCAGTTTTTTAACTCACCTTATGCGTTCCGATTGATCCGAAATACCTTTTTGCTATCATTTTATTCGTTAATATTTGGGTTTCCGATTCCTATTATTTTTGCACTGTGTATTACCCAGATAAAAAACAAGTATTTACAGAAAGGGACTCAGATCATTACATATTTGCCTTATTTTATCTCTACGGTAGTCATCTGTGGAATGATAACAAACTTTTTATCACCGTCCAGCGGAATTATTAACCAGTTGATTGTTAAGGCAGGGGGCACCGCAATAAACTTTCTTGGTGAGCCGAAATGGTTTCGGGCAATTTATGTTATTTCCGGTTCCTGGCAGAGCTTTGGATTTAATTCCATTATATTTGTAGCTGCAATTATGGGCGTTGCGCCGGAACTTTATGAAGCAATGAAGGTAGATGGTGCCAGCAAGGTACAGACCATACGTTATCTGGTGCTGCCAAGCATTAAACCAACCATTGTGCTTTTACTTATTATGTCACTGGGCAATCTCTTAAATGTAGGATTTGAAAAGGTTTATCTTCTTTATAATTCCGGAATCTATGACACGGCAGATGTAATTTCCACTTATGTTTACAGGCAGGGTATTGGCAGTCAGAATTACAGCTATGCAACAGCAGTGGGTCTGTTTAATTCACTGATTGCTTTTGTCATCGTGTTTACGGCAAACAGGCTCAGCAGAAAGCTGACAGAAACATCGGTATGGTAAGGAGGAAGAGATGAATCAGAAAAGTACATGGATAGAATTTAAAAATGAATGTATCACAGATAAGCTGTTTGATATCAGCATCTGGGTACTGATTGCGGCAGCAGTCTGTATTACCCTGTATCCCTTTATATATGTTGTAAGCATTTCCTTAAGCTCTGGTGAAGCGGTGAACAAGGGATTAATTACCCTGTTACCGGTAGATGTGAATCTGGATACCTATCGGATGGTTATGTCTTATAAGGATCTATGGATTTCTTATGGAAATACATTTTATTATACCGTTATGGGAACCTTTTTAAATATCGTATTTACCTGTCTGGCAGCTTATCCGCTTTCCAGAAAACGGTTTTTCTTAAGAAAGAAAATGAATTTCCTCCTGGCATTTACCATGTATTTTTCCGGTGGACTCATACCAAGTTATCTGGTTGTAACGGGACTTGGTTTGTATAACAGCAGACTGGCCATGATACTTCCGGTCCTGGTCAGTGCTTATAACGTTATGATCTGCCGTTCTGCGTTTGAAGGAATTGCTGAGGAATTATTTGAAAATGCGTATCTTGAGGGAGCAAATGACCTTCAGATTTTGGTAAAGATAGCAATCCCATTAATAAAACCGACGTTAGCTGTTTTAACTCTGTATTATGCAGTGGCACGGTATAATGATTTCTTTAGTGCGCTGCTCTATATCGGAAAGCAGAATCTTCAGCCGTTGCAGTTGTTTCTTAGAAGAATTCTTCTGATGGCATCTGCAGAGATTATGCAGTCTTCCGGAAATGCAACGGCCGCCAGTGCAGCAGCTCAGTCTACCATTCAGATCAGATACGTCTGCATCGTTTTATCTATGGTGCCAATCGTATGTCTTACTCCCTTTATACAGAAGTATCTGGTGAAAGGTACCATGCTGGGAGCAGTAAAAGGATAATCATGTTTTGATTATATATAATAAAAATGAGGAGGATGTTACAATGAAAAAGAAGGAATATTGGAAAGCAGCAGTCATATCTGCAATGATAGCTGCAGCGGCGTTATCTGGCTGCTCAGGAAAGAGCACCCAGGCGGAATCAAAAGAGGAAAAAAGCAATGAGGCTGAATTTAATTACACAGGGGCAGCACCGGTAACCAACACCCCTGATGCAAAGGTCAGTATTCTGGCACAAAATTCCTGGTACTCTACCGTAGACTATGCCAATGCGGATATTATTAAGAAAATTGCTTCCAATGCAGGTGTGACAATTGACTGGACCCTTGTCTCACCTACCAATTATAAGGACAGCGTCAGCCCGATGCTGGCATCCGGTTCGGATCTACCGAATATCGTGGAACTCCCTGATCTGGATGAAAATATGACTTATATTACTGGAGGACTTTTCTATCCTCTTGATGAGTATATGAATTATATGCCGAATTACAAGAAGTTTCTGGACAGCAATCCGGCTATAAAAGCCAGTCTGACAGCTGAGGATGGCCATATTTACTATGTGCCTCAGACAGTTGTAACGGATAATTATCAGCCCTGTACCATGATAAATATGCAGTGGTTGGATCAGCTGGGTCTTCCGGTACCTGCCACACTTGATGAGTTTGTAGAAGATCTGCGTGCGTTCCGTGATAATGATATGAACGGAAATGGAGACAAAACCGATGAGATTCCATTAAGCGTAACAGCTAAGAATCTTCCCCTTATGTTTGGTCCGGCGTTTGGTCTTAACCTGGTGGATGGTTTTTATGCAGATGAAAGTGGAAAGGTACACTATTCAGCTGCAGAATCTGAGAATTACAAGAAGTATCTTACGTTCTTAAATGGACTTTATAAAGAAGGTCTTTTGGAAGTAGAATATACATCTCTTACCCGTGATCAGATTACAGAGCGCTGTGCCCGTAATATAACTGGTGCAACATTTGATTACAGCTGGCAGATGTCACAGCTTTACAGCAAGCAATATCCAGAGTATACTGGTGAAAAAGGAATTATGGTTGGAATTCCACCTCTTTCCGGAGAATCAAAAGGCTTTTATCTGGGAAGAAACCCAATTGCCAATATATTCGGTATCAGCAAGTCAGACAAGGATCCGCTTCTTGCCATTAAATTTTTAGATTATGCCATGAGTGAGGAAGCACAGAATTATTATGTCTGGGGACTGGAAGGAGAAAGCTATACGGTATCAGCAGACGGGAAAAAGGCTTATACAGAAAAGGCTTCTGATAACAACTGGCTTCAGCAGCTTGGCATTAATGCAGGATGTCTTCCTTCCCAGCAGTCGGTAGAGGCTACGGATGTACTTCTTCCAAAATGGCATGTTGAAAAGGATAAGGAGCTTCAGGCATTTTCCAAGGCACCTTGGCCATTCATCTATTCTACAAAGGATGAGCAAAATATTATCTCTCAATATCTGGTTGATATTACTACTTATGTAGATGAAATGAATGTGGCATTTATTACAGGAACGACAGATCTTAGTACATTTGATTCCTATTTATCTACCCTTGACAATATGGGATTAAAGGATCTGCTGAAAGTGAAACAGCAGCAGTATGACCGGTTCGTTTCATCGACCAAATAATGAGATTAAGACCGGCACAGAGGATGGATTCTGTGCCGGTTTTTTACTTTAAATGTATATATAATTGAAAGGATAAGATATGGAAAATAAGAAAAGAACAATACCCATCTCCAGGTTTTATACCTGCGAAGAGAAGCTGATAAACAGAATGAAGGAGAAAGGCAGAAAAAACAGGTTTCGTGCGGAAACAAAAACAGATTATGAAAATTGGAAGAAGGAAACAAGAGAGCTGTTAAAAAATCTGATCGGACTTCAGAACATGGAATATTGCCCGTTAAATACCCAGTGTCTGGAACGGGTGGTAATTGAAGACGGTATAATACGTGAAAAAATTCTTCTTCAGGTAGAACCGGAAGTGTATATGCCGGTCTATGTTCTGATTCCTCCAAAGAAGGGGGAAGAAAAGTTAAAATGCTTTCTGGCACCTCCCGGTCACCAGGGAGCAGGAAAATATTCGGTAGCCGGGGTGCGGGAAATTCCGGCAGTTGCGGATAAAATTGAGCTGTTTCATTACGATTATGGTCTGATGATGGCAAAGCTTGGCTATGCAGTTCTCTGCCCTGACTGCCGCGGCTTTGGTGAGAGAAGGGAGGCTGCACTCCAGGGGGAAGAGGAAAATGAATTTTTAAATTCAACCTGTTTTCATCTTGCCCATATGGCAGAACCCCTTGGTATGACGGTGGTTGGGATGTGTACCTGGGATCTGATGAGACTGGTTGATTATGTCTGGGAGCGGGGAGAATGGGATGAGCATTCTGTTGGCTGTGTGGGATTTTCCGGCGGAGGGATGCAGACACTCTGGCTTTCTGCTTTGGATGACCGGATTAAAACCGTGATAATCAGCGGATACTTATATGGATATTCGGACTCTCTTTTAAGACTGAATGGCAATTGCAGCTGCAATTATGTACCTCATCTTTGGGAACATGTGGATATGGGAGACATTGGGGCGCTCCTGGCGCCAAGACCTCTCATGGTACAGTCTGCACGTTCTGATCATCTGAATGGATACAGGGGGATGGAAAACGTTTTAGAGCAGCTGAATGTAATCAAAAAGGCATATGATTTGTATGGGAAAGAGGATGTGATTTATCATGATATATGGGATGGTGGTCACTGTTTCCACGGAGAAAATCTGGAGAAATTCTTAAATGGAGTCAACGAAATGAAATAAAGTAAATTTAATTGGATACGATAACATTTGCCAATACTTCTTTCTTGTGGTGAAAAACGTTATATGCTATAATGATACTGGCTGGTTTTTATATAAACGGGTCATACAACAGCGATAGGGAGGTGTCTCTATGCCAGGTTTCCACGATATTATCGGTCATGAGAGAATCAAAGAACATTTGCAGAAGGCGATTGAATCAAATCATGTATCCCATGCGTATATTCTCACTGGAGAAGCGGGAATGGGAAGAAAATCTCTGGCTAACGCATTTGCCATGACTTTGCTGTGTGAAAAAGGTATGAGCGAACCGTGTATGCAGTGTCATGCCTGCAAACAGGTTATGAGCGGGAATCATCCGGATCTTATTTTTGTCACACATGAAAAAACAGCAGGTATCGGTGTAGATGACATCCGAAGTCAGATACAGGATACGATTATGATACGGCCTTACAGCAGTTACTATAAAATATATATCGTTGATGAGGCGGAAAAGATGACGGTTCAGGCGCAGAATGCTCTTTTAAAGACCATTGAGGAACCTCCGTCCTATGCAGTTATTATGCTTCTTACTACCAACCAGGAAGCATTTTTGCCTACAATCCTTTCCAGGTGCGTGCAGTTAAAATTAAAGCCGTTAAAAGATTCTGTTGTTACTTCTTATCTGACAGGATCCATGGGGATTAGTGAGAGCAGGGCGGAAGTATACGGAGCATTTGCCAGGGGTAATTTGGGACGTGCCATTCATCTTGCTGCGTCAGAAGAATTTCAGGCGCTGTATATGGAATTAATCCATATGCTGAAGCACTTAAAAGAGATGGATATCATGGAACTCTTAAATTATATCAGGAAGCTGAAGGAACAGGATCCGGATTTATCTGACTGCCTGGATTTTATGCAGCTGTGGTATCGGGATGTTTTAATGTTTAAAGTAACACAGGATATCAATCTTCTTGTTTTTAAAGAAGAATTTAATACAATGAAGGAGATGAGCGCTGCCAGCTCTTATGAGGGAATCGAACTGATCCTGCAGGCTATAGATAAGGCAAGGGTTCGTTTAAATGCCAATGTAAATATGGAACTGGCGATGGAGCTTATGCTGCTTGTTATGAAGGAGAATTGATTGATGATAAATGTTATTGGCGTAAGATTCCGGAATGCAGGAAAAATTTATTACTTTGATCCTGTAAATCTGGAGGTAAAGGCTGGGGATCATGTAATAGTAGAGACAGCAAGAGGTATTGAGTATGGTTACGTTGTTCTTGGAGCCCGTGAGGTGGAAGATGAGAAGGTGGTTCAGCCTTTAAAATCAGTGATCCGTATGGCTACCAAGGCAGATGATGAAGTAGAGAAAAAGAATCATGAGAAGGAAAAGGAAGCATTTAAGATCTGCAAGGAAAAGATAAAAAAGCACGGTCTTTTGATGAAGCTGATTGATGCGGAATATACCTTTGATAACAATAAGGTGCTGTTTTATTTTACGGCAGATGGAAGAATTGATTTCAGGGAACTGGTTAAGGATCTGGCTTCTGTTTTTAAAACAAGGATTGAACTGCGCCAGGTAGGTGTCCGGGATGAGACTAAGATTGTGGGAGGTGTTGGTATCTGCGGCAGAACGCTGTGCTGCCACTCTTATCTTTCTGAGTTTATACCGGTTTCTATTAAGATGGCGAAGGAGCAGAACCTTTCACTCAATCCAACCAAGATTTCCGGCGTATGCGGAAGGCTTATGTGCTGCTTGAAGAATGAAGAAGAAACCTACGAAGAGCTTAACAGCAAGCTTCCTGGTGTGGGGGATTTTGTGACCACAGATGATGGTTTAAAGGGAGAGGTCCATTCAGTCAGTGTTCTTAGGCAGTTAGTTAAGGTTGTGGTTACGATTAAGGATGAAAAGGAAATCAGAGAATACAAGGTGGAACAGTTAAGGTTTAAACCCAGACGCCGCAGGGAAAAGCCCCAGGTGACGGATGAGGAGTTAAAGGCTTTGGAAGCTCTGGAAAGGAAAGAGGGTAAATCCAAGTTAGATGACAATTAAGCTGAAAGACAATGAACGGATTGATGACCTGCAGCGCAATGGTTATCAGATCATACAAAACCGGGACGGCTTCTGTTTTGGAATGGATGCCGTTCTGCTTTCCGGCTTTGCAAAGGTAAAGCCAGAAGAAAAGGCAATTGATCTTGGAACCGGAACGGGTATTATCCCCATTCTTTTGGAAGCGAAGAATCAGGGAATGCATTATACAGGGCTTGAGATTCAGGAGGAAGTGGCTGATATGGCTGCCAGAAGCGTGGCACTGAATCATCTTGAGGATAAAATAACCATTGTCAGAGGAGATATAAAGGAAGCCAGCCGTTTGTTTGGTGCGGCTTCTTTTGATGTGGTGACATCCAATCCGCCTTATATGAATGACGCCCATGGCCTTAAAAATCCGGATCTGCCAAAAGCAATTTCCCGTCACGAGGTGCTGTGTACATTAGAGGATGTGGCAAGGGAAGCGGCCAGGCTTCTTCGCCCGGGTGGACGGTTTTATCTGGTTCACAGACCCCACAGACTGATTGAAATTATAACAGCCTTAAAGAGTGCGGGTATGGAACCCAAGCGAATGAAGATGGTACACCCCTTTGCTGATAAGGAAGCAAATATGGTTCTTATTGAAGCAGTCAGAGGTGGAAGGTCCATGATTAAGGTGGAGGCACCTGTGATTGTGTATAAGGAACCAGGTGTGTATACGGATGAGATCTATACCATTTACGGGTACTGATTTTGACCGGGAATGAAATAAAAGGAATTTTAACGGGAGAAGGAAAATGAACGAGAAAAAAGGTAAATTGTATTTGTGTGCCACTCCCATCGGTAATCTTGATGACATTACCCTCCGGGTCTTAGATACCCTGAAGGAAGCGGATTTAATTGCAGCAGAGGATACCCGTCACAGCATTAAGCTTCTGAATCATTTTGATATCAAGACGCCCATGACCAGCTACCACGAGTACAATAAGGTAGAAAAGGCAGTTTATCTGGTGGAGCAGATGAAGCAGGGAGTGATGGTTGCTTTGATTACAGATGCGGGAACACCGGGGATCTCTGATCCAGGTGAGGAACTGGTGAAACAGTGTTATGAAGCAGGGGTAGAGGTAACTTCTCTTCCGGGACCTGCGGCCTGTATCACAGCGCTGACCCTTTCCGGACTGGGAACCAGGAGATTCTGTTTTGAAGCGTTCCTTCCTTCCGATAAAAAGGAAAAGCAGTGGATTTTAAATGAGTTAAAGAATGAGACAAGAACCATTATTCTCTATGAGGCGCCCCACCGTCTTGTCAAGACTTTAGAAGAACTTTATGAAGCGTTAGGGGAACGCAGAATCACCGTCTGCCGGGAATTGACAAAACGGTATGAGACTGCATTTCGTACAACATTTACCCAGGCACTCAGCACTTACCGCAATGAGGATCCAAAGGGAGAATGCGTCATCGTGGTGGAAGGTAAGAGCTTTGATGAAATCCGTATGGAGCAGACAAAAGCGTTTGAGGAGCTTTCTATTGAAGATCACATGACACGCTACGAAAGCCAGGGAATGGATAAAAAAGAAGCCATGCGTATGGTTGCGAAAGACCGTGGAATCAGCAAAAGAGAGGTTTATCAGTATCTGTTAAACCGGGAAATATAAAAAATATCTTGACAACAGGCGTTTATTCTAATAATATTATTTTGAGATTCAAACTATTTGAGATATAAAACAATCCAACGAGGCATGATTTCATTTCACTCGGGAATTACCAGAATGGAACAGAAACATGAATGGGGGAAATATATGACAACAAAAATAATTGGAACAGGGTCTGCAGTTCCGGACCGGGTGGTGACCAATGACGATCTGGCTAAGATCGTGGATACCAGTGATGAATGGATCCAGTCAAGGACTGGTATCAGGGAACGGCGGATTGCCGATACCCAGTCTGGAACCACTGATCTGGCTATAAAGGCAGCTATGGCCGCGCTGAAGGATTCGGGTGTATCTGCTGATGAACTGGACATTATTGTTTTGGCTACTTCATCTCCTGACCGCTGTTTTCCAAGCGGAGCCTGTGAAGTACAGGCGGCAATCGGAGCTCACAGGGCAATTGCTTTTGATTTAAGCGCTGCATGCTCTGGTTTTGTCTATGGCTTCCATACAATCTCCGCATTTTTTCAGGCAGGTATCTATAAAACAGGTCTGATCATCGGAGCCGATACGTTAAGCAAGTTAATTGACTGGAAAGACAGAGGAACCTGTGTACTTTTTGGAGATGGTGCGGGAGCAACGGTAGTACGGTCCCAGGATGAAGGAAAGCTTTATATGACCTTGGGTGCGGATGGCACAAGAGGAAGTGCACTGGACTGTGTATCGCGGACTACTGGTAATTTTCTCACTGGTCAGGAACCGGAAACAGGCTATATGACCATGGATGGCCAGGAAGTGTTCCGGTTTGCAGTTAAAACCGTTCCGGAAGCAATCTCAGAGGTGCTTTCAGAGAGCGGAACGGATATAAGTGAAATTAAGTATTTTATTCTGCATCAGGCGAATTACCGGATCTTTGAATCAATTGCAAAGAGACTGAAAGTGCCCATGGAGAAGTTTCCAACCAATTTAGAACGGTATGGAAACACATCGGGAGCATCGATTCCGCTTTTGTTAGATGAATTAAACAAAGCCGGAAAGCTGCAACAGGGAGATAAGATTGTACTTGCCGGATTTGGGGCAGGTCTTACCTGGGGAGCCACTCTTATGGAGTGGTAAATAATGGATCTAATACTTTGAAAATCAAAGTACTAGCATATAAAAATGATTAAGAGGAAGCAAAAGGAGATTAGAAGATGTTAGAGAAAATGCAGGAAATTATAGCAGAGCAGTTAAATGTGGATGCAGCAATCGTAAAACCAGAATCCTCTTTTAAAGAGGACTTAGGGGCAGACTCCCTTGATTTATTTGAATTGGTTATGGCTCTTGAAGATGAGTACTCAGTTGAGATTCCTTCCGAGGATTTAGAGAAATTAACAACCGTTTCACAGGTTATGGACTATTTAAAAGCAAAGGGCGTGGAAGCGTAATGAATACCAGAATCCCCCAACTTTTGGGAATTGAATATCCCATCATACAGGGCGGCATGGCATGGGTTGCGGAACATCATCTTGCAGCCGCAGTATCGGAAGCTGGTGGCCTTGGACTGATTGGCGGAGCCAATGCACCGGGTGAAGTGGTGCGTGAGGAAATCCGCAAAGCAAAGAAGTTGACCAGCAAGCCGATTGGTGTCAATGTCATGCTTTTAAGCCCTCATGCTGATGATGTGGCAAAGGTAATCGTTGAGGAAGGCATTAAGGTGGTAACCACCGGAGCCGGTAATCCTGAAAAATATATGGAGATGTGGAAGGCAGCAGGAATTAAGGTAATTCCAGTTGTTGCTTCCGTAGCACTTGCAAAGAGAATGGAGCGCTATGGTGCGGATGCAGTAGTAGCGGAAGGATGCGAGTCCGGCGGACATATCGGAGAGCAGACTACCATGACTTTGGTTCCCCAGGTGGCAGACGCAGTTTCCATACCTGTGATAGCAGCAGGAGGAATTGGTGATGGCAGAGGAATCGCAGCAGCATTTATGCTTGGTGCAGAGGCTGTCCAGATCGGAACCAGATTTGTGGTTTCCAAAGAATCCATTGTACATGACAATTACAAACAGAGAATTATAAAAGCAAAGGATATTGATTCTGCAGTAACAGGACGTTCACACGGCCATCCGGTAAGATCTTTAAGAAATCAGATGACCAGAGAGTATACGAAACTGGAAGAGGAAGGAAAATCCTTTGAAGAATTGGAATACTTAACCCTTGGAACCCTTCGTAATGCAGTTTTAGAGGGAGATGTTATCAACGGCACGGTTATGGCCGGACAGATTGCAGGTATGATCAGTAAGGAACAGACCTGTAAGGAAATGATTGAAGAAATGATGGAGCAGGCCGGGAAACTTCTTGGCCGTTAAAGAGGAGTTTATGACTATGAGCAAGATCGCATTTATTTTCCCAGGCCAGGGCGCACAGTACTGCGGTATGGGCCAGGATTTTTATGAGCAGACAGCAACTGGAAAAGAAATTTTTGATATGGCTTCCGGACTTTTAGGTTTTTCCCTGCCGGAACTCTGCTTTGAGAAGAATGACCGTCTGGATATTACAGAATATACGCAGGCAGCCATGGTGACCACAGGGATCGCCATGATGAGGGTGCTGGAAGAAAAAACAGGGATCAGACCGGATGTGACGGCTGGTTTAAGCCTGGGAGAATATTGCGCGCTTGCAGCAGCAGGAGTCATGAGTGACAGAGATGCAATCTTAACTGTCAGACAGAGAGGAATTCTTATGCAGGAAGCAGTTCCTGCGGGTCTGGGAGCAATGGCAGCCGTTCTTTCTTTGGATGCGGCTAAAATTGAGGAGGTTTTAAGCCAGATCGAAGAAGTCCAGATTGCAAATTATAACTGCCCCGGGCAGATTGTTATATCAGGTAAGAAAGAAGCTGTTGAGGAAGCCGGTGAGAAGCTTTTGGCAGCAGGAGCGAAGAGGGTCATTGGTTTAAATGTAAGCGGGCCGTTTCACTCAGCCATGCTGACGCAGGCAGGTGAAAAACTTGGTGCCGTGCTTGAGAATGTAGAGATTCATAAACCTGCGATTCCTTATGTAGCAAATGTAACAGCCCAGTATGTGACAGAGGCAGATGAAGTTAAGCCTTTACTGATCCGACAGGTATCTTCTTCCGTGCGTTTCCAGCAAAGTGTGGAAGCCATGTTAAAAGACGGAGTGGATACATTTATAGAAATAGGACCAGGAAAAACATTGGCAGGGTTTATTAAGAAGATAACGAGAGATGCGAAAGTCTTTAATATAGAAAAACTGGAAGATATAGATAAGTTAACGGAAATTTAAGGGGAGGTGACAGGAGATGTTAGATGGTAAAATAGCGGTGGTCACTGGTGCAAGCAGAGGAATCGGAAGAGCAATTGCGTTAAGGCTGGGACTGGAAGGAGCCACTGTAATAGTCAATTATAATGGATCAGAAGAAAAAGCACTTCAGGTAGTAAAAGAGATTGAAGAAAAAGGCGGTAAAGCAGAGGCGATTGCCTGTAACGTATCGGATTATGAAGCTTCTGGAGTATTCCTTGAAGGAGTCATTAAGAAATATGGGAAGCTGGATATTCTCATTAATAATGCAGGTATTACAAGAGATAATCTTCTTATGAAAATGTCGGAAGAAGAGTTTGATGCAGTCATTAATACCAACTTAAAAGGAGTATTTAACTGTATGAAACATGTTTCCCGTCAGATGATCAAACAAAGAGGCGGCAGAATCATCAACATTTCATCTGTATCCGGAATTCTTGGGAATGCAGGTCAGGCAAATTACTGCGCGGCAAAAGCAGGGGTCATTGGAATGACAAAATCATTTGCCAGAGAAGCTGCTAGCAGAGGCATTACTGTAAATGCCATAGCACCTGGCTACATTCAGACAGATATGACAGATGTGCTGTCTGATTCTGTGAAAGAGGTATCTCTTAATCAGATTCCGATGAAACGTTTTGGAACGCCGGAAGATATTGCGGCTGCGGCTGTATTTCTTGCATCAGACCCGGCTGGTTATATCACAGGTCAGGTCATCAGTGTAGATGGCGGAATGGCTATGTAAAAAGGAGAAAAACGGTATGAATAGAAGAGTGGTAGTAACTGGCATGGGAGCAATTACTCCTATTGGCAAGGATGTAGAAAGCTTCTGGAACGGACTGAAGGAGAAAAAGGTGGGAATTGCGCCGATCACTCAGTTTGACACAACAGAATATAAAGCCACACTGGCCGCAGAAGTTAAGGATTTTGATCCGAAGGAGTATATGGATCCAAAGGCAGCCAAACGAATGGAACGTTTTGCACAGTTTGCAGTTGCAGCTACAAAGGAAGCTCTTGAAATGTCAGGAATTGATATGGAAAAAGAAGATCCTTATCGCGTGGGCGTTAGTGTAGGTTCCGGGATTGGAAGCTTACAGGCCTTAGAGCGGGAACATAAAAAGTTATTAGAGAAAGGTCCGGGCAGAGTCAATCCTCTTTTGGTACCCATGATGATATCCAATATGGCAGCAGGAAATGTGGGGATTCAGTTCGGATTAAAGGGTAAGTGCATCAATGTGGTTACGGCCTGTGCTACGGGAACCCATTCCATCGGAGAGGCGTTCCGATCCATCCAGTATGGGGAAGTGGATGTGATGGTGGCAGGAGGTGCAGAAGCCAGCGTTTCACCAATCGGTGTGGCCGGATTTACGGCTCTTACTGCACTTACTACTTCAGATGATCCGCTCCGTGCTTCCATCCCATTTGATAAGGACAGAAGCGGCTTTGTTATGGGTGAGGGTGCTGGCGTTGTGGTATTAGAAGAACTGGAACACGCGCTTTCCAGAAATGCCGTTATCTACGGAGAAGTAGTTGGTTACGGGTCTACCTGTGATGCATACCATATTACCTCTCCTGCAGAGGACGGAAGCGGTGCTGCAAGAGCCATGACTGAGGCGATGAAAGATGCCGGCATTAAAGCGGAAGATCTTGACTATGTCAATGCTCATGGAACCAGTACTCATCACAACGACTTATTTGAAACTATGGCAATTAAAGCTGCTTTAGGCGACCATGCAAAAAATGTAAGAATCAGTTCTACAAAATCCATGGTTGGCCATCTTCTTGGCGCGGCAGGCGGTGTGGAGTTCATTGCCTGTGTGAAATCCATTCAGGATGGATTTATTCATGCCACTGCCGGTCTGGAAGAAGAAGGCGAAGGTTGTGATCTTAACTATACAAAGGGTGAGGGCGTTTCCTGTGACGTAACTTATGCCATCAGTAATTCCCTGGGCTTTGGTGGTCATAATGCCAGTATTCTTGTAAAGAAGTATGAACAGTAGGAGGCAGTCATAATGGAAATCAATGATGTGATCAGACTGATGGAGGCCGTTTCACAGCAGGGTCTCACCAGTTTTAAGCTGGAAGAGGGTGACTTTAAGTTATCCATTAAGAAAGAAAAACAGATGGTAATTGCGGCAGAAGGCGATTTTGTCCAGAGAAGTATGGAGATTCCTTCTTATGCCGTTTCCAATACGAAGTCTCCAGCGCTGGAGAGTGGAATGGATCAGGCTAAGACGGAAGCACTTGCTACTGATAATGTAGTATCTTCTCCCTTAGTAGGAACCTTTTACAACGCTTCTTCGCCGGACAGCGCACCGTTTGTAAAGGCGGGAGATACGGTTAAGAAAGGGCAGACTCTGGGAATCATCGAAGCCATGAAGCTGATGAATGAGATTGAATGTGAATACGATGGTGTAGTAGAAGCCGTTCTGGTTGGAAATGAAGATGTGGTGGAATACGGTCAGCCTCTGTTCCGTATCCGGTAGACGATTTTAAAATCTAAGAGAGGTCCAGGGTCGGACCTCTCTTTTGAACATAAGGAGATAGTATGATGTTAGGTATAAAAGAGATCCAGGAGATTATTCCACACAGACATCCGTTTTTATTGGTAGACTGCATTGAAGAACTGGTACCTGGAGAGAAGGCTGTGGGATATAAGTGTGTCACTTATGATGAGTCCTTTTTCCGGGGTCATTTTCCGGAGGAACCGGTTATGCCAGGTGTTTTAATTATTGAAGCGCTGGCTCAGGTTGGAGCGGTTGCAATATTAAGCCTGGAAGAGAATAAGGGAAAAATCGCTTATTTCGGAGCAATTGACAAGGCTAAATTTAAACAGAAAGTATATCCTGGAAGTAAGATAAAGCTGGACTGTGAAATTATTAGAAGAAAGGGTCCGGTAGGAGTTGGGAAAGCGGTTGCCACTGTAGATGGTAAAATTGCTGCCAGCGCTGAACTGACATTTATGATTGGATAGGTGGAGACCGATGTTTGATAAGATTTTAATTGCCAACCGCGGTGAAATTGCGGTAAGAATCATAAGAGCATGCAGGGAGATGGGAATTAAAACGGTTGCTGTATACTCAGAAGCGGATCGGGAAAGCCTTCATACCCTTCTGGCAGATGAAGCCATCTGCATCGGACCGGCACCGTCCACTCAGAGCTATTTAAATATGGAACGGATTCTTACTGCTACCGTAGCCATGAAAGCAGACGCAATTCATCCGGGTTTTGGATTCCTTTCTGAGAACGCCCGATTTGCAGAACTCTGTCAGAAATGCAACATTACCTTTATCGGACCAGATGCTGGAATCATCAACAAGATGGGAAATAAATCGGAAGCCAGAAAAACCATGATGGAAGCTGGTGTACCGGTAGTACCAGGCGGTAAAGAAGCCGTTCATCACGTGGAAGAAGCCAGACAGATGGCAGAGCGGATCGGTTTCCCGGTTATGATCAAGGCCTCTTCAGGAGGCGGCGGAAAAGGGATGCGTATTTCAAGGGGCATGGAAGACTTTGAAGCTAATTTTAAAAATGCACAGATGGAATCAGTAAAAGGATTTTCTGACGATACCATGTACATTGAGAAATATATTGAAAAGCCAAGACATATTGAATTTCAGATACTTGCAGATCAGATGGGTCATGTTATTCATCTTGGAGAACGGGATTGTTCCATTCAAAGGCGCCACCAGAAGGTTCTGGAGGAATCCCCTTCTGCAGCAATTTCTGAGGAGCTTCGCCATCAGATGGGCGAGGTTGCAGTACGTGCAGCTAAGGCGGTAGGCTATGTGAATGCAGGTACCATTGAATTTTTGCTGGATAAGGATAAGAATTTTTATTTTATGGAGATGAATACAAGAATTCAGGTGGAGCATCCGGTAACAGAGATGGTAACGGGACTGGATCTTATCAAAGAACAGATCCGTATTGCAGCCGGTGAACCACTTAGTGTATCACAGTCTGATATTACAATCTCCGGCCATGCCATAGAATGCAGAATTAATGCGGAAAATCCATCAAAAAACTTTATGCCATGTCCTGGTCTTATTAAAAATGTTCATGTGCCGGGAGGCAATGGTGTACGAATTGATACCCACATTTACAATGATTATAAGGTTCCGGCAAATTATGATTCCATGCTGATGAAGATGATCGTCCATGGGAAAGACCGTACGGAAGCCATTGCTAAGATGAGAAGCGCCCTTGGGGAGCTAATTATTGAAGGAATTGAAACAAATATAGATTTTCAGTTTGATATATTAAGTCATGATGCATATCGGGATGGTGATGTGGATACAGACTTTATTCCCAAATTCTTCCCGGATTATGTCCGGTAAACAGGGAAAGGAGCAGATCTTATGTTAAGAGAAATGTTTAAGAAAACTTATACCCTGATTGACAGCAAATACAGGACGGTGGAGAAAACCGGGGAACCAAATATACCGGAGGGACTTTGGAAAAAGTGCAATAAATGCTGTCAGCCAATCTATGCGGAGGATGTAAGAAACAATCATTACGTCTGCCCAAAGTGTAAGGGTTACTTCAGAATTCACGCCTTTCAGAGAATTGAAATGACAGCAGATGCAGGAACCTTTGAAGAATGGGATAAAGAGATGGAATTTATGAATCCCCTTGATTTCCCAGGTTATGAAAAGAAGATTGCTGCAGCCAGAGAAAAAACAGGATTATCAGAAGCAATTGTGACAGGTGTCTGTGAAATTAACGGCCAGAAAGCTGTGATTGGCGTCTGTGATGCCGGGTTTATTATGAGCAGTATGGGGCATACAGTGGGAGAAAAGATCGCCAGAGCTGTTGAGCGTGCGACTGCTGAGAAACTTCCTGTAATTTTATTCGCCTGTTCTGGTGGAGCCAGAATGCAGGAGGGAATCGTGTCCTTGATGCAAATGGCGAAAACTTCTGCGGCTTTAAAACGCCATCATAATGCCGGGCAGCTCTATGTCAGTGTTCTTACTGATCCTACAACCGGTGGTGTCACCGCAAGTTTTGCAATGCTTGGAGATATTATTCTGGCTGAACCAGGAGCTTTAATTGGTTTTGCGGGTCCCCGTGTCATTGAACAGACAATTGGACAGAAACTGCCGGAAGGCTTTCAGAGGGCTGAATTTTTACTGGAACATGGATTTGTTGATAAGATCGTTCCAAGGGAAGAAATGAAGGATACATTAACTTCTATTTTAAAGCTCCACAATCCCCACAACAAGGAAAGTTTTTGTGTGGATAACCAGGAAGCAGATGAAAATGCCTGTGGAAAAAAGAGTGGGTTCTGGCCCAAAAAGAATAAACGAAGCCCATGGGATACGGTGCAGCTGTCAAGAAGTGCGGACCGCCCGGTAGCTTCGGATTATATTCATCAGCTCTTTGATGATTTTATGGAGTTTGCCGGAGACCGTTATTTTAAAGATGACGGGGCAATTGTCGGCGGAATTGCCTCCTTTCATGGAATGCCTGTCACTGTGATCGGGCAGGAAAAAGGTAAGAATACAAAGGATAACATCAGGCGTAATTTTGGTATGCCTTCACCTGAAGGTTATAGAAAAGCCTTAAGGCTGATGAAGCAGGCAGAGAGCTTTAATCGTCCTATTATCTGTTTTGTGGATACGCCGGGAGCGTTCTGCGGTCTTGAAGCAGAGGAGCGGGGGCAGGGAGAAGCCATTGCCAGAAACTTATTTGAAATGGCAGATTTAACAGTACCGGTTCTTTCCATTGTAATTGGAGAGGGCGGAAGCGGAGGTGCTCTTGCCATGGCAGTTGGTAATGAAGTCTGGATGATGGAGAACTCTATTTATTCCATTCTGTCTCCGGAAGGCTTTGCCTCTATATTGTATAAAGACAGTAAAAAAGCAAATGATGCAGCCAGAGTCATGAAGATCACGGCTAAGGATCTGATGGATCTTGGTCTTATTGAACGGGTAATACCGGAGGAAGAGCCTGCCTGTGCAGAAAATATTTCGGAGATTGCCAGAGGAATGGACCGGGCAATGATTGAGTTTTTTGCCGGATACCTTACCCTGACGAAAGAAGAACTGACAAATCAAAGATATGATAGATTTAGGAGAATGTGATGGGAACATTAAAACCATTGGTAATAGGAGATCTGGTGGCAAAATATCCGGTAATTCAGGGTGGAATGGGAGTTGGAATCAGCCTTTCCTCTCTTGCAGGAGCTGTGGCTAAGGCAGGAGGAGTTGGTATTATTTCAACGGCTCAGATTGGTTTTAAACAGCCCGATTTCCTTAAGAATCCCCTGGAAGCTAATTTACGTGCAATTGGTGAGGAAATGAAAAAGGCCCGGGAAATTGCTCCAGAGGGAATTATAGGCTTTAATATTATGGTTGCCACCAAGAATTATGCAAGTTATGTGAAAAAAGCGGTAATAGCGGGCGCTGATATCATCATTTCAGGAGCCGGTCTTCCCGTAAGCCTTCCAGAGTATGTGGCGGAAGCTACAGAAGAAGCTGGAATAAAACTGAAAACAAAAATTGCCCCCATTGTTTCTACGGTAAAGTCAGCTATGGTTATCTGTAAGATGTGGGACCGTAAATTTAACCAGGCTCCGGATCTGGTTGTTGTGGAAGGTCCCCTGGCAGGCGGCCATCTGGGATTTTCCAGAGAAGACTTATCGGAACTGGGTGTAGATACAGCGGATGTGGAACACACCTTTCAACAGGCGAAATATGACGAAGAGGTAAGGGGTATCATCCGGCTTGTAAGAGAGTACGGGGAAAAGTATAACAAAGTAATACCGGTAGTAACTGCAGGTGGAATCTATACCCATGAGGATGTCATGCATCAGATTGATCTGGGTGCTGACGGTGTCCAGGTTGCAACCAGGTTTGTCACAACCCAGGAATGCGATGCCCCGGAGGAATTTAAGGAAGCTTATATAAAGTCAGCTAAAGAGGATATTGTCATTACAAAAAGTCCGGTTGGCATGCCAGGCAGAGCAATAAAAAATCCGTTTTTGGATCATGTGGCCAATACCCCCTTTAAACTGGAACACTGCTACGATTGTCTGGAGAAGTGTGACAGAAAAACCATACCTTACTGCATTACAAAAGCCTTAATCTCATCGGCGGAAGGAAGAACCGAAGATGGACTGGTATTTTGCGGCAGCAATGCTTACCGGGCAGAGAAGATGGAAACGGTTGATGAAGTAATGAAAGATCTTGTTTTTGGAGAATAACATTTCATAAACTCTTCTTTTTAGGAATAGGATAAAAAGAAAACAAAGAAATGTGGAGTGATGGATGTTAAATTATCTCTGGGCATTTATGCTATTGATAGGAGTTATCTGGGGAGCACTTCATGGAAATTTAAGTGCTGTAACAGACGGAGCTTTAACTTCTGCAAAGGAAGCGGTGATGCTGTGCATTACCATGCTTGGAATTATGTCTTTCTGGACCGGGCTGATGGAAATAGGAAGTAAATCAGGGCTGATTGAACGGTTGTCAGCCAAAATGGGGCCAGTGCTTCATTTTCTGTTTCCAAAGATACCGGAAAAACATCCATCCCTGGAGTATATTTCTACCAATATCATTGCAAATATTCTGGGCCTGGGATGGGCAGCTACGCCTGCTGGTCTAAAGGCAATGGAATCGTTA
The DNA here is from genome assembly GCA_015057715.1 of Paenibacillaceae bacterium. GTDB lineage: Bacteria > Bacillota > Clostridia > Lachnospirales > Lachnospiraceae > Lacrimispora. The sequence continues at coordinate 23,771 of SVDS01000077.1, forward strand.
AAGGATTTAGAGGAGACCAGAAGAAAAGAATATTCTCAGGGCAAGAAAATTCCCAAACCGGTTTCCGATGGTACTGCCAATAATGAGATGTGTACGTTTATGATTATTAATATATCGTCGCTCCAGTTAATCCCTGTCAATATGATTGCTTACAGGAGCCAGTATGGCAGTCCTGATCCAACAGCAATTGTAGGGCCTGCCATTGCAGCAACGTTGTTTTCAACGGTAATCGGTGTTGCTTTGTGTAAGCTGCTTGACCGGTGATCTCTTATAAGACTAAAAAACGCCGGTCCTTCAGACGATTGAAGGACCGGCGTTTTGTATTTATTTGGTGTTAAAAGAGCAGTTGACGACTGTAGCGCCCACAATTACATCTTTACTTGCTCCACCGCTGGAGATACAGTCTGAAAACTTATGAGTTCCTGAGGAAGGAGCTTTTGGGAAGTAGAAATTAACGTTGTTATTCTTTCCCGTACA
>SVDS01000078.1 GCA_015057715.1 Paenibacillaceae bacterium
GTATCACTCCTTTTAAAACACAAAACAGGACAGGCATAATGCCTGCCCCCCTGTTTATTTTATACAGTAAGAAGATCTTTTGACTTCTCATCAGTTGCTTTTTCAATCTGCGCAACCATCTTATCTGTTAATTTCTGAATCTTGTCTTCTGCATCAGCAAGTTCATCCTCAGAAATCTCCTCTGCTTTTAACTGTTTCTTAAAAGAGTCATTGGCATCACGGCGAATGTTACGAATTGCAATCTTCGCAGCTTCTCCCTTTTTCTTTACATCTTTTACAAGATCTTTTCTGCGCTCTTCTGTCAGTTCAGGAAATACCAGACGAATGACATTACCGTCGTTCGTTGGATTAATTCCCAGATCAGAAGTCAGAATCGCTTTTTCAATGGCTTTTAACAAAGCCTTCTCCCATGGCTGAATCACGATCATACGTGCTTCCGGAATTGTAACGTTGCCCACCTGCTGAATTGGTGTTGGAGTACCATAATAATCCACTCTGATTTTATCCAGTACATGGGGATTGGCACGTCCTGCGCGAATGGTCATAAAATCATTCTCCAGCGCTTTTAATGTCTTATTCATTTTATCTTCATATACCTGTAAACTCTCCTGCATATCGTCCTCCTGTTTTATGCGGTCACTATTGTGCCGTTTATTTTTCCCTGCATTGCATTGGCAATGCTATCTTTTTCATTCAAATTGAATACTGCAAGGGGCATCTTATTCTCCATACACATAATGGAAGCGGTCAGATCAATTACCCCAAGCTGTTTTTCTATCACTTCATCAATGGAAATTTCATCGTATTTCACTGCATCCGGATTTACCTTGGGATCGCTGTCGTAAACCCCGTCAATGGACTTTGCAAGCAAAATGCAGTCAGCATCCATCTCGATGGCACGGAGTACAATTCCCGTATCTGTTGAAAAATATGGGTGACCAATTCCACCAGCAAAAAATACCACTTTGCCCTCTTTAAAATACTGATTAGCCCGGTCTTTGGAAAACAGTTCTGTCATGGAACCACATTCAAAGGGGGTGAGAATCTGGGTGTCCATTCCTGCGTTCCTGAAAATCTCCGAAACATAAATGCAGTTCATAATGGTGGCAAGCATACCGATCTGATCCGCCTTTGTACGGTCAATTGCATTACTGGTTCTGCCTCTCCAGAAGTTACCTCCGCCTATGATAATTCCCAACTGAACGCCAGCATCAACGGATATCTTAACCTGCCGTGCAACCTCCTTAACAGTGGCCTCCTCATAGCCTGTCTTACTGGAACCGGCAAGAGCTTCACCGCTGAGTTTTAATAATACACGTCTTGGATTCATAGCTTAAACTCTCCTGTACTTTTGTATTGTCTTAAAAGATTATAGCATACTTTTAGATGGTTGGAAAGAGGAAGTTTCCCAGCTGATGGAATGTAACTCATAGCAGATCTTCTCATCCGGTCAAAAAAACACCCAGGAATATTCCTGGGTGTCTGTTTCATAAGAGATAAATCTTATTCCATGGTTGCATACTGGAAGAACCAGTAGCTATATGGAGAGTACCATGTGCCTTTCAGCTTTGGATTCTGTAAATAGAATTCATTCTTATAGGTAATTGGTACAATCGGAGAATCTTCAAGAAGCAGAGTCTCTGCCTCATGCAGTTTTTTGTAATGTTCTTTCACATCAGCTGTAGTATTAGCTTCGTTAAGCAGCTTATCAAATTCAGGATTATTGTACTTAGCATCATTATTACCGCTGTTAGAAAGGTTTACATTCAGCAGGTTGGAAGGATCATCAAAGTCAAATCCCCAACCGCCACGTGATACCTGATAATCGCCGGCACGACGGGTAGGTGTAAAGGTTGCCCACTCAACAATTTTGATATCCATATTGATGTTAAGAGTCTCTTTCCAGCAGCTCTGTAAATATTCTGCAACTGGCTTATTGAATCCAGCATCATTGGTCATATACTCGAATGTTGGGAATCCCTGTCCATCAGGATATCCAGCTTTAGCAAGAAGTTCTTTTGCCTTTGCAACATCTGCAGCATGATCATCAATATTAAAGAAAGTTTTTCCTTCTTTTGCAGTTACATCATTAAAGAAAGTACCGCCCTCTGCATCAGATACGCCATCTGGTACAAAGTTTGTAGCTGGTGCGCTGGTACCCTGCATAACAGTTTCTGCTACATATTTACGGTCAATTGCAAGGCTTAAAGCTTTGCGGACATCAGCGTTGTTAAATGGTTCTTTCTGTGTCTGGAAATTCAGGTAGCTAACGCTCATACTAGGATCAATGTGGAAAGCATCTGTTCCCTTCAGTGCAGGAATCTCTTCTGTAGGAACATACTTGATCATCTGTAACTCACCAGCCTGATATGCACTGTAAGCGGCGTTGGAATCTTCCATAAGAACAAACTTTAATGTGTTTAAAGTTACCTTATCAGCATTCCAGTAATTTTCATTTTTAGCAAAAGTAATGTGTGAACCTGGAACCCATTCAACCATCTTTAAAGGACCGTTGGAAACATAAGTCTCAGGCTTTAAGCTCCACTGGTCACCAGCTGCTTCTACAGCTGCTTTCTGTACAGGAACCATGGAAGCGTGAGTTGCAAGTTTGATAAAGTAAACACAAGGAGAAGATAACTCTACTACGAAAGTTTTGTCATCAGGAGCGGAAACACCCAGAGCATCCAGGTTTCCAGCTGCTGCTTCTTCATATCCTTTTACCGGTCCTAACATATCAGCACCATATGGAGCTGCAACGTTGGGATCTGCAAGTCTCTTCCATGCATAAACAAAGTCATTTGCAGTAAGTGGTGAACCATCACTCCACTTTAAGCCATCACGCAGCTTGAAAGTATAAGTAAGGCCATCTGGGGATATATCATAAGACTCTGCCTGTCCTGGAACAATTTTGTTCTCCTTATCTACAATCAATAAGGTTTCAAAGGCATGCATAATCATATTTGCACCATCAACTGAAGAGTTTAAAGCCGGATCAATGGTCTCCGGGTTCGGTCCAAGTTGAACTGCAAGGTCAAGCCCCGCGGAATTTCCTTTTTCAGCAGCTGTAGTTTCGCCAGCCGCAGCAGCTGTAGTTGTGTCAGCACTTGCTTTTGTTTCTGCTGGCTTATTGCCGCCACAAGCAGTAAGCATCATGCCAGAGGCTGCAAGTACAGCAAGCATAAGTGACATCTTTTTCATAACGATTCCTCCTATAAAATTATTTTAATTAACGCAGTAGCACTTTATTCGGCTACTGCGCCAATTCATTTTCTTAGCATAACATAAATGCGTTAAAAGTTCAATCTGATTTTAATTAACTTTATCCAAATGATGGCAAGCGGCATAATGTCCGGTTGAAACTTCTTTCCATTCTGGTTCCTGTGCTGCACAAAGTTCGTCCGCATAAGGACATCTTGTGCGGAAGCGACAGCCTGATGGAGGATTTACAGGACTTGGAACATCTCCCTCAAGAACAATTCTCTTGGATTTACGGCTGGTCTCCGGATCCGCAATTGGAATCGCTGAGATCAGACTCTTGGTATATGGATGAACACTATGGAATGTCAGTTCATAGCTGTCAGCAAGCTCTACCATCTTACCTAAATACATAACACCGATCCTGTTGGAAATGTGTTTTACAATAGAAAGATCATGAGCAATAAACAGATAAGTAAGACCCATTTCTTCCTGCAGCTTTTCAAACATATTAACAACCTGTGCCTGAATGGAAACATCCAAAGCAGATACCGGCTCGTCACATACAATAAACTGAGGATTTACTGCAAGAGCTCTGGCAATACCTACACGCTGACGCTGTCCGCCGGAAAATTCATGAGGATAGCGGTTCGCATGCTCTGAGTTAAGTCCTACCGTTGATAAAACAGAGATAATCTGATCCTGACGGTCTTTTTTGTTTGCAGCCAGATGATGAATATCAATTGCCTCACCAATAATATCTCCAACTGTCATACGGGGATCAAGGCTTGCATATGGATCCTGAAATACAATCTGCATCTTCTGACGATAAGGGAGCATATTTACCTTAGTAATGTCCTTTCCGTCAAAAAAGATCTTTCCGGAAGTGGGCTCATACAGTCTGAGCAGAGTACGGCCAGTAGTCGTCTTTCCGCAACCGGATTCTCCAACCAGTCCAAGGGTTTCACCTCTTTTGATTCCAAAGGAAACGTTATCGACCGCTTTTACAACTTTCTTTTCTAATAATTTACCACCGGCAACAGGGAAATACTGCTGTAAATTCTGTACCTCTACAAGATATTTGTTATCCATCATGCATCTCCCTTCTGACTCTGCTGTCTCTCAAACTCTTCTTTTTGAAGCAGCCAGCAGGCGCTGTAATGTATATCGGTTATATCTGTATATTCTGGCATTTCACGCAGACAAATCTTCATGCAGGCCCTGCATCTTGGTGCAAACGGACATCCTGCAGGCGGATTCAGCATATCCACCGGACTTCCTTCAATGGGAATCAGCTTACTATGCTCTTTCTCCGTAAGCTTTGGAATACTGCGGATAAGGCCCTTGGTATATTCATGGCTTGGGTTATAGAATATATCATCTGTATTACCATACTCTACCACTTTACCAGCATACATAACAGCAATACGGTCACACATATTGGCAACAACACCAAGGTCATGGGTAATCATAATAATTGCCATACCAAGTTTTTCTTTTAATTCCATCATCAGTTCCAGAATCTGTGCCTGAATGGTAACATCCAAGGCAGTGGTTGGTTCATCCGCAATCAGAAGCTTTGGCTCACATGCCAGCGCAATGGCGATCATTACACGCTGACGCATACCGCCGGACAGCTCATGAGGGTACTGGTTCAAACGTTTCTGCGGTTCGTTGATCCCTACCAGGGTAAGAAGTTCTCTTGCCCGCTCGGTTGCCTGCTGTTTGTTTTTATTTGTATGAAGCATAACCACTTCTGTGATCTGGTTTCCAATGGTATAAACCGGATTTAAGCTGGTCATCGGGTCCTGAAAAATAATTGAAATTTCATTTCCCCTTATCTTTCTCATTTCCTTTTCCGTCATCTTTTCAATCTGATGTCCGTTAAACTGAAGGGAACCGCCGATGAGACGTCCTGGATAAGCCGTAAGGCCCATAAGGCTGTAAGCAGTTACAGACTTACCGGAACCAGACTCTCCTACAATTCCCAAAACCTCACCTTCACGAAGATGAAGTGATACATTATTAAGCGCCTTGACTTCTCCAGCCGGAGTAAAGAAAGAAAGACGTTCATTCTCAATATTAACTAAATATTCACTCATGGAATCTCTCCTCCTTTAATCTTTCAGCTTCGGATCAAATGCATCCCGAAGACCGTCACCCAACAGATTGAAACTTAAAATAATAACTGAAATCATCAGTGCCGGTGCAAATAAACGGTGAGGATAACTTTGCAGACCATTTAATGCAGCACTTGCAAGGCTTCCCAGTGAAGGCATGGGTGCAGCAACACCTAATCCAAGGAAGCTTAAAAAGCTCTCGGTAAAAATAGAAGAAGGAATCTGAAGCGTTGTTGTTACAATTAATGTACCAATACAGTTGGTAAGCAGATGCTTTTTAATAATATGTCCGCTGGAAGCTCCCAGAGCTCTTGCAGCAGTTACATATTCCTGCTCTTTTAAAATCAATATCTGGCTTCGCACAATACGAGCCATACCAACCCAGTAAAGCAAAGCAAATACAACGAAAATACTGATTAAGTTAACACCAATAAGCTGAATCCATTGGAATCCAGGCCTTTGAGCCAGCGCTTTTAAAGGTTGATCAAATGCTACAGATAAAAGTACAATGATCAGAATATCCGGAACCGTATAAATCATATCCACAATTCTCATCATTATCATATCCACCCAGCCTCCGAAGAAACCTGCAATCGATCCATAAAGAGAACCAATGAGCAAAATAATAGCAGAAGCTACCAAACCAACAGTCAGAGAAACACGACTTCCCATCATAACACGGATGGCGTAATCGCGGCCCAGGTTATCGGTTCCCAGAATGTGGGGAAATACACTCTCTCCTGAGTCCATAGCAGTGATTTCTTTCTGGGAATACTGCATGGGAGCCAGATTTTCACTGCCTCTGATCTGCTGCTCATAGCTATATGGATAAAGCTGAGGTACAATAAATGATAAAATAAATACTAGCAAGATTACAACAAGGCTGATCATTGAAATCTTATTCTTCTTAAGACGTCTGATTCCATCTTTCCAGAATCCAACGCTTTTACGCATGACTGTCAGGCTTTCTCTTTCTGCATCACTAGCCGGGAGAAAGTCTTCCACATTAAGCTGCACTGATAATTTATTCTTTGGCATCTTCTTTCTCCTTCCTTTACTTCAGATTAATTCGCGGATCAATAAATTTATAAGCAACATCCACCAGTACATTCATGATAACCATTAAAGTTGCAAGGAAAATCGTTGTACCCATGATAAGAGGATAATCACGTCCTGTAATGGAACCAATAAATTCAGATCCAAGCCCTGGAATTGTAAATATCTTTTCAACAATGAAGCTTCCTGTCACTGTGTAAGCCAGCAGCGGTCCTAAATATGTAACCACTGGAAGAATGGCATTACGAAGTGCATGCTTGAAAATACTCACCAACTGGGAAAGACCTTTTGCACGGGCTGTTCTCATATAATCCTGTCCCATAACATCCAACATGGATGAACGCATTAATCTTGAAATATAGGATGATGGATAAAGAGCCAGTGCCATAACCGGCATAATATAATTCTTCCAGGATCCAAGTCCATACGTCGGTAATAGTCCCAGCTTCAGACTGAGAATATACATAAGTATGGTACAGACCACAAAGCTTGGAACAGCAATTCCGCAGGTACTGAAAACAATAATAATATTATCGATCAGGGTACCCCTCTTAAATGCCGCAATACTTCCAAGGGGAACTCCAATCATGACTGCTACTAAAATAGCCATTCCGCCAATTCTGGCAGAAACCGGGAATTTAGTACCAATAATCATATTAACGGTACGGCCACGCTGTTTCACACTTAACCCCAGATTTCCATGGAGAATATCCTTCATATAAGTTGCATACTGTACGCTTAATGGCTTATCCAGTCCATATTTTTCATTTAATGCCGCCTGGGCTTGTGGGCTGATTGCCTTTTCTGCCATAAATGGTCCACCAGGAACCATATTCATGACAAAGAATGTTACGGTAGCAACAGCAAATATCGTAATAATTGCCATAGCAATACGTTTTATAATATATTTCGCCATTCTCATCAACTCCTTTTGTGTTGATGTCCGTCCGACTGGAAACATATGTCAATCGGAAACGGACACTGTTTGAATAGAAAAATCCCATGGATACCCATGGGATTCCCCCCAGAATCCTGTTACAAGATTACTGCATCTGTTTTGCAACTTCTTCTGCAAAGTTCTCTTCTTTTTTCTCAAGGCCTTCGCCTGTCTCGAAACGAACAAACTTTCTAACTTCAACTTTTCCGCCAACTTCTTTAGAAACCTGCTCTAAATACTTGCCAACAGTTAAGTCGCCGTCTTTTACATAAGCCTGGTCAACCAGACAGAACTCTTTTAATTCCTTATTCAAACGGCCAACAATCATCTTATCAAGAATTGAATCAGGTTTGTCAGGATTTTCATTCTTAGCCTGAACCTTTAAAATCTCAGTCTCGTGATCGATAAATTCCTGGGAGATTTCATCTCTCTTAACATACTTTGGATTTAAAGCAGCAATCTGCATTGCCACGTTCTTTAATGCTTCCTTAACGGCTTCGTTCACTACTTCTGCACCGGCTTCAATTAAAACACCGATTCTGCCGCCGCCATGAATATAATCAACAACTACACCATCTGTAGTGATTTTTTCAAATCTTCTGATATTCATATTCTCGCCAATAACAGAAATCTGAGCAGATAATGCCTGTGCTACTGTTAAAGAGCTGTCACTGTTCCAGGACTCAGCCATGAATGCATCCATATCTTTTGCATCAGAAGCAAGAACCTGAGCTACTACATCAGCAACATATCCCTGGAACTGAGCATTCTTAGCAACAAAGTCTGTTTCACTGTTAACTTCAACGATTGCTCCGGATTTTCCATCTTCACTTACTACAGTTGTAACAACACCCTCTGCAGCAATTCTTCCTGCCTTTTTAGATGCAGCTGCAAGTCCTTTTTCTCTTAAGAACTCAACTGCCTTGTCCATATCACCATCAGTCTCTGCAAGTGCTTTCTTGCAGTCCATCATTCCTGCACCGGTTAACTCTCTTAATTCTTTTACCATTCCAGCTGTAACTGCTGCCATTCGTTTTCCCTCCATCATCGATTAACGTAATTGATATTGTAAAAAGGTCTGTTCATAAAAATATGCTTCGACCCGCCATACAGCAGACCGAAGCATACATCCGTCTGAATCTTAAGCTTCTACAGTCTCTTCTAACTCCTGAGCTGCTTCTGCTTCCTCAGCTACTGCCTCGCCCTGGTTTGCTTCGATTACTGCGTCTGCCATCTTGGATACAATTAACTTGACAGCTCTAATCGCATCATCATTACCTGGGATTACGAAATCAAGTTCTTCAGGATCACAGTTTGTATCAGCAATGCCGATTAACGGAATGCCCAGTGTGTGAGCTTCCTGAACGCAGATTCTTTCCTTCTTAGGATCTACAACAAAAATTGCATCCGGAACTTTCTTCATATCTTTAATTCCGCCTAAGTTCTTCTCTAATTTCTCCCATTCTTTCTTAAGAGCAATTACTTCTTTCTTAGGAAGTACTTCGAATGTACCATCCTGGGACATAGTCTCGATCTGTTTTAATCTTGCAACTCTGGACTGAATTGTCTTGAAGTTTGTAAGCATTCCGCCAAGCCATCTCTCGTTTACGAAATACATTCCGCAACGCTCTGCTTCAGACTTAATCGCATCCTGAGCCTGTTTTTTTGTTCCAACAAAAAGAATCTTTCCGCCTTCTGCTGCAATATCAGATACTGCCTTGTAAGCTTCATCTACTTTAACGACTGATTTCTGTAAGTCGATGATGTAGATACCGTTTCTCTCTGTGTAAATATAAGGAGCCATCTTAGGGTTCCATCTTCTGGTCTGATGACCGAAGTGCACGCCAGCCTCTAAAAGCTGCTTCATTGAAATAACGCTCATGTTATTACCTCCATTGGTTTTACTTCCGTCCGTTTCTCTTGCTTCCGGGGAGACCATAGTATGGCACCTTCCTCTGGAATCCGCAGACGTGTTTTTTGTAAGCCTTGCTAGTATAGCACAATATTTTTAGTGATGCAAGTAATTTTTTATATTTTATGTCCAAATCAGAAGATTTCTGTCTTGTATCCGCAAAAAAAGGTAATCACGAATGATTACCTTTTTTAAGCTTATCTATGCACTATAAATCCTTTAAATCACGACGATCTGCAATGATTTTTGTATTACCTGCCTTTATGGATTTCAGCTCATCAAATACCACATCATTTAAAACCTTTATATAGGTTCCTTTCATACCGGATGATCTTGATTCAATAACGCCGGCACTTTCAAACTTACGCAGTGCATTGACAATCACTGAGCGGGTAATTCCAACACGGTCGGCAATTTTACTTGCAACAAGAATGCCTTCATTGCCATCCAGTTCCTCAAAGATATGTGTGATTGCTTCCAATTCAGAGAATGATAAGGTGCTGATGGCTGATTTTACAATCTGAACCTTTCTTGTTTCTTCTGCATTCTCTTCATTTACTGACCGCATCATCTCAAGTCCCACAACGGTGGTTCCATACTCACTTAAAATAATATCGTCAATGTCATATTGTGAATCCGATTTGTAAATAAACAGAGTTCCAAGTCTCTCCCCTGCTATATCAATCGGTGTAATAATGGCCTGATATTTTCTGATGTTATCACCGGTAAAACCAAGCGTTTCCAAGTTTACATTTTCTTTTGTGGAAAGAATACTGAGCAGTCGTTCATTCAGCATAGTATCAACATAACCACCTACCTGATCTGCAATCAGTTCCTGAATCTCATCAATGTCAGGCGTAAGACCCACGCCAAGCACCTTGCCCTTCTTGCTTATAACAAGAATATTGGAATTCAGGATCTCGGTAAGCACTTCACAGATATCGTTAAATACGACCTTATGCGAATTATTGTTATGCAATAATTTGTTAATTTTTCTAGTTTTGTCCAACAACTGTACGCTCATTGCCGAAAACCTCCTTTATAATTGATGTTAAATTTCGAAAAACGCTTTTAATAATTAAATATTATCACTATTATTTTCAAATAACAATAGTTTTTTGAAGATTTTCGATTTTCTTAATAATTATTCTTTTTTCCTACTTATCTGCACTGTATCCACACTGCTCATTTGAGCACAGTAGCTTGTTACCCTTTTCAACCATATATGAACCGCATTTTGGACATTTCTGGGTGGAAGGCTTTTGCCAGGACATAAAATCACATTCAGGATTTGCCTCACATCCATAATAAATTCTGCCCTTTTTTGTCTTCTTAATTACTACATCCTTACCGCACTTTGGACAGGGAACTCCTGTTTTTTCCAGATAAGGTTTCGTATTCTTACATTCCGGAAAACCGGGGCATGCAAGGAATTTACCGTGAGGTCCGTATTTAATAACCATATTGCGGCCACACAGTTCACAAATCTCTTCTGTTACTTCATCTGCTATGGTAACAGATTCCAGTTCTACCAGTGCCTTATCAACCGCTTCCTTTAAGTCAGGATAGAAGTTTTTCACAACTGTTTTCCACTGTACCGTTCCATCTCCAACTTTATCAAGAAGATACTCCAGATTAGCAGTAAATGTGATGTCTACAATGCTGGGGAAGCTTTGTTTCATCATACTGTTGACTACTTCTCCCAGTTCTGTCACGTAAAGGTTTTTATTTTCTTTAGCCACATATCGTCTGGCTATAATCGTTGTAATCGTAGGAGCATAAGTACTTGGACGACCAATTCCCTGTTCTTCCATTGCCTTTACCAGAGATGCCTCCGTAAAATGAGCCGGGGGCTGGGTAAAATGCTGACTGTTTTCCAGCTTCTCCAACTTAAGTATACTGCCTTTTTCCAGATTACCAAGAAGAACATTATTTTCTTCCTTCTCTTCTTCCTGTACATAGACTGACATAAAGCCGTCAAACTGAAGTTTTGAAGCAGAAAGGGTGAAGAAATAATTTCCCGCTTTCACCTTCACAGAAGTTGTTTCATACACAGCCGGCTGCATTCTGCTGGCTGCAAATCTCTTCCAGATGAGCTGATAAAGACGGAATAAATCTCTCTGGAGTGATTCTTTTACAATTACCGGTGTCAATGCGATATCGGTTGGACGAATAGCCTCGTGGGCATCCTGTATCTTAACATTGCTCTTTTTGTTCTGCTCTCCATTTGCCAGATAACGGCTGCCGTACTGCTTTTCAATAAACTCTCTTGCAGCAACATCAGCCTCTTCTGCGATTCTGGTAGAATCAGTTCGCAAATAGGTGATCAGACCCACTGTTCCGTGGCCTGCGACCTCCACTCCTTCATATAACTGCTGAGCTAATCGCATGGTTTTCTGAGTTGAAAAATTAAGAACCTTGGAGGCTTCCTGCTGAAGTGTACTGGTAGTAAATGGAATGGGGGCTTTTTTAACCCGTTCCCCATTCTTAACTTCTTCAACCTGGTACTCCTTCTTGTTGAGACCTTTCAGTATTCCATCTAACTCTTCCTTATTATGAATGGCTATTCTGCCATTCTTGTCTCCGTGAAATTTGGCTGTTAAAGTCTTCTTGCTTCCTTCCTGCTTTAAGACCGCATCCAGATTCCAGTACTCTTCCGGTATAAAAGCATTGATGTCTTCTTCCCTGTCACAGATCAGGCGCAGAGCAACGGATTGTACACGACCGGCACTTAACCCTCTTTTGACCTTTGCCCAGAGAAGAGGACTGATCATATATCCAACCATTCGGTCAAGAACTCTTCTTGCCTGCTGGGCATCCACAAGATCCATATCAATATCTCTTGGGGTTTTTAATGAAGATTTCACTGCATTCTTGGTAATCTCATTGAAGCTGATGCGGTATACCTGTTTTTCTTTCAGTTCATCTAATTTTAATGCTTTCATCAGATGCCAGGAAATCGCTTCTCCTTCACGGTCAGGGTCAGTTGCCAGATAAATCTTATCCGCTTTCTTCACTTCTTTTCTCAGCTTTGCAAGAATATCTCCTTTTCCCCTGATCGTTATATATTTTGGATCAAAATCATGTTCCACATCGATTCCCATCTGACTCTTAGGAAGATCCCTTACATGTCCATTGGAAGCATCTACTTCATAGTTTGCTCCAAGGAACTTTTTTATAGTTTTTACTTTTGCGGGTGACTCCACAATTACTAAACAGTTCGCCATACCAAACTCCTCGCCTATTGTTTCTTACCATAATATTGATGGGATGTCTGTATAATGCTGCCCTTTAATTCCAGTTCCAGGAGGACACTCATGCACTCGCTGACAGACAATCCACTGCAGCTCACAATCTCTTCCAGATTCTTCGGTTGCAAATCTAGGCAACTATACACCATTTTTTCTTTTTTGGCAAGCCCGTTCTTATTTTTTTCATGAACTCTTAATATTTTACCATTCTGTAACTTAAAATATTCCAACACTGTCTCCGGAGAGAGTAAAACCCCTGCGCCTTCAGAAATAAGGCGGTTACAACCTGCACTTAAGGGATCTGTTACCCTTCCCGGAAGGGCAAAAATCTCCTTCCCCTGCTCCAGACCCAGATTCGCCGTAATCAGGGAACCGCTCTTTTCTCTTGCCTCAATTACAAGAATTGCATCAGAAAGTCCGCTTATAATTCGGTTTCTCATGGGAAAATTCTGAGGCTTCGGAGCTTCATCGGGCATAAATTCCGTTATGATACCTCCCCGATTTTTCATCTGGCTGAATAAACCATAATTTTCTTTGGGATAACAAACATTGATTCCGCACCCCAGTACTCCATAAGTTTCCTGACCTGCCTCCAGCGCTCCTTCATGTCCCGCTCCATCTATGCCATATGCCAGACCGCTGATAATTGATATCCCTGCAGCAGATAACTCTCTTGCCAGGCTCTGAGCCATCTGACGCCCGTAATTGGTGCAGTTTCTGGCTCCTATTATGGCTGCTGTAGGTTTCTCCTCACCAGGAAGCTGTCCGTTTACAAAAAGGCCCATAGGGTATCCATAAACAGACAGAAGCCGCCTGGGATAATTATGATCAAAATGTGCGATAAAACGAATCCCCTTTTTTTCTAATTGCTCCAGCTGCCTGCGAACAGAATCCAGGTAAGACTTTCTTTCTTCCAAAAACAATATCTCACTTTCTTTTAAAAGCCCGCAGCTTTCCAGTTCTTTTCTTTCTATATTATATATCTTCTTATAACTTCCCATGTAGTCATACAGTTTTTTTATTTTCACAGCTCCAAGAAATGGAATGTGGGAAAGCCAGTATAAGTATTCCCGTTCTTCCAGATTATCCATAGACACCTCCCCAAAACTTTCCTTCCCGGCTTCGCAGACCGGCAGCTTCTGCCAGATGACTTTTTGAAATATTTTCAGAACCTTCCAGATCTGCAATGGTTCTTGCTATTTTAAGAATCTTTTCGTACCCCCTTGCACTGAGTCCCATAGAATTGTAGATATGTTTTAAATATAACTCTTCTGCCTGATGAAGACCGCAGTATTTTTCCAGATCCGCTTTCTTCATAAAACTGTTAAAAAGTATGTTCGTCCCCCTAAAACGTTCCATCTGTATTACCCTTGCCCGTTCAATACGATTCCTGATGGCGGCAGACGATTCTCCTTTCTTCCCCTGCCTCAGTTCTTTATAACTTACTGGACTGGATTCTGCACAGATATCAATTCTGTCCAGGATTGGTTTTGAAATTCTTCCTAAATATTTATTAACCTGGCTTTCCGAGCATCTGCACTTTGTCCTGTCCGGATAAAATCCACAGGGGCACGGATTCATGGCGGCTGCCAATAGAAACTTAGCTGGAAACAGATACGCTCCATGACTTCTTGATATGGTAATTTCGCCCTCTTCCAGAGGCTGTCTTAAGATCTCGATGGTAGATTTTTGAAATTCCGACAATTCATCCAGAAATAAAACGCCTCCAGAGGCGAGAGTAATCTCTCCCGGTCTTGGGATTCGCCCTCCTCCCGCAAATGCCTGAGGGCTTATGGTATGATGGGGACTTCGAAACGGCCGGGAATTCATAATTGGAGTTTCTCCGGAAAGCAAACCGCAGACGCTGTATATTTTTGAAATTTCCATGATTTCCCCAAAAGAAAGTGACGGCATAATCGTAGGAATTCTTTTGGCAAACATAGTTTTCCCTGTACCTGCGGGACCAATATACATGATATTATGCATACCTGCTACAGCAACTTCTGTAGCCCGTCTTAAAAACGGCTGGCCGCCTACGTCTGAAAAATCTACATCATAGATATCTTTCTCCGTTTTTAGTTCTACAGGATCATTTGGAAGCTGAGAGAGTTTCTTTCCTCCATTTAAGTGATCTGTCAGGTCTTTTAATGTATGTAACCCTATAACCTGTATTCCCTTTGTGAAAACACCCTCTCTTCTGTTCTCTCTTGGCAGGTAACAGATTTTCTTTCCTTCCCTTTTTGCTGCAATAATAATGGAAAGAGCTCCAGGAACGGGATTTACCGTACCATTAAGCCCCAGTTCTCCTGAAAAAACACAGTCGGACAAACCAGCAGACTGGATCATACCAGAAGCAGATAAAATGGCAATTGCAATAGGAAGATCAAAAGCGGTCCCCTCTTTCCTGATATCTGCAGGGGATAAATTAATAGTTATTTTTTTTGCAGGAATACGAAAACCAGAGTTTTTGAGGGCAGTTCTGACACGGTCCTGAGCTTCTCTCACCTGCGAAGAAAGATATCCAACCATGGAAAAACCCGGCAGCCCATCACTCACATCTGCTTCCACAAGTATGGGGACTCCCTCTACACCGATAATGCCGATACTATGAACTTTACTATACAATTGAATGCTCCTTTCAACATATAAAGGAAATAAAAATGGAAATTTATGCAGAAATGCACTTGGAATATCCGGAATCGGATTAGATTTATGATAACTTAAAAAGCAGAAAAAAACAACTGTTTTCTCGTTTTTTCTGCTTTTTAATTAAAATTGAAATCACTGTCAATCGTTGTCAGACGTCCCTTAACCCCTGAGAGAATTCCGGCATATACGGTCTGTAGCGAAGCGGCATATGATTCAGCTGGCATATGGGATTGGTACGTTCCTTGATAGAAATACTCTTTCTGAAACGTTTAAAAAGGTCTTCATATTCATCTTCCACCGATGTTTTTACAATCTTATCTTCCCAATCAGATGGTAAAAAATCAGTCAGATACCAATGACGGTATGCCGGGTGAAGGACTGCCTTTTTTCTATTAACATCATATAGCACCCAGTTCTCACCAGACAACCGATCTGCAAAATGAGGAGCAAGAAGAACAATTACATCATTCTTTGGGCCAATTCTTCCCACCAGTAAATCCCCCTCCATCTCTGAAAAGCGAACAAATCCAGTCAAAAGGTGAGTCTCATTATCCACAAAACGGCACATTTGAAACATGTCATAAACAGCCTGGTTCTGAAGCATACTGACTACACCGGCTCCCACACGAAAGCCATAGATCAGAAATCGATAAATCCTATCTGCCCGCTCCATATCATTACTCAGAGCCGCTTTGTAAACAACTTCATAAGCTTCTTCAGAAATCTTATTCCGGATTGCTGTAATCACCTTATCCGCTTTTTGAGAATCAACGGATACTTCTTCATACTGGCAGAACAACTCCATGGTTGCACCGTCATCTTTCAGCCGGAGCTTTACATTATCATGCCCTTTCCTGCTGGCCCATGCAATATAAACACCGCTTAAAATCCCTTCTATGCTGCTGTCACAAAGATATATTGTCTTCATACCAAAATACCTCCGGAATTTACCTGTGTCGACAGACTGGTATCGTCAAACAGAGACAGCTGCTGGTACGTATTGGTAGAGCTGATATCCCAGACACTTCTTCTTTCTTCTCCCACCAGGTGTCTTGATATATAATCTTCTTCAATCTTTACCGGGTACATCATCCTCCCTGAGCAGGTAATAAAATAATGCGCTCTTTTTAGTACAACTCCCATCTTCTTTAGTGCCTCAAAATCTAAAATCCCACTTCGTCTGGCCGCAATAATCCGCTTTACAGACTTCACTCCCATACCTGGAACCCTCAAAAGGGTAAAATAATCGGCCCGGTTCACCTCCACCGGAAACTGTTCCAGATGCCGCAGTGCCCAATCGCACTTGGGATCCAGAAGAACATTAAAATTAGGGCGGTCTTCTGATAGCAGTTCTTCAGCCTGAAATCCATAAAACCGCATCAGCCAGTCTGCCTGATAAAGCCTGTGCTCTCTTAAAAGCGGCGGTCCTCCCGGAAGAGCAGGCAGGCTGCTGTCCTGATTAACTGGAACAAACGCAGAATAAAACACTCTCTTTAAGTCATAGTTTTTGTACAATGCCTCTGCCACCATCATCATCTGATAGTCATTCTCCGGTGTGGCACCCACAATCATCTGAGTACTTTGGCCTGCCGGAACGAAGGCAGGAGCCTTTTTATATTCCATTAACTCAAAGCGGTTGGTTACAATCCCGTTCTGAATCTGCTTCATGGGTTTTAATATCTTGTCACGATTTTTACCTGGAGCCAGTTTTTTTAACCCTTCTGCAGTGGGAAGCTCTAAATTAATGCTCATACGGTCTGCAAGAAATCCTGTTTTTTCAATTAACAGGGGATCTGCACCGGGAATAGCTTTTACATGAATATATCCATGAAAGTGATACTCCTCCCTCAGCTTTTTTAACGTCTGATAGATAAGATCCATGGTATAATCTGCACTGGTCAGTACACCAGAGCTTAAAAATAATCCCTCAATATAATTGCGTCGATAAAACTGTATGGTAAGCTGACAAACCTCTTCCGGAGTAAACGCAGTGCGTACCACGTCATTGGAAGATCTGTTGATACAGTATTTGCAATCGTAAATACACTGATTTGTAAATAATATTTTAAGCAAAGAGATACATCTGCCATCTGCTGAAAAACTATGGCAGATACCTGCTTTACTGGCATTGCCGATGGTACCCGCCTTCCCCTTGCGGTCCACTCCGCTGGAAGTACATGCCACATCATACTTGGCTGCATCCGACAATATCTCTAATTTTTCCTGAACACTTAATGATTCCTGTATTAGCATCTCTTCACCTCGAACATTTGTTCTTATCATGAATATTATCATATATTTTAAATTATTTCAAGTGCTTCTCGAATATATGTTCTCTTTTTCTGGTAATTTCTATTCTTTATTTCATGCTGAAAACAGGCAACAGAAAAAGACGGCGAAATTCCCCGTCTCCATCTGCTGATTAAGTGCTGTTATTTAAACTTATTTTTCAAATCCACCCGGATTATTCTTCTGCCAGTTCCAGGAATCACGGCACATCTCTATAATTCCCCGTTCTGCTTTCCAGTCAAGTTCCTTCTCTGCTTTGGAAGGGTCAGCATAGCATGTGGGAATATCTCCTGCCCTGCGATCCATAATCGTATACGGAATCTTTAAATCATTAGCTTTTTCAAATGCACCGATCACGTCAAGAACGCTGTATCCGATTCCTGTTCCTAAATTATATACCTGCACTCCGCCTGACTGCTTTGACATGGCTTTTAATGCCTTCACATGGCCTAATGCCAGGTCTACAACATGAATGTAGTCACGAACACAGGTTCCATCCGGAGTTTCGTAATCCTTTCCAAACACTCCAAGACGTTCCAGCTTCCCTACCGCTACCTGAGTAATATAAGGAAGAAGATTGTTAGGAATACCTTTTGGATCTTCTCCAATCCGGCCGGATTCATGAGCGCCGATGGGGTTAAAGTAACGCAATAACATAACATTCCACTCTGGATCTGCGGTATTTAAATCCGTCAGGATCTGTTCTAACATTCCCTTGGTTCTTCCATAAGGATTGGTGATTTCTCCCTTGGGACATTCTTCTGTAATGGGCACGAATTCAGGATCTCCATAAACTGTAGCAGAAGAACTAAACACAATATTCTTCACTCCGTGCTTTCTCATAACATCACAGAGCACTAACGTTCCGGTAATGTTATTGTGATAATATTCAAGAGGCTTATAAACTGATTCACCAACCGCCTTCAGCCCTGCAAAATGAATGACACCATCAATCGTTTCTTTATTAAAAATCTGTTCCAGCGCTTCCTGGTCCAATAAATCCGCCTCATAAAAATTCAGTTTTTTTCCTGTTATTTCCATAACACGATTCATGGACTCCCTGCTTGAATTACACAGATTGTCAACTACCACTACCTCTAAGCCGGCATTTAGCAGCTCTACGCAGGTATGACTTCCTATGTATCCAGCACCACCGGTCACTAATATCGCCATGTTAACTTCCTCCTTTTAAATGTACTGAAACTATTATAAGCAGGAAATCAAAAAATAACAATGTAGAATTTCTTAAAAACCTATGATTTTTATCTGATTTCTTCTATTTAAATATAGAAGTGAAAAATCCGAAAATGTTTTTAAAAATATTTCCTATGCGGTGAAGCACATTACCATCGGGATGAAAATCTTCATCTACTTTATTATCCTTGTCTTCTTCATCCTGTTTAATTTCCCCTGTTCTCAGTATGATCTGAATGCTCTTTGGTGATGGGTTCTTTACCGACGTCATGGAAACCGGCTTTGCTTCTAAATCAATATTTAACAGGGTTGTACCCTCAGTGGTATATTCATCCCACTTATCATCAATCATATTCTTAATTGTATCCTTTGCATTTCTTAGGACTTCAGTCTGATCAAGTCCGTTTCCTGCAATATCTAAGGTATCAGCCAGCCCGTTTAACGTCTTTTGTGTACTGCCGTTTAACGAATTTCCCACCGTCTTTAACTGACTCTCCAGAGAACGGAAGAATACATTCATGGAATCAATACTCCTTGATGCACTGTCTGTCATTTTCCCCATATCCGTCAGCGTATTAAGCATCTCATCGTGATGACGGTTTAAGATTCCATTGAGTTCCTCTGCATTTCCAATCAGATCGTCTGCAGTATCGCAAAGTTTCCCAACGGCATCCGTGGTTTTTATTACCCCGTCTGTTGCCCCGTTAATATGGTTTCCTTCCGCATAAAGATCACCAAGAAGTGCTTTTGTCAAACCAAGGAACTTTGACATATCGTCGGAGAGTCCTGCCCCGTTTCCTGCCAGCTGGGGCAAAAGCTGGGCCAGTGGCGCTGCGGCCTGCATGGCAGCCTTTGTCGCAGCATTAGTTGCAGAGCTGGGGGAAGCAATATTTTCAGTTCCCAGCGCAGAGGATAAATAATTGGTTAATGTATTTATTTCTGTAACAGAATAGCCTTTCTCATTAAACAGATAAGAGGAAATCTCGTCACTGTCTGTCAGATCTTCTGCCTTGATATCCTCAAGTAAGTCTTCCAGATCCTCATCTCCAAGTGCCTGTGCCGAAGCGCTTAGTGATCCGCTTAAAGAAACCATCTGGGGAAGTATCTTTGCCAGCTGTTCCAGCTCCTTAGCCAGTGTCTGCTGTTGGTTTGTCAGTGTGTTTAAATGATCCTGTGTTTTATCAAGCTGCTTTAAAACCATCTGGGTCTTCATTCCTGTTTCCGGAGAATTCACCAGTTTCTGCAATTCCTTCAGTTCATCTCTTAAATCTCTTACTCCTTCCTGAAGATCATTTAAATCCGGAGTAAGATCACTTAGGATTTCAGTCAGGTGATTCGTCTGGCCTCTTAAATCATTTAACGCTGTCTTGGCATTCTCCGTGTGATTGTAAAACGGCCGCAGTGTCTGAGACAGTCCATCCAGTGCAGTAAGGGCATCATCGGCGTTTTGATAAACCGTTCCTTTGGAATCCGCAACAATCTGTCTGGTTTTATCAAGCCCTCTGATTCCATCTGATGTGTTGTCAATACTGTTCTTCATCTGATCCATGGTATTTAGCACCACATCCAGGCTGTCACTGATTGCATCAGCGGAATCTTCCATGGTTTCCTTTGCTTCCCGCAAATCTTTAACTTTGTCAAGCTGGCTCACTGTCAGTGGAACCATGGCAAAAACAACGCCGGAGAATTTAAAATCATCAGTTCCGATGCGGATGGAATAATGTCCATCTTCGCCTGGAAGCGCAAAGAAAACAACCGTGCTTAAATTACCTACCGTTTGTACCTGGGCGCCTTCTGCTTCCAGACTTAAGTTTTGATCCATATCTACCACAGCGCTGCCCATCAAAGCCATATTATTTTTGTAAAAATCAGAAAGTCCTTCATTGGGCTTAAGATCCACATTTACTTCTACCAGACCTTTTTCACCCGCCAGTTCCTCTGCTTTTTTCTCTACTCCGTTAAGCCTGTAGCTGACTGTAATATCCCAGGGCAGTTCTTTTTTTTCTGTCTTTGTCTGTCCTTCAAAATAAAACCTCTTCTCTCCTGCTTCCGGAGTAAACGTAACCGAACCGTCTTCTCCGATTACTGGCTGAGAATGATCAGTCAGATTAATTACCTTTTCATAATTTCCATAATCCACCAGTGGTTCATTTCCATCTGTTTTATAAATCTTTACAATACTGCTTTCTTTTATTTCACCATAGGGGTCCATTGTTACATAAAGAGTTTCATCATATGGAGGCTGAACCTGCGATGCCAGCGGCATCAGTACAGACTGCATAGAAAAAACAGCAGCCAGCCCTATGGATAATATTTTTTTATGCTTATTCATTTACATCCCCTCCTTTTAACGTTCCTCTCACTTTTGTATATTTTAAGCGACGCCTTTCTTTTCGTTTTATGGAGCGTTCCTGCTGTTTTTGTATCTGTTTATCAAACAAACTAAGAAGTGCCGGTAACAGAGATAATACTAATATCATACTAAGTAAAGCCCCTCTGCCCACAAGCCTTCCCACCTGGGAGATCGCCTGAATGGAGGAAGTAAAAAACAGAAGATATCCCACCACTGTCAGAATGCCTCCTGATGTGAGAATGGATAAGGTGCTCTTAGAAATAGCCGCCATTGCTGAATCTGTATTATTCATGGTTTTTCTAAAACCCAGATAATTGTTGGTCATCAATATGGAATAGTCAATGGTGGCACCCAGCTGAAGGCAGCTGACGATAATATAGCCGATATAAACCAAACTATCTCCCATAACGTAAGGCAAAGTCATATTTAAGTAGATTGCCACCTCAATGGGGATAATCACAAGAATCGGCACCAGAACCGCCTGAAAGGTCACTAATACCACAAGCGCAACCCCAGCAAGGGAAAGGAGAGATACCTTATTATAATCATCTGTGAGGATATCACGGATATCAATGGTTGTGGGTGTCATGCCAATCACATAAGCATCATCAGGGTAAAATTCACGTATTACATTCTCAAGCTTCTGGCTGCAGTCAAAGGCGTACTGGCTTTCCTGAACCGTATTCATGGATATTAAAAATCTGGCATACCGGCTGCTTCTTAACTGCTTGCTTACCTTATCCGGAAGAAAGCTTTCCGGTATTCCTCTGGGTATTGTACCTGACATGGAAATAGCGTAATTAACAAAATCCAGATCCTCCAGCGCATCTGTCAGTTGTCTTTCCGTTACGACCGAACCATTTGGCACAATCCCGATTATCATATTGGATTTCCCAAACTCCTCATTGATTTTTCTGGTATCCTCATAGACTCTTGTTCCCGGGCCTGCGCCGATGGCATCATCGCCATAGTAAAAGGCATTCATGTTTTGGCCAAAGTAACAGGGAACAGCCAGGAGGATTGCTATAATAAACACAGGTTTTCTTAACCTGTTCATCAGCTTTGCAAACCGGTCAAAGGGAGGTACGAAGGGTTTATGGGCCGTTTTTTCTATGATTTTATCGAAATGCAGGATCAGGGTCGGCATCAGGAAAAGTACGGTTGCAAGGCTGCAGAGAATTCCCTTTGTCAAAACAAATCCCACATCCCGACCAATGGTAAAACGCATAAACGCAATGACTATAAATCCAACAATCGTAGTTGCTCCGCTGGCCAGAATAGAACTGCAGGATTCCTTCACTGCCATTTCCATGGCTTTATGTATTTCTACTCCCGTTTTTTTAATGGCAGTAAACGTATGTAAAAGAAAGATTGAATAATCCATAGAAACCGCCAGCTGCAAAATAGCTGCTGTTGAAAATGTAAAGAATGATATTGTACCAAACATCAGATTAGATCCCATATTCAGTATAATTGCAATTATCATAATTAAAATAAATAAAAATGGTTCCATCCAGGATGTGGTCGTTAGGGCCAGTATCAGCCAGATAATAACCAGTGCCATACCAATAGCTATTGTTATCTCATGTGTAATCGATTCCTCCCTTTCTTTACTTGATATTGCACTTCCGGCAAAACACCCCCGATCCTTTCCAACAATACGGTATATTTCCTTTATAGCGGAACGGGTAAGGGGATTGTCATCTCCTTTTTTAAAAATTACATCCATCAATGCATTTCCATCACGGTAATAGTTGTTCATAGAGAACGAATCAAGTGAAGTCATATCAGACAGTCCCTCATTTGCAAAGGAAGCGCCCATGTATACATCTGTTGTAAGATCAGGTCCTATTACTACATCCACGCCCTCCAGATCTGAAATTTTACTCCTGATCCGCTTCGCTTCCTGAAGGCTTACGTTCTTTACCATAATCCGGGCCATGCCAGGATATCCGAACTCATCCTCCATTACATCCAGGGCCTGTTTCGTCTGGGCAAACTGCGGCAGATACTTACTTAAATCATAGTTGACTTTCACAAAAGGAAAGCACACTGCGCAGATTATGGTCCCTGCCAAAAAAACACTCTCGATCAATTTTCCTTTAAATACAACGAAATGAATAAATTTGTCAAAAAAACTTCTATTCTTTTTCATATCCCCCTCCATTTATAATCGCTAATCTACTAATGGATACTTTATTGACTTTTGAACACGTGTATATTATAATACTAGTGTACATAACATTCAATAATCAATCTATTTTGATACATCTATTAATAATCACTGAATATTTTCCAGCATAATACTCAACACCATTTAGAAAATCGTCAATTAAAATCAGAAGGCGCGTCAAAGCGCGAGGGGGAGGAATTGTATGGACATGCAAAAGCAGGATCGACGCATACGAAAAACTCAAAGATTATTAAAAGAAAGTCTGCTTGAACTTATGGAAAAAAAGGATTTTAAAAATATATCCGTAAAGGATATTACGGAACTGGCAGATTTAAACCGCGGAACCTTTTATCTCCATTACGCAGATACTTACAGTCTTCTGCAGGAAATGGAAACGGAAGTATTAAGAGACTTTCAAAACATGGTAAACGGCTATCGGGACGCCTTTAAAAAGGCTTCTCTCATGCCAGTAACAATTCCCATCATTCAATATATTGAAGAAAACAAAAAGATATGTAAAATCCTTTTTGAGAACAGTTCATCCAATGATTTTGTTAATCGCTTCCATACTCTTATCTTAAAAAACGGAACCGCCATCATCAAAGAGCAATACCCCAACGCAAAGGATGTAACCTTAAACTATTTTTTGGAATTCATAACCTACGGACTCACCGGAGTTTTTAAGCAGTGGCTTAATACCGATATGCAGCAGCCGAAAGAAGAAGTTGCAGAATTCGTGGATAAGGTTATAATGGGAACTGCAAAAAATCTTTTAATCGTATAATTGTGTGATAAATATAAGACAATCCTTATGTTTCAATAAGTACTGACCGATATATGGATAGTTAGATTTTGTAACTGTATCTAATCTTTTGCATTAAATATTACATAAGGACGATCATTATGCCTACAAAGAAAACGAAAGAAAAAGTACCTAAAACAAAACTAAAAAAACCAAAAGCTGCAAGAGTAAAGAAAGAAAAGCCTGCAAAAACTGGTAAAAAATCTTTATTGCCGAAAAACAAACGAGTCGTT
>SVDS01000079.1 GCA_015057715.1 Paenibacillaceae bacterium
TTATTTTTTCTCATAATAAATCCCTCTTAAGTAGCTTTGCGTATTTACACTGTCTACTTAAGAGGGATCATATCAATTTTAATTACCATCAGTTTGGAGGTCGTATTATACGGATTCAGAACCTAACCCGAAGTTGAAAGGAAAGTGTTTTTTCTTCCCCCTGCCTTAATACCATACTATATGGCTTCTCTCTTAACTCTTCCCCATCCTCTTCAAAGGCAGGAAGGCCATGCCAGGGTTCCAGGCAAATATAAGGAGCCTGCTTTTTACCAAGTGTCCATAAAGCCAGAACCGGAAATCCCTCAAAGGTATAACCCACTCCCATTTTGCTTTTGGGATTTATTAGCTTTAAGGTGTGTTCTGATATTTGGTTAAAAATAATTGGTCCTTCTGCAAACAATTCATAAAATAGTGTGAAATGGTCCTCCATTTCCAAAAAAGAGTGTTCTGAAGTTTTCTTTATTGGATCATCACTGACTGGACGAAAGGCCTTTAGGGAAACCGGCCGTTCAAATTGAATTTGATAATCAGCGAAGGATTCACCCTCTTTTATTGGGCATCTGACTCCTGTATGACCGCCCACACAAAAAGGCATCTCTTCTTTGCCTTCATTAACGATCCGGTAAGATGTAGTAAATCCGTTTGATTGTAAAGTATGTGTCACATAAAAAGAAAAAGTAAATGGATACTTTTGTTTTGTTTCCTTCGTATCCTTCAGCAAAAAGGTGACGGTTGTTTTTGTCTGCTCCACTACCTCATAAATAGTATTTCTGGCAAATCCATGTTTCTCCATGGAATAGCTCCTGCCATTCATACTTATTTTTTGATCTTTTAAAGTCCCGATAATCGGAAACAGATGGGGCGATCGCCCCACCCAATAGGCTTCATCACCGCCCCATAAATATTCCATGCCATTTTTATCCTTCAGAGAAATTAATTCCCCTCCATACGCATCAGCAATTCCTTTAAAAAACTCATTTTCTAATTGAATCAGCATTTTTTGTCTCCTGAACCCGTTTTTACTTAAATGCTCAAAGCGCCGGTTTTTCAAGCATTTTTTCATAGCTTTGAATCATTTCAAGAAATTGATCCTTCTTCATCTGTCCGGAATTAATCAGATATAGATAATCATAAACATTTGGAAGTTCCTCTAGTTTCAGCAGCTCCTTTGCAAAGGCATGGGCTGCAATCTCACTGCAGCGATTAATACTTCCTTCTCTTTTTAAGCCAAATACCTGTAATGTAGTAATTTTAGGAAGGATCTCGGATACAAAACGATTTTGCTGGTATTCCAAATAATGAAAAAACTCATGACACAAATGAATCCGAAGAGCATCCTGGTAAGAAATCGGCTTTCTGCCAGCATATTCACTATTCTTCGCCAGGTCAGCCAATGAACCTTCATAAATCCATATTTTTGTCTGCTTTTGACTCATCTCTACCTGGGCTCGAAACGATACGCCGTACGTTTTCTTACTTTCTTTTAAGTATTCAATTTCGATTCCGCTTTCTTTACAAACTTCAATGATATTCATTCCTTTGTAAGGACGGGCAGCACTTTTCCCAATTTTCAGCGATTCTTCAATATAAAAGTAAACCTTATCCTTTGGTATCTTATGATACAGTAAATCATTTGTGAGCTCGCATAACCCCAATACTTCATCTCGAATCATAATTGCGCTCCTTACAAACTTCAGTATGATTAACGGGACATCATTTATACGCTACTGCTATGATCTCTTCCTCACCTGATAGTGCTTCCGTTTCCAGATCCAGTATGGAATACAGCTGCTCAGCTGTTTGCATTCCGGTTAAATCCAGCATCTTTTCACGATAAAACACATATACTTTCGGAATAGTGGCATTTGCATCGGAATAGATGGTGTGCTCATCTAAAAAGCTGTTAAAAGCAGAAGATCTACCCGCTTTTTTATAAAGTAAACTAAATGCCTTTTCTTTCTTTAATCGAACCACGCCTTCCCGGTCAATCACGCAGATGCTTTCCTTTTTGGAAGGAATAATTCCAAGTATTTTTTTCCTGACTGTTGCCTTATATACATTCCATCTGCCTGTTTCCATGAGAAACTGGGTTTCTTTTTCATCTGCTCCCAGTGCTTCTGCCGAAATTTTCAATAATTCTTCTTTCGATAACGCCTGACTATTTAGATCTTTCTGTCTTAATTCCGTGGCTCCTGTGGCAATTGCTCTTAATATATTTTTCTGGGTATCTATTTCTATGGAAACGTCTACCGTGTCTTCCTGGGCACCGGACTGCACAATTTTTTCGATTACTTCCATTCTGATTTTTTTAATATCATCTTCTGTGGGATTTACGATGGTACGTTCCATCTGCTCTCTGACCATTGCCAGGGCTACACCGATGGTAGAAATGTATGGCGCATTTTTTGCCAGTTTCCATTTAAAGCCCATATGCTCTGCCAGTGCATTGACCAATACGGTTCCGCTTCCGCCGCCGCCTACCAGTGTAATAAATTTACGATCTAATTCGTATTCCTGAATTAAATCATTCACCACTACGACCAATTTTTTCATGGCCAGATCCATAACCTGTCTCGCAGCTTCTTCTGCCGGTATTCCTAAGTAATCTCCCAACACATCCCATGCCACTTTGGTGGGGATTTTATTTCCCTTTGCATAATCCCCTTCCGGAATGTATCCCAAAAGGTTGGCTGCACCTGCCAGCGTATAGGAATAACTATTACCGTCATTTGCTGAAATCAGGACATATTCACAAGGATCATCTTCTCTGGGATTTACAAATTTAACTTCTCCGCTTTTTATGGATTCGTCTTTTTGGAAACATTCATACTCCACACCTGCAATATGTGCACTTCTCGGTCCGATGTCCACAATTTTTTTATCTTTAATACGTATCATACTACCGCCGGCAACGCCAAGCGTTCTAACGTCTAACGACTGCAGATATGTTTTATGACCGCCTACCTGAGCATACTTAATCATAACCTTTCCGTTCTTGATTACGGAAATATCAACACTGGTTCCACCTACTTCAAAAAAGATCCCATCCGATATTTTCTCATACATCAGAACACCTGCTACTCCAGCTGCCAAACCGGACAGCATAGTAAGGATGGGCCTTTTTCGAACTTCATTGATGCTCATAACACCACCGTCACACCGCATGATCATCAGGTTGGATTGAATTTTCATATCCAATACGGCTTGCTCTGTCATATTGGCCGTTTCCATCATTTTGGGTATCAGACTCGCATTGACTACTGCTGTTCTGGTTCTCATCTTGAGACCGTACAGCTGAGATATCTCATGTCCCCCGGTAAAATATAATTTTCTGTCTTCCGCTTTTTTCATGACCATCAGCTCCGCTTCAGGATCATCCACGCTATATGCTCCTGAAGCAACGATTACCTCCGATTTTCTTCCAAGCAGCGTATCAATTGCCGTATCAATACTTTGATCTGACAGCTCTTTCGTATCCAGGAACACATGCTCCGTATGCAGATATTTGTTGGGAGCCAGTTCAATTCTTTCTACATTGGTCTCACCTTTGGCACTTCTGGCATCCAATCCGGTTCCCATTCCAATAACTCCTACTGAAGCCACATCACCTTCTAGCAGTGCATTAGTCGCCTGCGTCGTGCCGTGAGCGATGAATACCACATCCTCCGGCGAGATATTATTTTCATCCATTAATTCCGAAATAATTTTCACGATTCCGATCGCAACCCCCTCTTTATGGGTTGTCGGTATCTTTCTTTTCGCTATCACATCATACGTTGCATTATCAATAATTACCGCATCCGTAAATGTACCTCCAACATCAATTCCTATCCTGACTTTCTTTCCCATGTAAGCACCTCTTTCAGTTGTAATCATTCTGCTTATTTTCTCAATCTATATTGAATTTTTCTTATTTTCTAATTTGATTAATCGGTTATATAAGAGGGCTGCGAAATTCTGTTTGATTTACGCAGCCCTGACATCTGTTAAAAATTCACATCTTCCCAGTACAGGGAACTAAATCGACAAAAATTTATTATAATGATATAAGAAAACTTGCTGCAATCAATCCCAGGAAGGTAGAAACCATAATCCATAATATATTCTTTTTCGTGAATTCATTTACATCTATTTTGGTAAAATCAGCAATCCATACATTATGTGAGTTTGTTGGGTCACATACAGACTGTACATTGGAATCCAGCCGCAATGCCACCATTGCCGCAACAGGATTCATACCACTGGCAGCCAGTAACGCTACGATACCGCTTCCTAATCCCCAGACATTTAGTGGTCCGCGATAAATTGCCAAAGGTGACAATAATCCAAAAATTAAAATAAATGTAATACTGTTGGTAGGAATGATTGCATTTACAAGCGG
The DNA here is from genome assembly GCA_015057715.1 of Paenibacillaceae bacterium. Classification (GTDB taxonomy): domain Bacteria; phylum Bacillota; class Clostridia; order Lachnospirales; family Lachnospiraceae; genus Lacrimispora. Next base: position 4,382 of record SVDS01000079.1, read on the forward strand.
AGCTAATATATTGGAAACTTCGGCTGCTGTTACTGCTTTTAATACCATACCAATTCCAATCATCAGCCCTGCCGCTCCGGCAGTTTCCTGAATTCCCTCTACAAAAGAGCTGGAAACTACCTGCACTACATTTTTAGGAGTGGAAAGGATTAACGTTACAACAATACCGATGATAATGGAAGAAATTAATGGTAAATGCCACACAAAGACCAATACAACCGGTATGACCGGGCTTAACAAAGCAATTGCTCTTACATTTTTTTCAGCTGCCAGATCATTTGCAGAAGGCATAGCCCAGGCCTTATTTGTCTTGCTGCTGAATTTTGTAAAGTAGATAATCATTGCCAGCCCTACAATAATCAGGGGAATTCCGCAAAGCAAAGAATAAGAAGTAACCTGGTCCTGTGTTAATCCTAATACATCAATATAGACTGCCAGGGTACTTACACTAAAAGTAACTCCGATTCCGTTAGCCAGCAAAAGAACAGTTCCTGCAATCAGAGGGCTTAACCCCGCACTGATCATAATTGGAATGATAATCGTACCAACTAAAATAACCATGCCAAGACCATTGGAAGCTGCAAATATTACGGAGCAGACAACCAGAAATGCAAGCGCAATGGGTAACGGCTTATCTCCTGCCATTTCTGCCGCCTTACGTATGATGGTTTTCGTTACGCCAACCTTTGATAAAACTTTACCGAAAAAGCCACCAAAAAATAAACCAGCAATTGCGGTACTCATTCTCATAGAACCTGCTTCTATGACATCTTTTGTAATGCTGAATTCCCCACCTGTAAAACGAATTCCGGCAATCACGGCAATACCAATTGCCAGAATCGGTAATGCCAGAATCGTTGGCAGCTTGCGTGTCATCATAAGAACCACCATGATAAGGAAAAGACCCAGAACACCAATGATTTGTAACGTCATACAAAAATCCTCCTCTGTTAAATTCAGTGTTATTATTTATGGCATATCACATTTAAATAAGCGCCTTCTTCCAACAATTGTTTCTGAAGTTTTGCTGCGCTGATTTTCCTTGTATCACCGCCCTCTTTCGCAGCCATGGCTGCTGCAGCCCCACATGCATGACCAAGTGCACCTGCTGTTGGTGTTGTCCGAATCGCCGCCTGAGCTTCAAAAGTAGCGGATATACACCTTCCTGTAACCAATAAATTGGTAATCTCATTGCAGATCATGACCTCATATGGAATGCTATAATAGGTTCCGGGTTCTGAAGCAAATTTGCTGTTCGTACCTTCTCCATTGGGATTATGTATATCAATTGGATAGGCAGAATGTGCAATGACCGATGAAAATGTTTTTCGCTCCAGGATATCTTTTGCAGTTAAGGTATAAACTCCCTTTAATTGTCTGGACCCCCGTATTCCAATGGAGGGACCTGTAAACTCTAAAATAGCATTCTGAAATCCCGGCAGGTATTTTCTTAAAAAAAGATCCAGATCTCTGCATTGTTTTCTCCCCAGGAATTCCGCTTCACTAAGGGATACCGCATTGGTACCGTCTTTCCCCAATACTCTTGTAGTATTTATAATATACTCACCCGGCGTATTGGTTTCAAAACCAAGAACTTCTTCTCTTAAAATTTCAAGTTCCCCTTGTTCTCTTGCTTGCCTGAATTCTTTTTCAAAGCCTGCAAAAGAAAGTCTGGAAGTCTGAAACATGAGCGCAATGTTATTCACCATACGAGGAAACTCTTGTGCATGAGCCTCCATGTGCCTTTTTAAACTGTCAGTATCCACATTGCAATACTTCATATTCATTGTCATTGGTTGCATTGCTCCGTCGCCTTCTCTACCCTTTGTCATTGGAGCATCTGCCCAGGCTGCAACATCGCCATCACCGGTAGCATCTACAAATACCGTCCCTTTTACTCTGTGTAACCCGTCTTTATTGCAGACAGTCATGGAGCATATTTTTCCTCCCTCTGCTGCAACCTCACCAATGGCTGTGTGAAATAAAACGTCGCAGCCTGCCTGTTGAACCAATTCGTCCAGCACAAGTTTTAATCCCTCTGACTGGAACGGAGTCAGGTAGCTTATATACTGTGTGGTATCTTTGATATGGCCCGGAGAATACCCTTTTTCCACCATAGCCTCTACGACTTCCTGCATAATCCCTTTAATAACCTGCTGTTCTCCCGCATGAAATGTCATCATAGGCCCGACACCGCAACTGGTTAACGCTCCTCCAAAATACCCAGTCTGCTCAACAACCAGCGTATTGGCCCCACTCCTGCCTGAAGCAATAGCGGCAATTGCGCCGGAAACGCCGCCACCAGCGATGACTACATCGTATTCCTTCTCATAAATAAAACGTTCCATCCATACCTCCCATTTTCATTTTTTTCAAAAAGCAAGATGTTTTATCATTTTGTGAAAATCATTTTCACTTGTTCTGATTGATTTTTACAAACTTTCTTGCCGTTTTTGTACATTTCCTATAATTATACGGGTAAATTACTTGTTTTTACGTTATTATGCTAACATACTTTTCATTCCGTGTCAATAATTCTGGAGTATTTTTGAAAGTTTTTGAAAATCTTTTTCATGGATTTTGTTTAGAATTGCTTTTATTGGTATAATATCGTATAATATCTATAATAAATCATAAGGAGTCCCCAAAATGGTATCTACTGTAATTTCGAAAATAGTTTCCATGCAACATAATTTTACATTAAGCGAAAACGAAATCAGTCAATATGTTATAAATCATCCGGATCTGGTTGTTTCCAGCACCATAACTACAATTGCGAAAGAAACAGGCACTTCGGAAGCAAGCATAAACAGATTCTGCAAAAAAATCGGGTTTAAAGGATTCAATGGATTTAAAATCGCTTTGGCTCAGGAAAACTTTTACAATAATATGATGAAGCAGAATACGAATTCAACGGATAGCGGACTTATCTCTTCCGTTACAGCCGATTATCGCCAAATGTTAATTAATACATCCGCTATTATAGACGAAAATACAGTTATGAAAGCTGTGGAGGCCCTTAAGACCGCAAAAAATATCCATATTTTTTCTCTTTCCAATTTGTCGATTATAGCGAATGAATTGCAATTTCGATTTGATCAAATCGGGTATCACGCCAAAGCATATACGGATATTTTGGAAATGAGGATTCAGGCGACCAATATCACACCGGACGACCTTTCAATTATCATCGCCCCCTCCATAACCATGCGTGATATTTTTCAGATTGCCGGCGCTTCCATTGAACGTGGTGCTAAAAATTTAACTATAACCAGCTACGATTCACCTAAATTAAATGATATATCTGATTATAAATTTGTAATCTGCGATAAAATTGTAGCAGCTAATTCTATATCCTTATCCAATAACATGATGTTTTTATATGTCATTGACATACTTTTTACCGCATTGCTCGGCTCTGATAAGTCCTTGCGTCAGAAAAAATTAAACAGTGATGCCATCTCCAGTAACTATCAGATGTCTGATTCTTTTGAATTTGAATATTAGAGGATATTGGGATTCTAAACCAGAACCTGATTCAGGAAAGTAAGTTATTACGATGTCCCACAAATAAAAAGCCAGCACTTCGCCCATGGCGAAAAGCTGACTTTTAAAGTTGTTTACAGTAATGTAATAATATGGGGTGATACCGATGAGAATGAAAAAATTGTATTCTTACTTAACTTATGAAAGCTGCCTTAACCGCCAATCTGGCATACCAGACCTGACAACCCGGCAATATTCAGCATCTTTTCCATCTGTTTGCTGTTTATTGGTTCTAATCCCTTTAAGGATTAATCTTCTCCCAACCCCTCATATTTTGTCTCACCCAAACGGTGATATGACAGAAGATGAAGACGCTTTCTTATAAGTTCTTATGAACAATTTCTTTTAATACGGGTAAAACTTCCTCTTCATACCATGGATTATGCTTGAGCCATCCTAAATTTAAAGGGGAAGGGTGCACCAATGGAAAATATTCTGGTAAATATTTTTGAAAATTACGTACTGTCTCAGTTAAACTTTTCTCACGTCTTACATTTAAATAATACTTTTGTGAATAGCTACCGATTAGAATAATGATTTCAATATCTGGCATCTCCTCCAGTAAACGTGGATGCCACTTTTCTGCGAAACCTTTTCTTGGAGGTGCATCACCAGTTTTTGCTTTTCCCGGATAATAGAAATCCATAGGCAATTGAGCGATTCGGTTTGTATTATAGAATATCTCTCTGGATACTCCCAGCCACTCTCTTAATCGATCTCCACTTAAATCATTCCAAAATAATTGAGTTGCTTCTGCTTTACGTCCCGGTGCCTGCCCCACTATGGCAATGCGTGCATCTTCTGAGGCTTTAAATATTGGGGAAACCCCCATTTTTGTGTAGGATTCATTCATTGGGTCAGCCATGATTTCCTGTTTGATTTTTTCAAATATATTCATACTTACTTCTGCCCTTACCTTTTTTAACGATTTTGTTTCTTTTTAAAATGGGTAAATGTTCTCAAAGAAATCATTAATACCTGTTTTCCTGTAAGAATATCCCTGCCCTCACACATTATCTCCAAATATTTAATCATAAACCTTAAAATAATAAAGACCATTATTTGTGTCATTTAAAACCTCCTGAAATTTATTTAATTTCATTGTTTAATGACATTGTCCAGATATCCATTCTAAGACTTCGTTAAAACTCATTGTTTCTATATCTATTGTAAACATAACAATTATATATCAGTTCATGTTTCAATGCAATCTGCTTCGTTTAGCTATAATAAAGCATTCAATTTAATGTTGATGTAAAAAAAGACCGGTCATCCTTCGATATTCTGGGAATAAACGGTCTCGTAATTAGATTTAGAAAATTATTGTTGCAGATGTAACACCTTCCGGCAAAGTTGCCTCATTTACTTCACCCCTCAAATACTAGTGATAAACCAAGTAGAATAGATACATGTGTTTAAATCCTTAATTTTCATGTTGCTTTTTGCTAATACAATTATAGCATTTAAATGCCCTACCTACTCTTTATTATAACACAAATAATATAACTGTCTATTTATTATATCTTTCAGCGGTACCCCTCCGGATTACCAATCTGCCACCGCAGAGAATCTTTACACATTTCATCGATTCCCCGCTCCGCAACCCAGCCAAGTTCTACTTTCGCAAGGGAAACATCCGCAAAGCACGCTCCGATATCCCCAGAACGGCGCGGTCTGATGGAATAAGGGATGGGTTTTCCCCATGCCTTGGAAAATGCTTCTATCATCTGAAGTACACTGAATCCACGTCCAGTTCCAAGATTATAAATCCTGACCTTGGAATCATTTGAAGAAAGTTTCTCTAGAGCCTTAACATGACCCAGAGCCAGATCCACCACATGGATATAATCCCTGATCCCCGTGCCGTCTGGAGTGTTGTAGTCATCGCCAAAAACGCTGACCTCTCTAAGTTTTCCTACTGCAGCCTGAGTGATGTAAGGAGCCAGGTTATTGGGAATTCCCGTTGGATCTTCACCGATCAGTCCGCTTTCATGAGCCCCCACTGGATTAAAATAGCGAAGGATGATGACACTCCACTCTGGATCCGCAGTATGAAAATCCGTAAGAATCTGTTCCAGCATTCCCTTGGTCTGTCCATAGGGGTTGGTGATGCTCCCTTTTGGACACTCCTCCGTAATGGGAACAGAGGACGGATCTCCATACACCGTGGCAGAAGAACTAAAAATGATCTTTTTTATCCCATGAGCTCTCATGATCTCACACAAGATAAGAGTTCCGGTGATATTGTTATGATAATATTCCAAGGGTTTTAAGACCGATTCCCCCACTGCCTTTAAGCCTGCAAAATGGATCACTGCCTCAATTGCTTCCCTATTAAATATTTCTTCCAGCGCGTCTCTGTCCAGAAGATCCGCCTCATAAAAAGTTACCTGTCTTCCAGTAATTGCTTCCACTCTCTTCAATGACACGCTTGAAGAGTTTGACAGATTGTCCACCACAACCACATCATATCCCCGCTCTAAAAGCTCCACGCAGGTATGGCTGCCGATATATCCGGCACCCCCTGTCACCAGTATCTTCATCCGTTATCCCCTTTCATTCCCTATTAATATTTATTTATAATTTCTTCCATCTCCACCCACTTCTTCTCCATATCCGCTACCAGAGCAAACTGGGTTCTGGCCCTGTCTAAGTTGTGGTTATCCCTGCTGGTGTGGAAATAGGTATCCCCCTGAAGAAAATCTGTTAAAAAACGCATACCGCATTCATAAGTCATTAATTTGGCACCCATAGGCAGCATTGTTCCTTCCTCTGATGTCAATACCTCTTTGCAGCCTTCCAAATAACCTTTGGTATAGATTTCAAACAATTCCAGGGATAAGGATGCCCTGCTGGAATCTGGATCATCTTCTTCGGCCGTATTGGCTCCGAACCGGATGGCATCACCAAAGTCAAAGATAGAGAGCCCCGGCATTATGGTGTCTAAGTCAATGACACACAAGGCTTCACCAGTCTGGTCATCGATCATGATATTGTTAAGCTTGGTGTCATTGTGGGTTACACGGAGCGGCAGGCGGCCTTCCCGAAGCAGTTTCATTGCAGTATCTGCCTCGCTCTCCCTGTCCAGCACAAAGCTTATCTCTTCCCTGACCAGGTGTGCCCGGTTGCAGACATCCGCTTTGACCGCTTCTTTAAAAGCTTGCAGGCGAACCGGCGTATTGTGGAAATTTATGATGGTTTCCGTCAGCTCTCCGGCGGGGTATTCTCCCAGTCTGCGCAGGAAACGACCGAAGGCTTTGCCGCTCTGGTAAAAATCTTCCGGATTTCTCACCTTATCATAGGTGGTAGCCCCCTCAATAAAAAGGTACCCTCTCCAATAGTTTCCGTCGCTGTCCTGACAGTAATCCTTTCCATCCAGCGCCTTTACAATATTCAACGTCTCCCGATCCGGATCACCTGCCTGGGCAATAATCGTTTCACGCAGAAATGAAGTGACACCTGAGATATTTTTCATAAGAGACACAGGATCCTTAAATACCTTATGATTGATTCTCTGGATGATGTAAGGTTTTACGGCTCCCCTGTCCATACAGACCAGACGAAATGTATCGTTAATATGACCATTTCCATAGCGCTCACATGAAATCATTTCTCCTTCGAAGGCCAGCAAACCGATGGCCTCACCTATTTTTTTACATTGTGCGTCTCCCATTACTGTTCCTCCCACAGTCTTTCCGGATAAATACCGGTTTTCTTAAGTTCCCTGATTGCATTCACCACTGTTTCCTTATCTTCTTTGTAAGTGACGCCATACCAACGGTCCACGCTTTTTAAAACGGTAACCTCCGCCTTATATTCTTTTAACAGTTCATCCACCACAAAAGGAAGGAAATATTCACATTTTAACGGATTTCCCGGAAGTTCCTTATCCAGAAAAACGGCAAACCTCTCATCAAGCTCTTTTATTATACTTTTCGTAAAGCCCCACATATTCATGGAAACAACGGTGTCCTCACTAAGCTCTGTCCAGGTCTTGCCGTCATCCTCTGTAAATCTAGCCTTATCCCCCTGCTTTTCAATTCTGGTGCGTTCATGGATATCTTTAAGTTTTCCATCCTCACTGATGGTGCACACGCCTCTTGCCACATGACCGTTTTCAGTTAAGGTATTGTATAGGCGGTAGCCCACCATGGTGTACTGATACTTCTCGCTGTCGGAAATCTCCGATAACTGATTGTATATAGACACAAAAGCGCTTTTTCCATAATAATCATCCGCATTGATCACGGCAAATGGTCCGTCGATCACATCCTGGCAGCATAAAATAGCATGACCGGTTCCCCATGGCTTCACCCGTCCCTCCGGCACCTGACATCCGGCCGGCAGACGATCCAGCTCCTGGTATACATATTCCACATTTACGTGAGCCGCAATCCGGTCTCCAATATTCTCCCGGAATTCTTTTTCAATAGCCTTTTTAATGATAAAAACAACCGTTTCAAATCCAGCCTGAACCGCGTCAAAAATAGAATAATCAATAATCTTGTTCCCATAAGCATCAATAGAGTCTATCTGTTTTAATCCTCCATAACGGCTGCCCATTCCTGCAGCCATAATCACCAGAACCGGTTTTCCGTTCATTGCTGTACCTCCTGAAATTTACTATCCTCAGTATAATGAATATACTCAAAAAAATATTTGCACTATCTATTATTTTATTTGTACGATCGTACTCTTCTATCATTTTTAAAGGAGAATGTGGTATACTAATTATAAGAACAAACATCAACAGAAAGGATAACCCATGGCCTATAAAAGCACATCTCTCCGTCCCTCAGCTGTGATTAAAAAAGTTATAACTGTTCACTATTTTGAATACATGAGCAATTTCACTTTTCCCGGTGAAAGCCATGACTTCTGGGAATTTGTCTGCGTTGACAAGGGAGTTATTGACGTGATGGCAGACGGGAAACGGATCCCTTTAAAGAGGGGAAACATCATCTTCCACAGTCCAGGGGAATTCCATAACATACTGACCAATGGGACGATTGCCCCCAACCTGGTTGTAGTGGGATTTGAATGCAATTCTCCCTGCATGAAAGCATTGAAAGGAAAAGTTTTGTCCGTTCAGGAAACGGAAGCAGCTCTCCTTGCCCAGATTATCATAGAAGCCCGGAACGCATTTACCGGAAGACTTGACGATCCCTACCAGGAAGAACTGGTCAGGCAGCCCGTCGCTTCCTTTGGCGCGGAACAGCTGATCGGCAATTATCTGGAAGAGCTGATTATCCACCTCTACCGTAAATACATCTCCAATCCGGAGCAGATTCTTACGGATAGCCCGTCAGAGAGTCGAATCCATGGAGATATCCATAACCGGATCGTGCGATACATGGAAGAGCATTTAAGAGAGCATCTCACCATTGAATCCATCTGCCGTGACAATTTGATCGGGCGGTCTCAGCTTCAGAAAATATTCCGGGAAGCCCATGGCTGTGGCGTCATCGATTTTTTCTTAAACAAGAAAACGGAAGCGGCCAAACAATTAATCCGCAATAACCAGATGAACTTCACGGAAATTTCAGACTGCCTGGGGTATAGCTCCATCCACTACTTTACCAGGCAGTTTAAAAAACTCACTGGAATGACGCCTACAGAATACGCCTCCTCCATACGTTCCCTTTCTGAAAAGACATAGAAGCTTATTTTTGTTCATTGATTCATTATATCGTCCATATACATGCTGGGGTGAAAACGATTATAATTAATATGAATTACAATAATCTTTAACTGCTTATTTAAACGGAGGAACTCCATGCAAAAATTACCGATACAAGATAATCCTTTACAGACCCGCCAAGATTTAGTGAAAGCTTTAGAAACAATTGTTCATCCTCTAATCCCCTATTATTCAGACAAGAACACGCAACTAATTTTAGGTAACACTGGTACGTGGGCCGTAAGTCGAACTGCCAATATGGAAGCACTGGCCAGGCCTCTCTGGGGGCTGGTTCCTGCTGCAGCAGGAGGTTTTGCAGATGATATCTGGCTTATTTACCACGATGCGATCCGTTATGGAACCAATCCTTCCTCCCCGGAATATTGGGGCGATATTGAGGATTATGATCAAAAAACAGTAGAAACTGCTGTATTAGGACTTGCCCTTTGTATGGCACCTGAGCAATTTTTTTATCCGCTCTCCAAAGAAGATCAGACTCACTTCGCAGACTGGCTTTATCAGGTAAACTATCATAAAGTTCCGGAGAACAACTGGAGATTTTTTATCGTTCTTGTTAATCTTGGTTTGAAAAATGTTGGAATGCCTTATAACAGTGAACGCATAAAACAGGAATTAGAGGCTCTGGATACTTATTATCTTGGAGAAGGCTGGTATTCTGATGGTGCAACCGAACAAAGAGATTATTATATTGCTTTTGCCATGCACTATTACGCCTTAATTTACGCACATTTGATGAAAGAGGAAGATCCTGTTCGAAGCAAGCTTTACATAGAACGCGCTAAGATATTTGCACAGGACTTCATCTATTGGTTTTCGGAAGATGGTGACTGTGTTCCTTATGGAAGAAGTCTGACTTATCGCTTTGCACAATGCGCTTTTTGGGGTGCACTCGCCCTTAATGATGTGGAGGTTTTTTCCTATGGGGTTATGAAAGGAATTGTTCTAAGACACCTTCGAAACTGGTTTCAGAAACCTATATTTAGTCGTGACGGTATACTTAGCATTGGGTATTGCTATGAGAATCTGGTTATGTCTGAATCGTATAATGCTCCTGGATCACCCGCCTGGTCACTAAAGGCCTTTCTACCTCTTGCCTTATCAGAAAGCCATCCTTTCTGGCAGGCAAAAGAAGAACCATTGCCTGCCTTATCCTACAAAAGGGTAATGCCTCACCCTCATATGGTATTTGTAAGAAAACCACATCATGTAGCAGCCTTCACCGCCGGACAATATGCTGGCTTTGAGCCCGCTCACATGGCAGCAAAATATGAAAAGTTTGCCTACTCCAATGTATTTGGATTCAGCGTACCAAGGGGCGATTATGACCTTGCGCAAAATGCTCCTGACAGCATGTTAGCGTTAAGTGAACAGGATAGTTATTACCGCGTCAGAAGAGATTGTGAATTATTGGAACTAAATGAAGATATGATCCGTTCTCGTTGGAAACCATGGCCGGACGTAACTGTCACAACTACTGTTTTCCCAGGATTACCCTGGCATTATCGTATTCATGATATTGAAACTGAGCGTCCTCTTTTTGCAGCAGACTGTGGATTTTCCATTCCAAGAGCAGCTGACAGGGAGGGAGATTTTATTCCTTCAGAAGCTCAAAAGGCTGAAAATGGCTATCTGATCTTTGAGTGTCCTTATCAAGACGAGAATGAAAAAACCTGCTACCAGTATATCAGTGGAATATACGATTTAAGCGGGGAAGGAAAAGCACATTTTATCCAGGCAGATAGCAACAGCAATCTGATCCATCCAAGAACCTACATACCCATGATTCAGTCACAGCTAAAGCCTGGTAAACACCGACTTATTTCTGCCGTCTATGCTGGAACAAAAGAAGCATTGCCTGCTCATATCCCAATGACTGCAGAGATGTTGCTGGCACTTTTGGAAAATAAAAAATAATTAGAAAACGCCCCTGGTCTCAATCTTAAAAGACCAGGAGCGTTTAACCATGAAGAAATCACTCATTAATGGTTTTATTTTGCTTTTTATTCAGATTCTTGTATTGTCCCGGAGTTAAACCTGTCTGTTTCTTAAAAAAACGAATAAAGGCATTACAATAAAGATATCCCACCAGTTTAGAAATCTGATTAACACTTAAATCAGTTTCATCTAACAGCTTTTTGGAGGCTTCAATCCGAATGCTATTAATTGCATATAATAGAGAGTTTCCAGTTTCACTTTTGTAGATCTTTGATAAATATGCAGGAGTCAGATGAAAGGTCTCTCCAAGCATCGATACATTAAGATCCGGGTTAAAATAATGTTCTCTGATATATTGATTGATATCCTCTTCTATGTTGTATTTTTGCATTTCTTTTTGTGACAAATTCAATTCACATGCATAAGAGCAGAAATCCAGAAGTATCTGTTTCATTTCTACTATATTGAGATTTTCTTTCATCATACGAATGGGGTCTTTTTCAACCGGCATGGAAGAAAAGCCTTTCTCTTTTACTGATCTTATAATTGCCCCCATTATATCAAACATTAAGCACTGAACATATCCTATTTTCAGATTGTGACTCTTTGTGTTTTCGCAAACCACTTCTTCTATTATATTGAATGCCTGTTCCTTATTACTTGTCTTAATATGATTTATCAAACGATATTCACTTTCTATGGTGAATTCATACTGATTGCTCAGTTTTTCTACATCTTCTGCATAAAATATATTTTTATCTTCCTGCATTGCGGCATTTGTAACTGCTTCCAAACTTTCTGTGTATGCATCTGGAATTTCCCCCATATTATTATGAATATGGCTAATGCCAATGAAACACCTTATTCCATGATCATGATCAATGAGCTCAATGGCTGCCTGCAGTTGGCTTTGTAATTTCTCAATTTTAATACTATTTTCATCAGTATTAATTATCATGGAAATACGATGCAGCAATTCTGCACTCTGCAAAGAATAAAAAGTGGATAATATTTTTTCCACTCTATTTTTTATGATAAATTGAGATAAAATTATCTCGGAATTATTATCCACTGCTCCATTAAATTCAATTGTGATAATTTGGAAACCGTTCTGGCTAATAAAGATACCCAGCTGTTCAAAATTTTCTTCTATATACTTTAAATCCTTTACATCGCCTCTCATAACATTCAAAAGGAAATTATTCTTCAAAGTTTCTTTCTGCTGAATCAGATCCTTCCTCATTTTTTCTTTCGAATATCTGATTTTTGATTTTTTTCTTTTCATAACTGCCTCTTAACATGCAGGTTAAATGATTGGTATATTTGTATATTCTAATTCTCCAAAACAATTTGGTATATGAAAATTGATCATCCCAGTGGGTGAGCATGCCAGATATTCAACATCATCTCTCAAGCTGTTATTGATCCTATATGCGTTAAAAAGCCATATATCTCCTGTTTTAGGCGGAATGCTTGATGCTGTAATAAATTCAGTAAATGGGATTGCGAACTCCACCATAAATTCCTTCTCTTCCTGATCCTGAATAACAGCTGAAATAATATTATTATTGACTCTGGCATATTGTAAAATGGTACCAGCCAGATCATTATGTATATAATAATGAAGTACTGCATTTAACGGATTTACCTCAATTTCCATATAGGTTCTTCGATCACTATTATCATCAATGAATACTTCTACTACATCCTCTTCATACAGTTTTTCATTGAAACCACTCATAGTTGCATTAATCTGTTCAAACTTGCAATAAAAACCAACGTACAAAAAGGTATCATCCCACAAGAACTTAGCAATTGTCTGGTTATGATTTTCTACTCCTGTTACTGTATCCACTAGCAGAATACCTTCTGCAGCCTCCCATTGGTCTTTTCTTAAGTTACCATTGATAATAAGTTTATCGCTTATTTTCCTGCATTTATATCTCATAATGATTTCCCTTTCTAACAATTCATATTGCGCCATAAAGTAAAAAGCGGGGTGCTATAAAACTAACTTACGTTAATTTAGCAACACCCCTTATTCTTAATTATCCTCTAGCGATTCCACAAAAACGGATCTTCTGTCCTGCTTAAATACGCTTTAAGCCTTTCCCTGTATTTAAGAATTTGACTTTTCTGACAATCCGGCTTTACTAATACCGGATTAATTTGATAAGGATCCATTTGATTATCATAAAGATATTCCCTCTGTTCCTCGCCTGGCGTATAGCCGTTAGATATGACATAAGTGTAACGCTTATCCTTTATCCCGCGCCAGCCATATGATTTATGACTAAGCCCTTTAGAGGAAAATTTTTTTACCATCTCCGCTCCTCCCGGATAAGAGCATATTAACATATCCTCAGGCTCATTCTCATCCGTTCCAAACATTCCTTTCACATGACTATATCCTTCGCATGTCTCTGGAACGGGAATTTCCAAAAGTTCCAGAATCGTGGGCATGTGATCAGGGCTGGCAAAAATTCCATCGTTGTCAGCCGTCTGGACTCGTCCCTTCTGACGAATCATAAGCGGTATATGAATGGACTCCTCATACCAGATATTTTTACTCATCAAGCCATGTGAACCAAGCATCTCTCCATGATCCGAAGACAAGATGACAAGAGTATTTTCCTCCATGCCATGATCTTTTAAATATTGAAGGATTCTTCCAAACTGCTGATCAATTCCATAAATTGCAGCATAATACTGCCTTGTCTGAGTCTCCAGGAGCCCTCCCTTTTCTCTCATCTCTTCCGGAACATTTTCACGATAGCAGACCTTAAGATCCTTAAACCGTTCATAATACTTATCCGGCACCAGCTCATAGGGAAGATGAGGCGGATTATAGGATAGATACAGCGCAAATGGCTGTTCACCTTCTTTCCCTGCTTCCATATATTCAAGAGCCTTGTCTGTTTCAAATTCTGCTGACCATTTTCCAGGCTTTATCTGGCTTTCACCGTCTTGCCAATAATGGGGATTCATGTGATCATCCCAGGCTCCGTAAGACAGCCAGTAATCAAATCCATGTCTTCTTTCCCCTGGCGGTGTATAGGCATCCCAGTCCCTTGCACCTGATATTGGGTTGGTAACAAAGTTAAGCTCCGATGCATCCAAATGCCATTTACCAATATAGCCCGTCCGGTAACCTTCATTCTTCAGCACATCTCCAATGCAGAGCTCCTGAGGTCTCAACATGACCGTTTCTTCCAGCCCAATCTTGCAATTGGTCCACATTCCCAGGCGGAAGGGGTATTTTCCTGTCATAAGAGACGCTCTGTGAGGAGAGCATAAGGGATACGTACTGTAAGCATTTGTAAACCTCATGCTCTCCCGGGCAAAAGAGTCAATGTTTGGTGTTATCACCTGATCCATGTTCATAAATCCCGTCGCGTGCGCCCGCCACTGGTCAGCAAACACATACAGCAGATTAGTCTTCATTTTTTTCTCCTTCACCAGCACTTACCAGTACAGCTTCCAGTCTTTGGAGAGTCTTGTCAGTGCCTCCATATAAAAATAGTCTCCCCATGTATTGCATTCATCTACACCACGGTCGGTACAGGTATTTTCTTGGGAATTCCTTGCATAGGTGCCATGAAGCAGCAATCCATTGGATTTTTTGTAATCCCTGTTGGCACAACGGTCTGTCAGCGCCTTAAGCATCCGGTCAGCTGCAGTCAGATATACCTGTGCCTTCTCTTTTTCTAAGTATTTCGCCATTTCCAGAATCCCGCAGACAGCAATGGCCGAGGCAGAGGAATCTCTCGGTTCCTCACTGCCTGTGTCAAAGTCAAAATCCCAGTAAGGAACCAGATCATCCGGCAGATGTTCAATAAAATAATCAGTAACGCTGCAAAATAAGTCCATGTACTCCGGATTCTTCAAATAACGGTAGCTTAAGGCAATTCCATAAATCCCCCAGGCCTGACCTCTGGCCCATGCAGAACCGTTGCGGTTCCCCTGATGGGTTACTCCATAGGTGGGTTCCCCTGTTTCCACATCAAAGAAATGGGTATGGTAGGTAGAATGGTCCGGACGCAAAATGCATTTCATGGCAGTCTTTATATGGTTCTCCGCCTTATCTTCATAGGAAGAATCTCCCGTCACTTCCGTTGCCCAGTAAAGTAAGGGAAGATTTAACAGACAGTCAATGATTAGCCGGTATTCCTTTGGTTCACCCGGATTTCCCCAGGCCTGAAGGAACTTTCCTCTTTCCCTGTATCGTTCCGCCAGATGATCCGCTGCCAATAAAGCAGCCTTTTTTGCATGCTCGTTGCCGGTCAGCTTATAGGCTGCCACACAGGATAAACTATATAGAAATCCCATATCGTGATGATTTACGTCAATTTTATTTTCAATTCTGTTCAGAAAGCTTTCTACCTGTACTTGGGCGGCTTTTTGAAATGCTTTATCACCGGTGTGCTCGTAAGCCAGCCAGATCACTCCTGTCCAGAACCCTGTTGTCCATTCCACATTTTCTGTTGCCTCATAAAATCCGTTAATGCTGTTGGAAGACTGGAATTTATCCGTAAATTCCATTAGGTTCTCTTTCACGATCTTCACGGCATCATTAAGAGCCTGTTGAACCATTTCCTCTTCCATTCCAGGATAGGTTATTATTTGTTCCAATGTCTGTGCCATATGCCTCTCCTTTCCTAATCACTGTCCATCTTTTTGGACATAAAGGGATACCCGCAGGGTATTTCCCCTTTCTATCCTTTGATTCCGCTGGCTGCAACGCCCTCTACAAAAAACTTCTGACAGCTTAAAAATACAATGATAACGGGGATCAATGAGCATACGGAAGCAGCCATGATCCATGCGTAGTCCGCTCCGAACTGGGATATGAACATCCGGATACCCAGCTGGATGGTTTTCAATTCCTTTGTTTTTAAATAGATGAGCGGTCCCATAAAGTCATTCCACACATTGGTAAATGTAAAAATGGTCAGAGTTGCCATAGCAGGTTTCCCAAGAGGAAACACGATTTTTCCAAAGATACCATATTCATTTAACCCATCGATCCTGGCAGCTTCGCATAATTCATCCGGAATGCTGATATAAAACTGGCGGATTAAAAATACACCAAACGCAGAGAACGCCTGCATCAGGATCAATCCTAAATGAGTGTCGTTAAGACCCAGCCTGGAAACCAGAATAAACTGTGGAACCATGTAGACCTGCCATGGTACAGCTATGGTAGTAACATACATCAGAAAGATCAGGTCCCTTCCTTTAAAACGCGTCTTTGTGAAACCGTAAGCAGCAAAGCAGCTGGTACACAGCTGGATGAGGGTGGTAATAACCGTCAGCTTGGCTGTATTGAAAAAGAAGGTCACAAGAGGCAGCTTCTTCCAGATGATTTTGTAGTTCTCCCAATGCATCGTATCGGGCCACCATTTCATTGGTATGGAAAATACATCTTTATTAAGCTTTAAAGAAGAGATCACCATCCAGTAAAAAGGCACCAGCATAAAAAGGGATAAAGCAATCAGTCCCAGATACAGAGGTATCCTTAAATCCTTTGTTTTTGTATTCATCGCTTTCCCTCCTTACATCAAATCCTTAGACCACTTCTTTTCACCCGCAAACTGAATCAGGGTGATCACAAGCACTACTGCGAACAAAACTATGGCTCCCGCACTTGCCGGTCCAAACTCCCATGAGGTAAATGCCTTTTCATAAATATAATTAACCAGGGTCTTGGTAGCGTTGCCGGGACCTCCGCCTGTCATTACATATACAAGATCAAACACCTTAAAGCACTGAATTGTAAGCATAATCAGTACGAAGAATGTGGTGGGAGTCAGCATGGGAATGGTAATATAGCGAAGCTTCTGAAAACCATTGGCTCCATCAATCCCTGCCGCTTCATAAAGGGAACCTGAGATTCCCTGTAGAGCCGCCAGATAAACGATCATATAGTAACCCATATATTTCCATACACTTACCACAGAAATGGCCACCATGGCCCATTTCACATCAACAACCCATCTGGGAGGCTTAGAAATGCCAATGAATTTTAAAAATTCATTGATGGGTCCAAAATCCGGCTGAAATAACATGTTCCACACCGCACCTACCGCCACAATGGAAGCAATGTAAGGGAAATACAGCGCTGTACGAAAGATCGCGATCCCTTTTAACTTATGATTCAGTAAAACTGCCAGTAAAAGTGACAGCACCAATGTTGGGAATACCGTGAGCAATGCATATTGAATTGTGTGAAGAAAGGATTGAACAAATATCCTGTCACCAAAAACCTGAGCGAAATTTTTTAATCCAACAAACTCCATGGGAGCCTTGGAGCCATCCCATTTCATAACACTTAAAATAAAGGAAAAAATTACAGGAATAAATACGAAAATAGCATATCCGATTAAATTAGGTAAAATAAAGGAATAACCGACCAGGTTACTTCGGATTGCTTTCTTTTGATGCGACGTCAATGTGGTTTTTACTTCTTTCATACTGGGTTAACCTCCTTTTCACCTGCTTTTTGCCACAAAAAGAGCGCCTTGCTGTAATTTTAGAAAAGGCGCTCTTTGGCAATCAATTATATTTTACCAGCCTTTGATCTCTGCAACACGTTTGTTCAGTTCTTCGATTCCCTGATCAACCGTATACTGTTTGATCATTATCATTTCATGAACTTCGTCAAGAGCCTTACGAATTTCTTCGATCTTTGGGTCTAAAGGACGGTCAAATGTGTAATGAGTATAGGACAATGCTTCAATATTAGATTCTCCCTCAGGGAAGAACTGTGCAGAAGCGATGGTCTTTAAAGATTCCTCTGTCTGGATACCGGTAAATACACCCTGTTCAGCCAGAATATTTGCGGCTTCTTTGCTTGTAGCAAATTTAACAAAGTCCCAGGATAAGTCAGGTTCGTCTGTATAGGCACTGATTCCCACAGGAGTGAGAGCTCCTACCGTATATCCTGATTCTGTATCTGCCGGATGAGGAAGTCTTGCAATACCCCAGTTAAAGGAAGTCTCATCTGCTGCACGGGACTGGATCATGGTGGCGATAAACCAGGTTCCCATTGGCATCATAGCGCACTGCTGATTCTTGAATACAGAGGAGTAATGGATATTTGCTGTTTTTAACGTAGAGTAATCCTGGATATATCCCTTATCCTGTAAGGAAAGAGCTGCCTCATACCATGGTTTTAAAAAGGAATAGTCTTTTTCAACAACTGTATGTTTGCCATCCTGAACGGCCCAGTTTGTTACAAGCGCCTGCCATGTATGATTATGTCCGCCGTATACCTTTGAGCTGCCTTCGCCGGAAGTCATCTTTGCAGCCAGGTCATTATACTCATCCCAGGTCATATCATTGGAAGGATATGCAACACCTGCTGCGTCAAAAAGATCCTTATTGTAGTACAAGACATACCAGTCGGAGCGGTACGGAAGGCCGTAAGTCACTCCGTTGTACTGAAGCTGCTCTGCTGCACCATTGTAAACAGATGTATCAAAGTTGTCTTTTTTCATGAAATCATCAAGAGGAAGAAGCTGCTTTTTATCAGCCATCTGAAGCATGGAGCCCATATCCTTTACCCAGATAATATCCGGATCTGGCTGAGCTGCGGATAAACTGATTCCTAAGGAATTGTTGTATTCATCAGCAGATGTATCAATAACTTTGATCTCCACATTGGGATTTTCTTTCATATAGGCATCAACCACTGACTGAAACTGAGGAGATGAATCATAGTCCCATGTTGTCACGGTAAGAACCTTCTTTTCACCAGAGTTCTGTGTTTTATCGCCTGACTTTGCAGCATCTGCAGCAGTCGTTGCTCCAGTTGTATCTGCAGCACTGCTTTCAGCTGTTTTGCTGCCACATGCAGTTAAAGATGCACACACCATTCCGGCTGCTAATACCATAGCTAAAACCTTTTTTAATTTCATCGGTTTGAAACCTCCCTTTTTTTAGAACTACGCGCGTGTTCTTTATGTTATAAAGATACCAGATTTGAGTCTATATCGGAATAAACGATTTGCATAATTATATTATTTTTTTTACGTTTTTCGAATTGCTATAAATTAAAACATATACTTTATTCAGATTTTTATATTTTTTTAAGATTCATTTCTATTTCGTTGAATTTCTGTGGAATAAAGGATATGATATTACTAAATTTAATCTCGTGCAGGCTGAGATGCAAAATCGACATCTGGCATTTAGCGGCTGTTCACGGGGGAGAAAGGATGAGATCATGCCCCGAACATTCCGGTATAAATTTCTTTTATACAATCTGCTGATGGTTATCATCATTGCATGTGCCGTGAGTTTTTATAACTATCATTCTTATTATAAGGATGCTTTAGAAAATGAAACAAAAAATACAGTGAACCGGGTTCAGATTTTGTCAGATCGGATGGAAGTGGCTTATAAGGAAATGGTAAACATTGTTGTAACCTGCTCCGAACGAAAATCGTTATTTTCCTCTCCTTCTTTTAAAATGGGAGACCACGGGGAATCTGCTTATATTAAGCTTTACGCCGCCAATGTGCTGAGAGATTTTTGTGCAATTTCAGGTTACAGCAAATATATTTATAAAATCACACTTTATA